>NZ_JAHPJF010000023.1:0-91916 GCF_020515815.1 Pseudomonas sp. AF03-9 | reverse complement strand
AGCCGAGCACTGACAGCCCGCCAACACCGATCACCTGTGGGAGCGGGCTTGCCCGCGAAGGGGCCGGTACTGCCTACGCCGCCCTCAACGAAATAAACGCATAGTTGGCCGGCACCTCGGTAGCAATCTGCGCCCCCGCATCCAGCAGTTGCTCGGCAATGTCCATCCCGGACACATGAAACACCCACTCATTGGCCACGGCCGGCCGTTGCGTCGCCAATTCAAGCGCCTGGGCAAACGCGCCCATGTCCGGCAGGTACGCGGTAAACCCATCGCCCTTGAGCGCCGTGGTGCGCAGGCCGAGTAAGGCGCACACGGCTTCTTTGGTCTGGACGTCATCGCGGTCGGCCTGGCGCGAGCGCTGGATCAAGGCGGCCAACTGCGGGTCCGCCAGTTCGCCACCGACGATCAGCGCCGGGCCCTGTTCCCAGGATTCCGGTGGGCATTCCTTCGCCGCGGGGTTCAACGGGATGTGCGGGTTGATCTCCATCGGATAGATCCGACACACCAACGGCCGCCGCTCATAGATGCGGCACAGGTTGTCTGCGTCAAGATTCCGGCAACGCCCGGCGTTGTAGGCGGCAAAGGTGATGGCCAGCAACGCCTCGGTGTTGCCGCAGGGCACCACCACCGAACGGCGTTCGGCATGCTCGCGTTGCTGGGCGGGCAAGCCCAGGCCGCTGGCGAGAAAACCTTCCACGAGCACGATGACCTGGCCGCCGTCCGCCGCCCACATGCGGGCTTCATCGAGGGTCAGGGGGACGTGGTGGTCGCTGCAGCATTTGCCGCAACCGACGCAGGAAAAATGAGTGTTCATGGCGGATCTGTCACCAGGCTAGGTCAAAGGGCACACTTGAGCGGTGACGGGTTTTTACCTCTGTCCACCGCTCAGCCTGTCTGGAAGCAAGTTGTGCGCCAGTGCCTGTCAGTCTGCTGCGACGACATCGCGTAGGACGAATCTCATTTCAGCGCTTTCATAGAGCTTGCGTGCGCGCAGGTTGCTCTCCAGCACCTTGAGATCCACGTAGGGTTCGCCGCGTTGCTTGAACACCTGGAAGCAGTGCAGCAACAACGCACGGCCCAGCCCCTGGCCCTGGGCGCAGGGGTGTATGGCGAGATTCTTGATAAACGCGCTGGTCCAGCATTGCGCCACGCCGAGAATACCGTCGGCGTTGCTGGCTACCAGGCACAGCGTCGGGTCGAATTCGGCGTCGGTGACAAACTGGTGTCGCCATTCATCCAGGCCGGGTACGCGGCCACCGCCTTGGTCCTGGGTCATGCGCAACACTGCATGAATCGCCGGGGCCAGCGCGTCGCGGTAGTGATCCAACTGCGTACCCGCCGGCCATTGCGGCGCGGGCAGGCTGGCGGTGAGGTCGCGGCGCAGCAGCTGGAAATACTCGCTCACCGCTTACAGGCCTTTTTGCGCCACAGTCTGGGCGGCGATCACCAGGCACTTGGTCAGTTCCGGCGAAGAAAACTTGGTCAGCACCGAATCGGCCCCGGCCAGGCGGGCTTTTTCGCTGTTCATCGCGCTGTCCAGGGAGGTGTGCAACAGCACGTAGAGGTCTTTGAAATCCGGGGTTTCACGCAGGGTGCGGGTGAGGGCGTAACCGTCCATTTCGGACATCTCGATGTCCGATACCACCACATTGATCTGCTCGGCCGTGCCTTGCAGCTCCAGCAGCACATCGATGGCCTCCTTGGCACTGCGCGCGGTGTGACAGGTCAGGCCGAGGTTACGCAGGGTGTGTACCGATTGCTGCAGGGCGACCTGACTGTCATCCACCACCAAGATGCGGGCGTTGCCCAGCACTTCGGCTTCTTCCATGGTCAGGTCGGTCGGCGCTGCTTCAACCGGCGCCGGGGCGATGCCGTGGATGACTTTTTCAATATCCAGCACTTGTACCAAGCCACCTTCGACCTGGGTGACCCCGGTGATAAACGCGCGGTTGCCGCCGGAGCCGTAGGGCGGCGGGCGGATATCGGTGGTCAGGCAGTGCACGATCTTGCTCACCGCCTGTACATGCAGGCCCTGCTTGGAACGGCTGACGTCAGTGACGATCAGGCAGCCGCCGTCCGGGTCTTGCAGGGGCATTTCGCCGAGGGCGCGGCTCAGGTCGATCACCGACAGCGAGGCTCCGCGCAGGATGGCGATGCCTTTGACGTGGGGGTGGGACTCCGGCAGCTTGGTCAGCGGCGGGCAGGGAATGATTTCGCTGACTTTCAGCAGGTTGATCGCCATCAGCTTGCCGCTACGTAAGGTAAAGAGCAGAAGCGAGAGTGAGTCTGCGCGGGCTTTGGTGGTGGACATAAAAACCTTCTGAGGATCAGGGATGACGATCTATACCGAGTTATCGACTTGAGGGCGCCAGGCTTTAACCGGGTTTTGTATCGGGCGGGTTTCTGTGGGAGCAGGCAAGCCAACTCCCCCCCAGAAGCACCCGCCCACCGTAGTGAGAGGTCAGCCTTTCCACACTTGCGGGTTCACCAGATCCTGCGGACGCTGGCCCAGTAGGGCACTGCGCAAGTTGTCCAACGCACGATTGGCCATGGCTTCGCGGGTTTCATCTGTCGCCGAGCCGATGTGCGGCAAGGTCACTGCATTGCTCAGTTGGAACAGCGGCGATTGCGCCAGGGGCTCCTGCTCATACACATCCAGTCCCGCCCCGCGAATCCGCTGGGTTTGCAGCGCTTCGATCAGTGCCGGCTCATCCACCACCGGGCCACGGGAGATGTTGATCAGGATCGCGCTGGATTTCATCAAGCCCAGCTCGCGGGTGCTGATCAGGTGACGGGTCTTGTCGCTCAACGGCACCACCAGGCAGACGAAATCCGCTTCGGCCAGCAACTGGTCAAGGCTGCGCAACTGTGCGCCCAGCGTTTGTTCCAGCTCGGTCTTGCGGCTGTTGCCGCTGTACAGGATCGGCATGTTGAACCCCAGGTGCCCGCGACGGGCCACGGCCGCGCCGATATTGCCCATGCCGACGATGCCCAGGGTCTTGCCGTGCACATCGCAACCGAACAACGCTGCGCCAACGCTGGCTTTCCACTGGCCGGCCTTGGTCCAGGCGTCCAGCTCGGCGACGCGGCGCGCGCTGCTCATCAGCAGGGCGAAGGCCAGGTCGGCGGTGCTTTCGGTGAGCACGTCAGGGGTGTTGGTGAGCATGATCCCGCGTTCATTGAAGTACGGCACATCGTAGTTGTCGTAGCCCACCGAGACGCTGGAGACCACTTCCAGCTTGCCGGCGCCTTCGAGCTGCGCGCGGCCCAGCTTGCGACCCACGCCGATCAAGCCGTGGGCGTGGGGCAGGGCTTCGTTGAACTGCGCGTTGATGTCACCCAGTTTGGGATTGGGCGCGATCACCTCGAAATCCTGTTGCAGGCGTTCGATCATTGGCGGGGTGATACGGCTGAAGGCGAGGACGGTCTTTTTCATTGCAGGCGGGCTCATCGACTACGGAAGAATGCCAAGCAAGCTAACATTCCTCGTCTGTGTTGTCAGGACACCACTCAATCAACGTGTACACCGTTCAACCTGTGGGAGCGGGCTTGCCCGCGAATGCGGTGGGTCAGCCAGCAAGTCTGTATCTGACACACCACCTTCGCGGGCAAGCCCGCTCCCACATTTGATTTCTGCGGTTCGAACTACCTCAGTTCGCCAAACGAGCGCCGCCCAACCCCCCACTCAACTCATACGCCGCCAACTCCGCCTGATGTGCCGCCAGGATTTCCGGCATCACCCGAACCAGGGTGCCATTACGCAAACCCTCGATGGCCGCGTACACCGGCAGCAGGCTGACGCCCATGCAACGTGTACACCGTTCAACCTGTGGGAGCGGGCTTGCCCGCGAATGCGGTGGGTCAGCCAGCAAGTCTGTATCTGACACACCGCCTTCGCGGGCAAGCCCGCTCCCACATTTGATTTCTGCGGTTCGAACTACCTCAGTTCGCCAGACGAGCGCCGCCCAACCCCCCACTCAACTCATACGCCGCCAACTCCGCCTGATGCGCCGCCAGGATTTCCGGCAACGACCCGCGCAGGTATTCCACCCAGGTCTTGATCTTCGCATCCAGGTACTGGCGCGACGGGTAGATGGCGTACAGGTTCAGCTCCTGGGAGCGGTAGGTCGGCATCACCCGAACGAGGGTGCCGTTACGCAAACCCTCGATGGCCGCGTACACCGGCAGCAGGCCGACGCCCATGCCGCTAGTGATCGCGGTCTTCATCGCGTCGGCCGAGTTGACCAGGAACGGCGAGGTGTTGATCGCCACGCTTTCCTGGCCTTCGGGGCCGTTGAAGGTCCATTTGTCCAGCTGGATCACCGGGCTGACCAGGCGCAGGCAGGCGTGGTTGAGCAAATCATGGGGGCGTTGCGCGCAACCCTTGGCCTTGACGTAATCCGGCGAGGCACAGGCGATGCTGTAGGTGATGCCCAGGCGTTGGGACACGAAGCCCGAGTCCGGCAGCTCGCTGGCCAGCACGATGGAAACGTCGTAACCCTCGTCGAGCAGGTCCGGCACGCGGTTGGCCAGGGTCAGGTCGAAGGTCACGTCCGGGTGGGTGCGGCGGTAGCGGGCGATTGCGTCGATGACGAAATGCTGGCCGATGCCGGTCATGGTGTGCACTTTCAATTGCCCGGCGGGGCGTGCGTGGGCGTCGCTGGCTTCGGCCTCGGCTTCTTCGACGTAGGCGAGGATCTGTTCGCAGCGCAGCAAATAGCGTTTGCCGGCTTCGGTCAGGGCGATGCGGCGGGTGGTGCGGTTGAGCAAGCGGGTTTGCAGATGGGCCTCAAGGTTCGAGACCGCGCGCGAAACGTTGGCCGTAGTGGTGTCCAGTTGCGCGGCGGCGGCGGTGAAGCTGCCAGCTTCGGCCACGCAACTGAACGCGCGCATGTTTTGCAAAGTGTCCATGGGGGGTTCTCAGGGGCGATGGCAAATTGTGACATGAAGTTGCGCGCAGGTGTGCATCCACTGGGTGCCGCCCGCCCCCAAGGCTCAGCGCAAGGTCCAGGCTGTACTGACCCGTGCCTCATAGTGCGGCAGGTAGTCGAGCAGCATTTGCACCAGCGCTTCTTGCGCCAGGGCACGGTTTTCCTGGGTTGGCGTGCCTGAGGCGGTGGCCGTCAGCAACCTCAGGCTTTCAACGGCCTGGCGCAGAGCCGGGCTGATGCGTGCCAGCTCATCAAGTTCGGCGTCGAGCACGCTGCCGGTTTTTTGTTGGCCGATGCTGTCGAGCAACGTCTGGAACGCTTCGGCGTGCTGCTTCACGTAATGGTCCCAGGCGGGTCGCTCCGGCAGCAGGCGACGGGCGATGGGCAATACCTGGTCCAGCGAGTCGCTGCCCAATTGCTCGCTGCGCAATTGTTGCCGGGTGCGCAGGGACTGCAGATCGAACCCGGTGTAATGGTTGACCACTGGCGGTAGCCGCAGGTCGTTAGCCTTGCTCAGCGTGTGGCGCGTGAGCAACACCACGGGTTGCCCGTGTTTGATTTTGACCAGCACCTGGGTGACCGCTCGTTTGGCCGGATCGAGCAGTGAGGCGCTGATCGACTGGACCAGTTGCTCCCAGTCAAATGTCTGCTGGCCAATGGCGCAAAGCCCGTTGCGCAAGGTTGTCTTGATCACCTGGGCGCCTTGGAGCGGGGCGATGTCGATGCTCAGGTAATCGCCGCTCAAGTGCGGGTCGTCGAGTTTTCGATGGCTGACTTCGATGCTCACGCCTTTGCCGCCTTCGTCCTGGGCCGACGCCGTGGCGCTTACCGATCCGCTCAACACCTGGGCATGGCTCGCCAGTGTGTAGACCTTCACGGCATCCGGTCGGAGCAGTGCGCGGTGCTGCTGGATCACACCGAGTATCTGTCGGTCCAGGCCGGGGTCGACTGGCGCTTGAAGCTTCAGCCGCACGTAGCGCTCGAGCAATGCCTGGGCTTGCTGGGTGTGGTGCGCAGGCGTGGAAAGCTTTTGCATGAAGTGCCGGCTGCCCGACGCGGCCAGGCGCTTCATATCGCCGAGCAACCGCTCTGGCGTGTCGCCGTCGGGCGGCAACGGGCTCAGCTTGCGTGCGGCCATCGTCGCTGAGGTGTCGTACAGGCCGAGAATATCCAGCGCCTTGTGCGGGTAGGTGCGCCGCAGTCTCAGGTCCATTGCACTGTTGAGCTTGAGGAAGCTGAAGACATCGACGGCGACGTCGCTGCGTGCACTGATGATGAAGCCTTTTTCCGTTTTGAGCGGCCCGGGAGTGTCGTACAGGCATGGCAGTTCGATGTCGGCCAAGCCGTTTTCGGCCAGTGCCTGCCTGACACCCGGCTGGCTCAGCGCTGAATAATCCCGCTGCCTTTGCAGCGTGCTGCCGGGAACGTCGGCGTAGTGCGCCAGGCTCGCGTACTCCTTGGAGGAAAAATAACCAAGGCTGAGCTGGCTGCGCGACTGGCTCTGACCCAGGTTCAGCGCTATGGATTTCAGCTTGCCCTGCAGGGCAATGACCCGCGAGCGCTCGATGCGCTGGTCACGGGTGATTTCCAGGTGTGAGTCGTTCGTCAGGCAAGGGCCTGCACTGAGCTGCCTGGAGGGTTCCAGCATGAAGTCATACCCGAGATGGTAGTGGCTCGAACGTTTGTCCCCGGCGCTGACATCGGCAAGCGAGCGCAGTCTGGCGGGGGCCTGGCGCGTATGCCGGGCTTCGCCGACGGCCGCGCGAAATTGCCATTTGAGCGCACGGCACAAGCTGTAGTCAGCCTCAATCTTTGGGTTGCCGCGGGTACGGTGGCGTTCAAGCAGGTGTTCGGCCTGTTTGAAAAAGGCGTAGAAGCCTGGGAGTTCGTCGGCCGAGACTTCCAGCTGCGGTTCGCTGTGGGTCAGCGTCTGGTGCAGCGCCCTGATCGGTTGTAGCTCCTGGGAACTGCCCGCGTAGGACTGCAGCTTTTCCAGCAGTGTGTCTGCGATCCAACGCACATCGCGTTGCACCGGCAGCATCCCCGGACGCAACGGCTCAGGGCGCAGATGTAACTGCCTGTGCAAGCCGTCGGCGGTGTCGTGTGCCGGCGGCAGCGGGGTAAACGTGCTGAGGGCTGAAAGCATGGGCGGCTCCAAGCGTGCTTAGGTGCCTCATTCTGTTGCTCGCTTGCCCCCTACGATGTAGGTCAAATGCCCGGATTATCGCTAGAACGGTAACAAAGATTCACAGGAATACCCGCTTATCGTCCTCCAGGCCGCCGCCTAGAATTGCGCTACCTACCTCGCAACACCACCTCAGGAATACGCTTGCCGTGCCGCGTCGCATCAGCAGAGAGCCGAAGACTCTCATTAACAGAGGGCTGAAGGCTCTCAGTGTTTGCGCCTTATCGTTAGCAATCAGCGGCTGCATCGGAACCGGAGGAATCGCCCCCCAAGGCCAGGCCCTCAGTGCCAATACCCTGGCCACCGACGAAGCGATCCAGAGTGCCATCCGGGATGCCCATTGGCCCGCCAGTCAGTGGTGGCAGGCCTATGGCGACCCGCAACTGAACCGTTGGGTCGAACTCGCCACGCAAAACAGCCCAAGCCTGGCCATGGCCGCCGCCCGTGTGCGTGAAGCGCGCGCCATGGCCGGGATTGCCGAGTCGGCCGAGTCGCTGCAGATCAACGGCAACACCAGCCTCAAGCGCCATAACTGGCCGAAAGACCAGTTCTACGGCCCTGGCGAGCTGAGCGGCGCCAACACCTGGGACAACAACGCGTCCCTGGGCCTGAGCTACGCCCTCGACTTGTGGGGCCGCGAAAGCAACACCACCGAGCGCGCCGTCGACCTGGCGCACATGAGCGCCGCCGAGGAGCGCCAGGCCAGGCTCGAATTGCAGAACAACGTGGTGCGCGCCTATATCCAGTTGTCGTTGCATTACGCCAACCGCGACATCGTTGCCGCGACATTGGCCCAGCAACAGCAGATCCTCGACCTGGCCAACAAACGCCTGGACGCCGGGATCGGCACGCACTTGGATGTCAGCCAGGCCGAAACCCCGTTGCCGGAAACCCATCGCCAACTGGACGCCCTGGACGAAGAAATCGCCCTGAGTCGCAACCAGATCGCGGCACTGGCCGGCAAAGGGCCGGGGGAGGGCGCGCAATTGCAGCGTCCGAGCCTGGCCCTGGCCGCGCCGCTGAAGTTGCCGTCGAGCCTGCCCGCACAATTGCTCGGCCAGCGCCCGGACGTGGTTGCCAGCCGCTGGCAGGTCGCGGCCCAGGCCCGTGGCATCGATGTGGCTCACGCCGGGTTCTATCCCAACGTCGACCTGGTCGGCAGCCTTGGCTACATGGCCACGGGCGGCGGCATGCTGGAGTTTCTGGCCGGCAAGAAATTCAACTACAACGTGGGGCCGGCGATCACCTTGCCGATCTTCGACGGCGGGCGATTGCGTGCCGAACTGGGCGAAGCCAGCGCCGGGTATGACGTGGCCGTGGCCAAGTACAACCAGACCCTGGTCAATGCGCTCAAGGGCATCAGCGACCAGTTGATCCGCCGCGAATCCATGGACAAGCAATCGGCCTTCGCCGCGCAATCGGTGGCTTCGGCGCAGAAAACCTACGACATCGCGATGATCGCCTATCAGCGTGGCCTCACCGATTACCTCAATGTGCTCAACGCGCAGACGTTGTTGTTCCATCAGCAGCAGATCGAGCAACAGGTCCAGGCCGCGCGCCTGAGCGCCCATGCCGAACTGGTCACCGCCCTGGGCGGCGGTCTGGGTGCTGGCGACGACGTACCACCAGACGCCAAGACCCTTCCGAGCAAGACCCCGGCGGCACTCGCCGTGTTTGATCACTGAGTAGGATTTGATGACTCCCTTGCCTGCACCGCTGCGCTGGCTGCACTCCCTTGAGTGGCGCCGCGGTTTTTTCGACTGGGCGCGCAGCGACGGCGTGACCTGGGTGTATATCTTCAAGGTGCTGATCGCCGCGTTTCTCACGCTGTGGCTGGCCATGCGCCTGGAACTGCCGCAACCGCGCACCGCGATGATCACCGTATTTATCGTGATGCAACCGCAAAGCGGCCAGGTGTTCGCCAAGAGTTTCTACCGCTTCCTCGGCACCCTGGCGGGGTCGGCGGTGATGGTGTTGTTGATCGCCTTGTTCGCGCAGAACACCGAACTGTTCCTCGGCGCATTGGCGATCTGGGTCGGCGTGTGCACGGCAGGGGCGACCCGCAACCGTAACTTTCGCGCCTATGGTTTTGTCCTTGCGGGCTACACCGCGGCGATGGTCGGCTTGCCCGCTCTGGCCCATCCAGACGGCGCCTTCATGGCGGCGGTGTGGCGCGTGCTGGAAATCTCCCTGGGGATTTTGTGCTCCACCCTGGTCAGCGCCGCGATCCTGCCGCAAACCTCCAGCGCCGCCATGCGCAACGCGCTTTACCAGCGTTTCGGCGTGTTCGCGCTGTTCGTCACTGACGGCCTGCGCGGGCGCAGCCAGCGCGAAGGGTTCGAGGCCAGCAACGTGCGCTTTATCGCCGAAGCCGTGGGCCTGGAAGGGCTGCGCAGCCTCACGGTGTTTGAAGACCCGCACATGCGCAGGCGCAACGGGCGGCTCAGTCGCCTGAACAGCGAATTCATGAGCATCACCACGCGCTTCAACGCCTTGCACCAGTTGCTCGAACGGCTGCGCACCGATGCGGCCGATCATGTGGTGGCGGCCATCAAGCCGGGCCTGCACGACCTGGCCGAACTGCTCGACGGCTTCTCCGGGCGCGCCCTCACCAGCCCCGACGCCGCGCGCCTGGTGGTGCAACTCAGCGCCTACAAGGACGGCCTGCCCGCCAAGGTGCGCAGCCTGCGCGCAACTTTCCAGGAAGGTGACCCCACCGACGCCGAGCAACTGGATTTCCACACCGCCTACGAGCTGCTGTACCGCTTCGTCGACGACCTGCACAACTACGCGCAAACCCACGCCTCCCTGGCCGACCACAGCCACGCCCGCGAAGACTGGGACGAACCCTACACGCCGAAAACCAACTGGCTGGCCTGCGCCGCCTCGGGGATCCGGGCGTCATTCATCCTCATCGTGCTCGGCAGCTATTGGGTGGCCACCGCCTGGCCCAGCGGCGCGACCATGACCCTGATCGCCGCCGCCACCGTCGGCCTGTCCGCCGCCACACCGAACCCCAAGCGCATGGCATTCCAGATGGCCTGCGGCACTTTGATCGGCGCGCTGGTGGGCTTTGTTGAAATGTTCTTCGTGTTCCCCTGGATCGACGGCTTCCCGCTGTTGTGCGTGATGCTCGCGCCGGTGATCATTCTTGGCGCGTTCCTCGCTTCGCGGCCGCAATACGCCGGGGTGGGCGTGGGGCTGCTGATCTTCTTCAGCACCGGCTCGGTGCCGGACAACCTCACGGTCTACAACCCCTACACCTTTATCAACGACTACATCGCCATGATCATCGGCATGTTGGTGTGTGCCGCCGCCGGGGCGATCATCCTGCCGCCCAACAGCCGCTGGTTGTGGCGCCGCCTGGAGCAGGACCTGCGCGAGCAGGTGGTGTATGCGATCAGCGGCAAGCTCAAGGGCCTGGCGTCGAGTTTTGAAAGCCGCACCCGTGACTTGCTGCACCAGGCCTACGGCCTCGCCGTCGGCCAGCCGCAAGTGCAGCGCGACCTGTTGCGCTGGATGTTCGTGGTGCTGGAAGTCGGCCACGCGATCATCGAGTTGCGCAAGGAACAGGCGATTTTGCCGGTGCATCCGGCGTACGCCGAATCCCAACCGTGGCGCCAGGCGATCCGCGTGATGGGGCGCTCGCTGGTGCGGCTGTTCCTGCAACCCAGCGCGAGCAACCTGGAGCGCGGCCTGATTGCCGTCGACCACGCGATCAGCCGTGTGCAGGCCACCGACGAACCCTTCGCCCCGCACTTCGACACCTCGGCCCTGCGCCGGGTGAAAAGCTACCTGCACTTTATCCGCACCTCGCTGCTCGACCCGCAATCGCCCCTCGCTGCCCTTAAAGGAGCTGCGCATGCCCCGTGAAATCGCGTTCCACGGCATCTACATGCCGACCATGACCCTGATGTTCCTGATTGCAGCCGTGTTGGCCTGGGCCCTGGATCGCTTCCTGGCCGGCTTTGACCTGTACCGGTTTTTCTGGCACCCGGCGCTGCTGCGCCTGAGCCTGTTCGTTTGCCTGTTCGGCGCCCTGGCGCTGACCGTCTATCGTTGAGAATGCCCCGATGAAAAAGTTTTTCAGCCTGCTCGCCACCTTGCTGGTACTGGCTCTGGCGATCTGGATTGGCCGTACGTTGTGGGTGCACTACATGCAAACCCCATGGACCCGCGACGGCCGTGTGCGCGCCGACATCATTAACGTCGCCGCCGACGTCACCGGCGAAGTCGTCGACGTGCCGGTGCGTGACAACCAGTTGGTGAAAAAAGGCGACCTGCTGATGCAGATCGACCCCGAGCACTACCGCATCGCCGTCAAGCAGGCGCAGTCCCTCGTCGCATCGCGCAAAGCCACCTGGGAAATGCGCAAGGTCAACGCCCACCGCCGCGCCGACCTCGACGCCCTGGTGATCTCCAAGGAAAACCGCGACGACGCCAGCAACATCGCCGACTCGGCCCTGGCCGATTACCAGCACGCGCTGGCGCAACTGGAAGCGGCCGAGCTGAACCTCAAGCGCACCCAGGTGCTGGCGGCGGTGGACGGCTACGTCACCAACCTCAACGTGCATCGCGGCGACTATGCGCGCATCGGCGAGGCCAAGATGGCCGTGGTGGATATGAATTCCTTCTGGGTGTACGGCTTCTTTGAAGAAACCAAGTTGCCCCATGTGAAGGTCGGCGATAAAGCCGATATGCAATTGATGAGCGGCGAGACCTTGAAGGGCCATGTGGAAAGCATCTCGCGGGGCATCTACGATCGCGACAACCCCGAGAGCCGTGAGCTGGTGGCCGATGTGAACCCGACCTTCAACTGGGTGCGGCTGGCCCAGCGGGTGCCGGTGCGGATTCATATCGATGAAGTGCCGGAAGGCGTGCTGTTGGCGGCCGGTATTACCTGCACCGTTATCGTGGACCAGACGCAGAACTAAAGGTGTGGGCTTGCTGTGGCGAGGGAGCAAGCTTCCTCGCCACACTGAGTCAGTCATTTCAGTTAATGAGCGACTTGGCGGCTCTGATTTTTCGTCGGCGCTTGACCCGCAGCATGCTGACGAAGCGGCGGTGGTTTCTTGTATGGAGCATCAGTAGACAAGCCAGGGATTGGAACAGAGGGAATACTGCAAACAGAGTCACGGGGTGGTTCCCAAGATAGTCCGCCGAAATCAAAGCGTTCAAGACGGCGACGCATACGAGTAATGGCGGCCCTAGTCGAAACCCAACTGCTACCAGGGCTAACCCAATGCACATTGTCAGTAGCAATACCCAGCTGGCCACCACCGCGTATTCGCTGGGGAGATAATTTATTCGTGCGTAATACGTCAGACTATGTGAAAGGTTTCCTGATATGGCGACCATATTCATGGACACCGCAGTTCCCACAGTGAATGCGAAACGTTGGGTGTAACGACGCAACGTTCGTGGCGCTCGCACGGGATCGATGTTATTGCTCATGGCTGCCGAACTCCTCGTAGATGGCAATGACGACGTGGTTGAGATTTCCTGAAATGCCGCTGCCCGTTACCGCAAACGCGGCACCCACCTGATCGGCTAATTGAATGAAAATATCCCGACGTATTTGGGCATTACTGAAGCGTTTGGGGAGTTTTCCGGCCAACTGCATTAACCGGATCATTTCGCGAGGACGGCGAATGTTCTGCAGGCGCAGAACCTCATTTGTCAGCTTTGCGCGTTCCTGGCGACTCATGCGTCTCAAAATGTCCTTCAGATCGCGGCCCGTTGTATTGGTGTGCGCCGTCGGCACGCCGCTTTGCAGGAAATCCCTGGGCATCCTTTCACCTGTGGGTAGACAGAGGTGAAAGAGCCTGAGGATTGGTTCCTTGGAATGATGTCAGGCGGTTCGCTGTTTCTTGTAGTACCTGGCCCGACTAGCCAGGCATAAAGCTAAAAAAGTGGGAGCGGGCTTGCTCGCGAATACGGAGTGTCAGCCAACAGATTCGTCAACGACCCACCGCTTTCGCGAGCAAGCCCGCTCCCACATTTTCGACCGCATCAGGCCTTGATGAAGGTTTCGTGCAGGTGGCGCCACAGCAGCGCGCCGCTGGCCTGTTTCTCGAACACCACCGTGGCGCGACGATCGGTCTGCGTGCCGCTGTCATCCACTTGATGCTCTCGGTAAGTCACCGTTGCACCGCGTGCATGCCGGTCGATCCCGGCCATCTCACTCAAGGTGATCTTCAACCCCGGGCGCATCCCGCCCAGGCGTGTGAACAACGCATTGACCCCGGCCGCATTGACCCGCGTGCCGGTGGCGGGGGCGACCATGCTGAACTCCGGGGAGAAGCGCGCAAGCAGGTTCTGCAAGGTGCCCTGCGGTGCGATGCCAGCAAACCACTGTTCGATCTCGACGTGGGTCTGGATCACTTCTTCAAAAAAATCGCTGTAGTCAATCATTGGTCAGCCTCGCTGGCAGGGTGAAGCAGTGTCCGTACCCTGGCGGTATCCAGGCGCAGCACCGCAAAAGCAGGTAGCAGTGTCAGAGCTGCCGCCATCGTGAAGGTTATGCTGAAGGAATCCAAGGCCGACAACAGCGCGCTGAGCGCCGCTGCCCCCAGGCAAAAGCTCATTTGCCGATTGATATTCCACAAGGCGCTGGCGTGGCCCATGCGTTCGGCAGGGATGTCGAGAAAGGCCAGGGTTTGCGCGGTGCTGCTGCACAGGCTGCCGCCCAGGCCCATCAAGCAGTAGGCAGCGATGATCAGCGTCGGTTCGTTCAGCAACATAATGCCGACGCCTTGCAGTGCCATGCCCGTCAGCAGTAAAGGCTTCGGCCCCCAGCGGTTGAACAGTGTTTTGCCAAGGTAGATCGCCACTGCCGACGCCAGCGCCCACGGCAGCATGAGTGCGCCGGTGCGGGTTGCGTCGTAACCCAGGCCGCGTAGATAAAGGACGGCGATCAGGCTGGTGCCAATGAAGACGCCAGGGATGAACAGGTAAACCAGCATCGCCACGCGCAGCATCGGGCTGCGGACTTGTTTGAAAATGCCGCCCACTTCCAGTCTCGGGCGTGGGTTCGTGGGCTCATCGGGTGTTATCCACAGCAGCGCCAGCAACAGTGTGATCAAGGCCAGTGGCAGGTTGGCGTAGAAGATCCAGCGCCAGGACATGCTGTCGACGATCAAGCCGCCCAAGGCGGGGGACAACGCTGGCACCAGCAGCGCCACGGACATCACCCGTGCCGTCAACTGGCTGCGCTCATTTGCCGGAAAATACCGATAGGCCATGGCCTGCCCAACGGGAATCAGCAAGCCGCCGCCCAGCCCTTGCAGCGCACGCCAGCCGATCAACGTGTCAATGGAAGCCGCCTGGCCAACCATCACCGATGCGCCCGCAAACAACAGCAGGCTGGCAGCGATCAACGTGCGCTCGCCCAGCATTGCCGCCAGCCACACACTCAATGGAATGATCAGCGTGAGACCGAGCAGGTACGCATTGCTGATCCACGCCAATTGCGTGACCGAGGCGTGCAGGTCGCGGGCGATGTCCGGGTAGGCGACGGTGGCGACAAACATGTTCACCAGGTCCAGGGCAAAGCCCAGCAAAAATATCCAGGCGACTTTCGAGCGGTAGGTCATGAGCGCGATCCTGCGAATGAAGCGGGCAGGGTAGGCCGGGCATTGCAGTTGGGCTACGTCGGTTTGCCTGTTAGTTTGTCAAAAATATTTTGACAAAGGAGGCCTGGCCCATGGTCAGCCTGGACCGATTCGACACCTTCAAGGCCGTGGTCGAGGCCGGCTCGCTCACGGCTGCGGCCGACCTGCTGGGCCAGACCCGCGCCGTGGTCAGCTTCAATCTCAAGCGCCTGGAAGCGGAGCTGGGCGTGACTCTGCTGACCCGTAACACTCGCCAACTGGCATTGACCGATGCCGGCGAACGCTTCTATCTGCGCTGTACCCGCATGCTTGAAGAAGCGCGGTTGGCGGTCGAAGAAGCGCGTTCGGAGCACGCCCAACTCAAGGGCACATTGCGCATCACCACCACGGTGGAATACGCCCTGGCCGTGGTTGCCCCTGCCGTGGAGGCCTTTCGGCGTCTACACCCGGACCTGAACATTCACTTGTCCACGTCCTCGACCCATGCCGATCTGATTTCCGAGCGTTTTGACGTGGCGATCCGGTTGGGGCGCCTGCCGGATTCCAATCACCGTGCGGTGCAGTTGTCGACGTTCGAGGTATTCGCCGTGGCGGCACCGGTGTTTGCCGGGGCTGCCACCCTGGATGAACTGGAGCAGTTGCCCCGCCTGGGCCATGGGCGGCTGACGGGATTGACGGTAACCGACCCGGCAGGCACCGAACGTCTCTACCGCGTCGGTCAAACGACATTGGTGGCCGACAGTGCCGCTGTGCTCCAGGCGTTCGCTGTGCACGGCCACGGTGTAGCCGTGCTGCCACAGTGGCTGGTGAATGACGATCTGGAAACGGGGCGCTTGGTGCGCCTGTTACCGGACCATCGCTTCGACCCCCAGGGGGTTTATGCGATGTATCCGGACACCCGGCATTTACCCTTGAAGGTGCGGGCGTTCATCGATTTCTTGAAGGGTTAGAGCGCGCCATCCAGCCCAAACCGTTTCTTCAACACCTTGTCCAGCAGCCCCTTGGGCAACAGCGCCGCCATCAACGGCAGCGCCCGGCTGCCATTGCCCGCGCGCAGCAGGCGTGGCGGTGTGGCTTGTTGTACGCCCTTGAGCACCTGGGCGGCAAACCGGTTGGCCGGGGTGGGGTTGTCCTGCGAGGCCTGTGAGCGCGCGCGAATGCCTTCGCGCAACGGCCACCAGGGCGATTTCTCGCTGATCAACAGCTCGGCCTGGGCACCGGCGTTTTTCGCGAAGCTCGTATCGATGGCCCCCGGTTGCACTTCCATCACGCGAATGCCAAACGGCGCCAGCTCCATGCGCAGGGCATCGCTCAAGGCATGCACGGCGGCTTTGGATGCGCAGTAGGCACCGGCAAACGGCGTGACCAGCACCCCGGAAACACTGCCGATATTCACCACCAGGCCTTTGCTGCGGCGCAGTGCCGGGAACAGCGCCTGGGTCACGCCGACGATGGAGAACACGTTGGTCTCGAACTGGCGCTGCATCGCCTCGGTGCCGCCGTCGAGCAGCGGGCCCATGGCGCCGTAACCGGCGTTGTTGACCAGTACGTCCAGCTCGCCCAACTGTTCAGCCAGGTGCTGCAAGGCGGCGCTGTTGTTGACGTCCAGTTGTACCGCGTTGAAGCCGGCGGCGGCTAAACCGGCAACATCGTCCGGTCGACGGGCGCTGGCCCATACGCTGTAGCCGGCGGCTTTGAACGCGTCAGCCAGGGCGCGGCCGATACCGCTGGAACAGCCGGTGATGAGTACGTTGGGCATGGATCAATCCTTTGTCAGTCCGAGAAGCTGCCTTGCAGGTGCTCGGCACGAAATTCCAGGGTTTGCGGGCGGTAGCCGGGGCGCAGCGGTGGGGCGGGCAGGCAATCGTCCCAGGTGGCGCCGGCCTGCAACTCGCCGGGGCCGCGGTAGCGCGGGGCGGCGTAGACGTTGTCGGCCAGGTTGACGGTGTCGCCCGGCGCATAGGCGGCGACGCGCCAGCGCAGTTCGGTGAGAGGCACGTCGTTGCCATTGTTGAGGACCAGTTTCAGCGGGCGGTCGGCGGGGCATTCCTCAGGCGCGTAGGTGATGCGCAGTTCCAGGCGCGCCAGTTGCGAGGCTTCGCGGTTGTCCAGCCAGACCACCCAGATGGCGACGAAACCCAGGCCGACCGCGGCCGCGAGGGATACCGGCAAGGCCTTGGCGGGGTAGCGCAGCAGCAGGATCAGCCAGGTGATGATCAGGAGAACGCCGAAGAACATGGAGACCACCTCTAATGGGGAACGAGCATCCTAACTTAAGCGTAGGAGGGATTGGCTGGCTTGAGAGGTGTATTGGTCTGACGATGGTTGGTGCACAAAGATGGAACCACCCAGAGCAGTTTTCCACACATATGACGAAGGGAGCACACTTGGCCTACCTGGATGGTAGTTATCCGTATATTCGAGTACTCGATCATGAAAATTCAGTCCAATTCGACAGCTGCTGTCTTGCCCCTCAATGCACCCGAGACAAGCGTTCCCCCAACGTTGTCGGCCTCCCTCAAACAGGCCATTGCTGCCGAGATATTTGCCCAGTTCTCACCCGCGCTTCATCCCCATCAACGCGGCTCGTTGTTGGATTCGTTCAAGCAAGCGATCCACGCTGAAATCAACACCCATCTCCCTGTGGCGATGTATAACCAGGATAAAGCCGTTGGGGCAGCCATGACATTCGGCGGTGCCGTGATGCAGGGCTTAGGGAAGAGGCTTGGGAGTGCGGGTGTGATGGGGGCGAAAGTTTTAGGGGCAGGTATGGTGTTCGGTGGCAAAGTCGCTGAAGAGCAGGGCAAAAATACCTATGGGAACGCTGGTAGCTCTAACAACAGCGGTGGCTACAATGCCTATTCCGGCTTCTACACCGGGAGCAGCATTACTGGCAAAAAGTAAGTGCCTGGGGTTGCCTGAAGGTGTTCTGAGGGCGCGATAAAAAGCCCCCGCCCAACCGGCTGCGGATAGGGGACGCAGTCGGCTGGACGGGGGCTTCTTTTTACGACTGTTTTACTGCGCGATAGTTTTCACCGACACGCCACGCTCAACCGGCGTCGAACGCCCGTAAATATCTTCAAAGCGCTCGATGTCATCCTCGCCCAGGTAGCTACCCGATTGCACTTCAATGATCTCCAATGGGATCTTGCCCGGGTTGCGCAGGCGGTGCACCGAGGCAATCGGGATGTAGGTGGATTGGTTCTCACACAGCAGGAACACATTCTCGTCGCAGGTCACTTCAGCTGTGCCGCTGACCACGATCCAGTGTTCGGCGCGGTGGTGGTGCATTTGCAGCGACAGGCACGCGCCCGGCTTGACCGAGATGTGCTTGACCTGGAAACGCCCGCCCATGTCCACCGAGTCGTAGGACCCCCACGGACGATAGACCTCGCAGTGGTTCTGGGTCTCACTGCGCCCCTGTTCGTTGAGGGTGTTGACCATCTGCTTGACGCCTTGGACCTTGTCCTTGTGGGCAATCATCATCGCGTCCTTGGTTTCAACGACCACGATGTTTTCCAGGCCGATTACCGACACCAGCTTGCCGTTGCCGTGGATCATGCAGTTCTTGCTGTCCTGGATCACCACGTCGCCCTTGGTCACGTTGCCGTCGGCGTCTTTATCGTTGACCGCCCACAGCGAGGCCCAGCAACCCACGTCGCTCCAACCGGCACTCAGCGGCACTACGCAGGCGCGCTGGGTTTTTTCCATCACGGCGTAGTCGATGGAGTTGTCCGGGCAGCAGGCGAAGGTGGCTTCGTCGAAGGACACGGTGTCGGCATCCTGTTCGCTGCGCTCAAGGGTCAGCAGGCAGGTGTCGTAGATGTCCGGATCGTGCTTTTTCAGCTCTTCGAGGAAGCGGCTGGCGCGGAACAGGAACATGCCGCTGTTCCAGAAATAGCCGCCGCTTTTGACGAACTCGACCGCGCGTTTTTCATTGGGTTTTTCCACGAACTGCTCGACGCGGCTCACGCCTTCGGGCAGCAGCGAATCAGCGGTGGACTTGATGTAGCCGTAGCCGGTCTCCGGACGGGTCGCCGGTACGCCGAACAGCACCATCTCGCCGCGTTCTGCTGCCACGGTGGCCAGGGCCAGTGCACGTTGCAGGGCTTTCTGATCTTCGATCACGTGGTCGGCGGGCAGCACCAGCATCAGCTCGTCGCGGCCTTCGTTGACCAGCATCATCGCGGTCAGGGCCACGGCCGGCGCGGTGTTGCGGCCGAACGGTTCCATCAGGATGCGCTGGCAGTCCAGCTTGCGGTTGCTCAGTTGCTCGTTGACGATGAAGCGGTGGTCTTTGTTGCAGACCACAATCGGTGTGTCCATGCCTTCGAACACCAGGCGTTCCAGGGTTTGCTGGAACAGCGTGTGCTCGCCCGTCAGCGCCAGGAATTGTTTCGGGAACTGTTTACGCGACAGCGGCCAAAGACGGGAGCCGCTACCACCGGAAAGGATTACTGGGATCATGGGTGTTTCTCCTTGAATCGAATTGGGTCAGAGCCTGTGGGCGCTGGCTGGCTCGCGAAAGCGGTGTGTCAGTTGGTACAGCGGGTGCTGAACCACCGCATTCGCGGGCAAGCCCGCTCCCACAGGAGGGGGCGTTAAATTGAAAATTTAATCAGCGGGTCGACACTGGGCGTTTCACCCAGACTGGCGACAGGCTCGAACCGGAGCCGGTCACGTACAGCACCGCCGCTTCACCACGTTCCAACGCAACCGGCTTCACATCACCGACTTTTTTGTCACCGTCATACAACGCCAGGCTCACTTTCACTGGGTTGATTTCACGCTCGCCACGGCCCTTGGCCGCCACCGACTTGACCACATCGGTCTTGCCGTCGGCGGTTTTCAGGGTCAGGGCCTTGTCGCTGAGGTTCTGCACACGTACCAGGGATTTCTGCTTGTTCTTGAATGGCGGCTCTTCGATCAATTGCGGTTGGCCGCTGCCGTTGTTGACCAGGGTGTAGTAGTGGTCGGCGGCAAGTTTGACCGGCACGGTCTGGCTGCCGACCTTGGCGCTGTAGTCACCGCCGGGCATGAAGCTGAAGTCGCTGCTGGCCAGGGGCGCAACGTCGCTGAGGTTGGTGCTGCCAACCGTCGCGCTGACTTCCTGGTTGGAGGCGTTGAATACGCGCACAAAGCTGGAGCCTTTCGGTGCGACGGGGCCGTACAACGCGGCATCACCGGCAAAGGCCGACATCGACGCGATGCTCATGCCAGCGGCGAGGGCCAGGGTCTTGGCGAGACGACGAGGAGTTGTAGTGAAAGTCATGTGAGTTACCTCTCTTTCAGTTTTGCGCCCGGTCGGGCGTCTCGGATTTTTCAAGGGTGTTCAAAGCCATGTTTTGTTGGCGCGAACCGGCTTGTTTAAGCTGCGCAACCCAGGACGGGTCGGCATCACCGATTTCGTTGTTCACGGGCAGATAACGTTCAGGAAACTCCCAGATCAGCACTTGTGGCGGGCTGTTCTTGAAGTCATCGCTTTTCAGGTAGCTGAGCATCGGCAGGATCGGGCCGTGGCCGTCTTCCGAATAGTTGATGACGTCGCTGTGCAGGGCTTGCTTGAGCGCACCGACGAAGTTCCAGTTGGGGTTGGCGCTGTAGCTGGTGCCGACCAGCGCCACCGGGGTTTCGCTGTTGCTGAACAGCGCATCGTCGCCCCCGGCTTCGGCCAGATGGGTCACGCGTTTTTGCAGCGGTTCTTTGGGTGGCATCAGGTTTTCGAACAGCGGGTCCAGGGGCAGGAACAGACGCAGGTCGCCTTTATGCGGTGCGGTGCTCTCGGCCTCGGTGACAAAACGCTGCGGCTCGCCGCTCAGCGGGGTTTTCTCGGCAATGGTCTTGGCCAGTTGCTTGGCGGCGATTTCCGCACCGTCAGGCGTCCAGTGGGTATCGGTACGCAAGAACACTTGCGTGCCGCTCAGCTTGGCCTGTTGCAGTGGGCCAAGCAGATCAGGTGCCGGGATCTTGTCGGCCGCCACACGGGCGTGGAAGTCCTGATACAGGTTGGCGTGGATGCTTGCCGGCTTCACGTCGCCGACGTGCTCCGGGTACAAGCGCACCTTGGCCGGGACAATCGCCATGACCAACTGCACACCTTGGGCCTTGAGCTTCTGGCGCACGCCTTCGACCAGCGCGTAGTTGCCTTGCAGGTTCTGGTCTTCGTTGACGATGGGGTTGAACTCCTCGTCGCTGTACAACCAGTGGTCGCGGCCCAGCACCACGCCAGGGCGGCCTTCGTTGAACAGCTTGTAGTCCAGCGCCGCCCAGAGGTTGGTGCCCAGGCGCTTGATTGGGAACTCGTCGTCGTAGTGGGTCTCGACGGCCTTGGTCCAGCGACCGTTAAGCACGGTGGCATCGGCGTTGGTGCTAAAGCCCAGGAAACTGCGCATCGACCACAGCCCCAGCACCAGCAGCATGGCCAGGAACACGGTGATGTAGAGCACGCGTAATGATCGGGTCATGTCGGCTCCCTCAGAATTGGAAGTAAAGGAACGGCGAGAAACTCTGCGCCGACAGTTTCAGGATCGATGCCGCGAACAGCAGCAGCACGCAGGCCCGCATGGCGTAGCCGGGCACGCTGCGCGCCGGGTTTGGCGTCGCGGGATGGTCACGGTAGAAATCGCGCAGGCCAAAGAACGCCAACGTCGCATACGCCACCACCAGGGTTGCCACCTGCAGGCCGGTGAGGCTGGCGCGGTTGAGTTCCGACAGCGACCACTCGTTGAAGCTGAACATTGCGCCATACATGCGGCCGGCAACGTGCAGGTTCTCGGCGCGGAAGATCACCCAGCCCACGACGACCAGCAGGAAGGTGAAGGCCCAACGCACCGGGTTGAAGCTGCGCGGCGACGTGTTGAGGCCGATGGCTTTTTCAATCGCCAGCCACATGCCGTGCCACGCACCCCAAACGATGTAAGTGATGTTCGCGCCGTGCCACAGGCCACCGAGCAGCATGGTCAGGAACAGGTTGCGGTAAGTGGTCAGCGTGCCTTTACGGTTGCCGCCCAGGGTGATGTACAGGTAGTCACGCAGCCAGGTGGACAGGCTGATGTGCCAGCGCCGCCAGAACTCGGTGATCGACTGGCTGATGTACGGCTGCTTGAAGTTTTCCATGAAGCGGAAACCCATCATCAAGCCCAGGCCGATGGCCATGTCGCTGTAGCCGGAGAAGTCGAAGTACAGCTGCGCGGTGTAGGCCAGCGCGCCGAGCCAGGCATCGCCGGTGGTGGGGTTTTGCAGGGCGAAGCAATGGTCGGCCACCACCGCCAGGGTGTCGGCGATGAACACCTTCTTGATGAAACCCTGCATGAACCGCGTGCAGCCCTCGGAGAATTTGTCGAGGGTGTGGGTGCGATTGTTGAACTGGTCGGCCAGGTCGCGAAAGCGCAGCACGGGGCCGGCGATCAAATGCGGAAAGATCGCCACGAACGCCGCAAAGTCGATGAGGTTGCGGGTTGCCGGGGTATCGCCGCGGTACACGTCGATGATGTAGCTGATGGACTCGAAGATGTAGAACGAGATCCCGATCGGCAACAGCACGTGGGTCAGGATAAACGGCTCCAGGCCCGCCGACTTCATCATCACATTGATGCTGTCGACACCGAAGTTGGCGTACTTGAAGTAGCCGAGGATGCACAGGTCGACGGCCACGCCGAGCAGCAACCAGCGCTGGGCCGGCTTGGTGCGCACGCCGGCGGCACCGACCTTGAGGCCGATCCAGTAGTTCCACAGCGTCACGGCGGCGAACAGCGCCAGGAAGTCCACTCGCCACCAGGCGTAGAACACATAGCTGGCAATCAGCAGCAGCAGGTTGCGATAGCGTTGCCCGCTCAAGTAGTACAAGCCGAGGAAGATCGGCAAGAACAGAAACAGGAACACATTGGACGAGAAAACCATCCCGATCTCTCCATGTTTAACCAACAGTCAAGGGCCGCAGCCCCCCCAAACCCCCCCACGAAAATTCGGGGGAGGGCGGTACAACATTCCAACTGTCGAAACCGGTTCAACTGTGGGAGCGGGCTTGCTCGCGAATGCGGTGGTTCAGTTACAGATGTGTCGACTGACACACCGCATTCGCGAGCAAGCCCGCTCCCACATAGGGACCCTGTTCCTTCAGTTAGTTATTCAGGAACCTTTGTTGCCTTTTTCATGCGCCGGGTCGTAGACCTTGGTCAGGTCACCCCCCAGGCGGAATGTCTTGAATGGCTGCATGCCGTGCTTGCGCTCGATCACGTCGGGGGCGCAGGTGTAGAGGTTGCAGAACGGCTCAAGCCAGGCATATTTCATGTCTTGCTTGAGGTCCTTCATGTCCTGCTGCTTGCCGTTCTTCTGCTCGAAGATGTCCGGGTCTTTCACCCCGGCCAGGACTTTTTCACCCAGGCGCTTGAGCGCGCTGTTGTTTTCCTGGCGCAGATCGACACCGTTGACCAACGCAAAACTGGCGATCATCGACAGCGGCGGCAGGGCGTAGTTGTGGTACGACAGGGCACGTTGCTGGCGCTTCAATTCATTCGGCAAAAAGCCCTGGTCATCGACCTGGTTCACACCGACCTTGTATTCCTTCACTGCCCAATCAAACAGGTCGCGACGGTTGGTGGCGATGGACGTTGCCATCACCGACCAGGCGGCCCAGTAGGAATGGTTGTTGGTTTTTTCCAGCGGCAGGTTGTCCCAGTCGCTGACCACTTGATCGGCAAGCTTGTTGAACCAGGCTTCGATCAGTTGGGATTCCTGCTGGTGATTGGCCAACGGGTGCGAGTCGGAGAACTTCAGGCGCACATAGGCCGAGGCCATGCTGCCCAGTGCCCATTTGCGCATGGACTTGCCGGTGTGGTTGAAGTCCTTGGACATCAATGCATCGGCCTTGGCCCACGACACCAGCCAGTTCAGGGTGCATTCGAGCTGTTCGGGGCGACCGTCACGCATGAACTGCATCACGCGCTTGCTGGTGTCTTTTTCCAGCTTGGTGATGTCGGCAGTGCTGTCACGGAAGGCTTTTTCCGACTGCACGTTCAGGGTGGAACGGGCTTTGTCCGAGCCTTCGTACTTGCTGCGAAACTGCAACGGCCCGGTGTACGGCGCCGGCATGGTGTCGCAGTTTTCCTTGAAGTCGCCGGTCTTGAACGCCTCGATCGGTGCGAAGTAGCCCTGGGGCGGACGCAGGGGCGCGGCGGCGTTGACCGAGCCTGCAAACATCGCCAGGCCGAGTAACGTAGGGATCAATAACTTCTGCATAGGTAACCTCATTGCCCGAGGGAGGCGGTCTTCTGACCGCCGCTTGGGAATACGTTGCGTGTGCAAATTTTCGCTTCAACCTT
This sequence comes from Pseudomonas sp. AF03-9, assembly GCF_020515815.1. Taxonomy (NCBI): domain Bacteria; kingdom Pseudomonadati; phylum Pseudomonadota; class Gammaproteobacteria; order Pseudomonadales; family Pseudomonadaceae; genus Pseudomonas; species Pseudomonas sp. AF03-9. The sequence continues at coordinate 67,864 of NZ_JAHPJF010000023.1, read as the reverse complement.
CTGCGCGGCCTGGCCCGCCTCGGGGCCTTGCACTTCCACGGCCAGCAGGTTCTGCGCGGCCCAGTCTTCATCGGTGCGCAGTTCAAAGGCGAAACGCCCGTCTGTATCGGATGTGTCGGGTTTCTCGATCTTGATGTCCTCGTGGCGCCCGTTCATGTACCAGAGGGTGGCTTGCAGGGTTTTCACCGACGGGTCGGCAAAGCGGATATCAACCTGGTGATTGGCGTTACGCAGGTCTTTGTTCGAACTGTTGACCATCAATTCGTTCTTGCCGGGCTTCAACGACGTGCTGGCGCTCATCTGTGCCGGCTTGCCTTCGCAGCCGTTGTCGAGCAGCGACATCATCTGGCGGTAGATGGTCTCCTGGTCCAGGCGGTACAGCGGCGAGAACTCCCAGATGAGGATTTTCGGCGGGCTCTTCTGGAATTCATCGCTGCCCAGGTACTGGATCATCGAACCTTCCAGGCCGCCGCCAGGGAAGGCGACGTTGAGAATGTCGGCACCGATTTCCTGCTCCAGGAAGCCGGCGAAGTTGTAGTTCTTGCCGCTGTGGCTGGTGCCCACCAGGGTGATCTGCGGGTTGCCCGAATCGCCGAAAAGGTCGCCGTCGCCCGCTTCGCCCTTGGGCTCGGTGGTGAACTGGTCCATGTACTGGACCGCGTAGCTGGTGCCGCACAGTTGCCCGGCCATGTTGTGCAGGGTGCCGGTCTTGCCCATGCGCCCGGAGCGGGTGGTTTCGAATTCGCGCTTGGGAATGTCGGCGAACTCAGGCATCGCGCGCACTTTGGCGCCAACGATTTTCGCCGTGCGCTGGGCGCCGTATGGCGTCCAGTGTTGGTCGCCGCGGAAGTAGAAATCGTGGGCCGGCAGCTCATCCGGCAACTGCTCATTGGTCAATGGCGACAGGTCCGGCACCACATAACCCATCTTGGCGAAACGGCCGAGCATGGTCTTGTAGTTGCTCAGGGCCTTGTCGAAGTCGAACTTGGCTTTCTCTTCGGGGTTGAGCTTGTTGCGGTTCACCAGGCCACGGGTCGGCTGGTAGACCACCACCAGTTCCACGCCCTTGGCCTTGAACGCATCGTGCAGTTGCTGCATGCGTTTGTAGCCAGCGGGGCTGGTGTCGAATTCGGTGCGCAGGTCTTCCTGGGTGCGGAACAACCAGTCGCCCTGGGCTTGTACCAGGGTGGTGAAGTTCTGCTGGTAACGGGTGGTGTAGTTCTTTGCGTCATGCGCCGCCGGGCACAGGCTGCAGCACGGTTCGGCAGTGAATTTCGGTGCCTGTACGTCGTCGGCGCGCACGCCCTGGCTGGCCGCGAGCAGGCCGAGGGTCAGACCTGAGAGGCTCAGCAGTTTGATCATGTGTGGGTGCATAAGGGTCATCCTCAGTCCTGCATTTCGGTCTGGCGTTCGACAGGGTCGATCAGCACGGCTTTCTGCTGGCGTACCAGCAGGTCGAGAATCTCTTCCTGGCGATCACCCAGCACACCGTTGAAGCTGATGCCGCTGGATTTGGTCGGCGCCAGCATCGATACGCGGTAGAGCTCCACGCTCAACGGCGAGTCGATGGACAGCGGCCCGCTGCCGTTGCCCGCCAGTTCGCCACCCACCACGATCAGCGAGACTTTCGCGTCAAACGGGTCGAGGGCGATGTCGCGGTCGGTGTCGGTCAGATCCTTGATGTGGCCGTACAGTCCGGTGAGACCGTTGGCCATCGAGGTGTTTTCGTACAGCTTGATGTTCACGCTGTTGCGCACACGGATGCCGTGGCGACGGTTGGCGATCACCTTGTTGCCCCACAGCAGGTTGTCGCCGCTCTCATAGAGGGTGATGCCGTCGGTGTGGTTGCGGTAGATCTCGTTGTCGGCGATCAGGTTGTTCACGCTGTTACGGTCGATCACCAGGCCCGAGAGCTTGTTGTCGTAGCTGCGGTTGTTGAAGATGAAGCTGTCGTTCACTTCCCGGGAAATGATGATGCCGTGCTTCTTCTTGGTGCCGTAGACGGTGTTGTCCGCAATGATCAGGCCGTGGGAACGGTCGTGGGGGTCAATGCCGTAGACGATGTTGTCTTTGTAGGTATTGCCCTTGACCACGAAACCGGTGGTCTCGTAGCAGTAGAAGCCGTACCACATGTCCGAGAACTGGGAGTCGATGATCCAGCCGGTCGGCTCCGCACGCTTGAGCACCTTGGCCATGTTCGGCGTGTACTGGGAGATACTCACCCCGTACGACTTACTGTTGGCATAGCCGAAACTGGCCATCTTGGTGTTGGCGACGTAGGTCTCGGTGCCGCCCCAGGCCAGCAGGAACGGGCGGAACTCCTTGGGCGACTTGAACAGCGCCGGGCCGTTGGCCTTTTCGCTCCAGCCGGTGATCCTGGTGTCACGCACAAACAACTGGCCGTCGTTGATCAGGAACGAACCGGCTTCCTGGGACAGGCGCAACTCCTGGGTCTTGCCGTCGATGTCGAGGATGCCCTTGCGCCCGACCACAATCGGCAGCTTGGCGAGGAACACCCCGGGCGACGTTTCGCTGAAGTACTGCTTGGGCACCTTGCCCAGCAGGTCCTTGAGGTTCATGTAGCCATCGTCGACAAAGATCGCCTGGGGAATGCCGTGCTGGCGCACCACCCATTCGGCCATCTTGTTGTCACCGCCGATAAAGTCCTTGAGGGCGTCTTCCTGCATCATGCGGCGCAGGCTGATCTTGCCCGGCTTGCTGCGCACGATCTTGCTTTCCATCGCGGCGGCGGTGTAGCCCGACAGGTCAGGCAGGGCGGGCTTGGCCATTTCCAGCGGCGCGGTCGGCGGGCTGGAAATGGTGTAGGTCTTGGCTTGTTGCAGCCCTTTGGCGATGGTCGGCGCCTTGACCTGCTGCGCGGTATCCGCGAAAGCAGTGGCGTTCGCCATCAGCATCGCGGCAACCAGCAAACGGTGAGGTTTCATAGCGCAGGCTCCCATCAGAATTTCCACACCACATCGACAAATGCGCGGTGCATGTAGGAATCGACTCCGCTGCCATAGGCATCACCCGGCTTGAATACGCCAGCACGGAACCGTACCAGCGCCGACGGCTCGTCGATGGACTGGCTGAGCCCGGCTGGCAACAGGCCTTTCTTGAAGTACTTGGTGACCACCAGGTCCATTTCCTGACCCAGGTCTTTCTTGCCATCGGCCAGCGGCAGCGAGGTGCTGGCGATAATGTCGCCGGCGGCGTCGGTGGTGTTGTCCACGGCTGCAATGCCATTGCTGGTGACCGGCTTGTTGCCGTCCACGCGCCAGAACTTGTGGTACACCAGGCTGGCGTCGTAGTCCTCGCGCAGCTGCCAGGACCCGAACAGGCTCATGGACTGCATGTTGTTCATCTCGCCGCGAAACGCTTCGCCGAAGCGATGCACGCGGGACTGGGTGCCGGTCCAGTTCGAACGGTTGCTTTGCAGGCCGTTCTGCTCGTACTCGGCGCTGGCGCGGGAGTAGGCCGCACCGACTTGCCACTGCGGATCGAGGCGCAGGCGCACGCCGATGTCGGTGGCCCAGCCGCTCAGGTTGTCGCTGCGCTTGGCTTGGTCGGGGCTCGAACCGTCGGCTTTCAAGGCGTTGACCTTGTCGCGGTCGCCGCGCATGCCGGTGATGCTGGCCCAGTAGTTGACGGTGTTGGTGTTGCGCCAGTTGTAGGCGTCGCTGTTGGCCTCGATGCCGAGCCAGGTCAGGTCGCCGTTTTCACGCTTGTCCAGGGAGTCGGTAGCGACGCCCGGTTCCGGGTAGTCGAGCTTGCCGTTGTCATGGGTGTGATGGCCGCGCAGGCCGATCCACTGGCCGGGGGTCCACTGGTAGGCGGCGTCGGCGTAGAGGTGCTGGCGGTCTTTGTCGACCGGGGCGAGTTCCTTGAGGTCGGTGCGGTATTCGCTGAAGCGTTCGGCGACGCCGACATTGGCCTTGAGCAGGGTGGTGTCGAAGGTCCAGTTCAGGGCTTCGATGTTGGTGTCGCGCCATTGGCCGTCGTCATTGCGCAGGCGCTGGCGACCGAGCTTGAGGATCTCGCCGGGGTAGGGCGTGAAGCCGCTGTAGCCGACCCAGAACTCGCGCAACGCCAGGAAGTTTTTCTTGGTCTTGCGGTCGTCGTTGCTGGTTTGCTGGTTCTCGTCATCGGAGGACTGTTGCAGGGTGTCGGTCTCGATGATGTCGCTGGAAGCCACGGCCTGGCCCATGGCGTAGGCGCTCCAGGCGCCGCTTTCGCCGTAGATCCACGGGCGTACGTCGAGGCCGATGCCGTTGACGTCGCCGCCTTTTTGCGTGCCCAGGTCACGGTCGTCTTCGGACTGGCCGGTGATTTTCACTTCCAGGCCGAAGTTCTTTGCTTCGGTCAGCGCGGCCAGGGTCGGGCACGACCACAGCAGGGCGAAGGTCAGGCCGATACCGGCCTTGACGAATGGGTTGAGCTTCATAGGGATTCCTCGCCGTCGTCTTCTTCCAGGGCGTGCAGTTGCAACGTGCTCTGGGCCAGGGTGCCGCGGGCGGCCAGTTCCTGTTGCACCAGGCGTTGGCCTTGGGCGCGTTGCTCCGGTGTCAGCGGGGCTTCGAGCTGGGTGGCCAGGTCATTGGCTTGCGGGGTGTCCTGGGCCTTGGCCAATTGGCTGAAGACGTAGGCGTTCAATGGGTCGGGCTTGGTGCCCTTGCCTTGGGAAAACAATTGGGCGATGGCGAAGTCGGCACTGTTCTGGCCGTTGCGCGCAGCGGTCAGCAGGTGGTCCAGGGCTTTTTGCGAGTAGACCTGGCCGAGATAGCCACGGCGGTAGATCTGGCCGAGGTAGTAGTCGGCGGCGACTTCCTTGCCCTGGGCTTTCTGGAAGTGTGCTTCGGCCGCCTTGGCGTCGGCCGGTACCCACTTGCCGTCGTAGTAGAGCTTGCCCAGCAACAGCTCGGCGCGCGGCTGGTCGGCGGCGCGGCCGTTGTCCAGGTATTTCATCATCTGGTCGACGTCGCCCAGTTCGGGGAAGTCGTAGAGCAGTTGTGCCAGGCTGACCCAGGATGCCGGGTAGCCAGGGGCGATTTTTTCCAGCAGGGCCTGGGCGGTTTTTGCGTCCGGGGTGCCAATGCTGGCATCGCCGAGCACACGGGCGACGCTGTCGACACGCTGGGCGGTGACGCTGCCACGGCTGTAGCCGGCTTCCATTTGCTTGAGCAGTTCAGCCTGTTTTTCCGGCGCGGCTTGTTTCTGGTAGACCGTGGCCAGCTCGACGTAGCAGATGTCGGTGCTGTTCAGCGCGGCTTTGCAGATGCGCTCCACATCGTCCAGATGCTGGTCGTAAGTGCCTTGGGTGCGATACAGCAGCACCTGGGCCAGACCGGCTTCCGGGTAACCGGCGGCCTGCCATTGGCTGATCTGCTGCTGGGCATTCACGTTGGGGAAGCTGTGCGGGTATTGCAGGTACAGCATCGCCAGCGGGATCAGGGTGTTGCCTTCGCCATTGGCAAAGGCTTTTTTCAGCAGGCCTTCGGCTTCGTGGTGTTCGGCTTCGGTGCTGCCGGGCTTGGCCACCAGCAGGCGACCGAGGCGGGCCTGGGCGCGGGGCGAGGTGTCCGCTGCCGCACGGTAGGTGGCTTCGGCCTGTTTGATTTGCGCCGGATCGCGGGTGCCGACCTGGATGTCGGCCAGGCCGACTTGGGCCTCGCTGTAACCCAGGTCTGCCAGTTGCTGGTAGTTCTGCTGCGCGGTGATGGTGTCGCCACGTTTGAGCGCTTCATTGGCCAGGCGTTGGTCGGGCAGGCCGGCGCAGCCAGCGAGGCTCACCGCAAGTGTCAAGGTGCACAGAGAACCCATGTGGGAGCGGGCTTGCTCGCGAAGGGGCCTTGTCAGTTGATACATGTGCTGGCTGACACACTGCTTTCGCGAGCAAGCCCGCTCCCACAGGGACCGCGGTGTTTTTATTGGAGTCATCACAGGCATGTCCTCTGCTTACAGACCGTTGGCCATGGCTTTGTCGATCAGCCAGTTCAGCGAAGGGCCGCGGTCGCTGGTCACTTCCACCGGGCGGCCGGCGTAGGTGCTGTCCAGCGGAGCGTCAGGCTTGATCTGCACGCGGATGTCGGAGGACAGGTCGGCGCTGTTCAAGCTGGTGCTGCTGACGATGGTGCCGGTGCGGGTCTGTTCTTCGTCGGCGACCTGGAAGCTCACCGGCGTACCTGGACGCACGTCGGCGAACTGGCGATAGGTGAAGCGTGCTTCCACATTGGCCTGGCTGCCGCGAGGCACCAGTTGGAAGATCACGTCGCCTTTGTTGGCGTACTGGCCGTCAGCGACCATTTGCTGGGCGACCACGCAGTCGCACGGCGAGGTCAGGGTGCCGGTCATTTGCTTGCCGAACAGTTCTTCAACCTTGGCCGGTTGCAGTTGGTCTTCGTCCAGGTGGCCCTTGAGCACATCCAGCATGCTGGTGCTGAACGTCGCCAGTGGCGCGCCCTTGGCGGCGACCGCGTCACCTTTGAGCAGGCTTTGCACGGTGCCGTCGCGGGGCATGGTCACGTTCATGCCGGGCACGCTGACCAGGCCGGCCTGGGCGTGGCTGACGAAGTACATGCCGTATACCGACTTGAACACGAAACCGAAAGCCGCCAGGCCGACGATGAAGATGCCCGCGCTGAATACCACGGCGCGCAGGCGACCGAACGCGGTCATGCCGCTGCCGCTGTCCTTGACCTTGCGCGCCTTGGTGAAGTTATCGCGTTGCAGGGTTGCCAGCACGTCGCCCATGGTCACGATGTCACCGGACAGGTGCGAAGTGATCAGATGGCGCAGGGTGGAAATATCCTGGGCGTCGAGGTTCTGGAACTGGCAACCGGTGCGGCCGGTCTGGCGGTCGTAGGAGCGGATCTGCAGTTCCACGTCCATGGCCAGGCCGAGGTTATCGATGACGAATTGCAGGCGGCCCTTGTGCACTTCGCCGACGGTCAACGGCTGGGTGGCGGTGAACGCCAGGCCGCCGGCGGACAGGTCGATCACCCGTGCTTCGGTCTGGGTGCGGTCGGTGTTGAAGAAGCGCAGCTTGGCCGGGATTTTTACGCGGGCATGTTGGCGCTGGGCTTCGGATTCGTGGACAACATTGGCATTTACTTGGCTGTTCATCAGGGCAATTTCCTAGAGTTAATTCAGGCTTGGCAGGGTCAGACCATCATCAGCAACACGGCAACGAAGATGCTGCCGGCGGAGAAGGTCATGGTCCGAGACGACCAGGTGTTGAACCAACGTTGAAAGCTGGCCAAATCGCGGGTCAGTTTGGTGTCCTGGCGGGTCCAGGACTGTTGATCAAGGCGGAAGAACACGTAGATCTTCACCAGCGCGCCCATGATCTGGTTGTAATAGAGAATCACCGGGTACGCCGGGCCGATCGTGTGGCCGGAGCACGACAGCAACAGGGTCAGGATCAGGCGCGTGATGCCGATCCACAGCAGGTACGCAAGGATGAAGGCGCCGCCGTATTTGAAGGTGGCGATGATTGCCACGGTCAGGCCGAGCAGGGAGGTCCACATCGACACGCGCTGGTCGAACAGCACCACGCTGGTGAACAGGCCCAGGCGGCGTACACCCAGGCCGAGGGCGCGGGAGTTCTGGCGCAGGTTGTTGCCGTACCAGCGGAACATCAGCTTGCGGCTGGCCTTGATAAAGCTCTTTTCCGGCGGGTGTTCCACGGTGTTGATCGCGGCGTCCGGCACGTAGAAGGTGTCGTAGCCCAGGCGCATCAGGCTGAACCAGCTGGACTTGTCGTCGCCGGTGAGGAACTTGAAGCGGCCCAGGCGCCAGTGCTGCAGCGAGTCGCTTTCGACGTCGGCGATGAAGCCTGGGTCGGTCACCACACTGGCGCGGAACACCGACATGCGCCCGGTCATGGTCAGCACGCGCTTGGACAGGGCCATGGAGCACATGTTGATGTGGCGCTGGGCGAAGCGCAGCTTGTGCCACTCGCTCATGATGTAGCCGCCACGCACTTCGCAGAATTCGTTGGTGGTCAGGCCGCCGACGTTGCCGAACAACTGGAACCACGGCACGGTCTTGCGCACGACACCTTCGGCCAGCACGGTGTCGCCATCGATCACGGCGACCACGGCGCGGTCATCCGGCAGGTGGCGGGAGATCGCCCGGAAGCCGAAGGCCAGGCCGTCGCGCTTGCCGGTACCGGCGATGCGCACGAAGTCGAGCTTCACGTGGTCCGGCGGGTTCATGCGTTCCCACAGGCTTTTCACCAGCAGCTCATCGGACATTTCCACCAGCGAGCAGACCACGGTGGTGGGGAAGCCGCATTCGATGGCTTCGCGGATCACCGAGCTGTAGACCTGCGCGGTGGTCAGCGCGTCGATACGGAAACTGGTGACCATCAGGAACACGTGGGACGGGTCGGCGGCCTTGCCCAGCTTGCGCACTTTGCGGCGCAGGTGCGGGTAGACCACGTACAAAAACAGCATGCCGCGAAAGAAATGCGTAGCACCCATCGAGTAGCGCCAGATGCCGACGGCGCCAATCAGGAAAATAAAATTCTTCGACTCCGAGTCGAACGTACTCGCCGGCAACAGCAGGGCGAGTCCCATCAGCAGGCTGAGAAAGAACAGCCAGCCGGCAGATTGCAGTAGGACGTGTTTTAACTTGGACATAAGCATCTTCCGAAGGTGAAGGAGGTTTCAGGCGGCGAGCGCTGGGGATGGAAACGCGCGCCGCCTGAAACTTGCCGTTGCTGTTACCAGCAGATGCCTTCGGTGCGGCCTGTGGTGCAGGTCGCATTTTTCATGAAGCCCACCAGGTCAATCACTTGCTTGCCGTGCGGTGCGTTCTGCGCCAGGGCGCGGAATTTTTCGTCACGGTTGCCGAGGATGATCACGTCGGAGTTGTTGATCACGTCATCGAAGTCCGAGTTGAGCAGGGACGACACGTGGGGGATCTTGCCTTCGATGTAGTCCTTGTTCGCACCGTGCACACGGGCGTACTCGACGTTGCTGTCGTAGATGCTCAGGTCGTAACCCTTGCCGATCAGCATTTCCGCCAGTTCTACCAGTGGGCTTTCACGCAGGTCGTCGGTACCGGCCTTGAAGCTCAGGCCCAGCAGCGCGACTTTGCGCTTGTCGTGGCCGGCAACGATGTCGAAGGCGTTCTGTACCTGGGATTCGTTGCTGCGCATCAGCGAGTTGAGCAGCGGCGCTTCCACGTCCAGGGAGCTGGCGCGGTAGGTGAGGGCACGTACGTCTTTTGGCAGGCACGAACCGCCGAAGGCGAAGCCTGGGCGCATGTAGTACTGGGACAGGTTGAGAGTCTTGTCCTGGCAGACCACTTCCATCACTTCGCGGCCATCGACGCCGACGGCCTTGGCGATGTTGCCGATCTCGTTGGCGAAGGTGACTTTGGTGGCGTGCCACACATTGCAGGTGTACTTGATCATCTCGGCAACGGCGATGTCCTTGCGGATGATCGGCGCGTCGAGTTCTTCGTACAGCGACTGCAGGACATCGCCGGAGGCTTTGTCGAACTCGCCGATGACAGTCATCGGTGGCAGGTCGTAGTCGGCGATGGCGGTGGATTCACGCAGGAACTCCGGGTTGACCGCGACGCCGAAGTCGACGCCGGCTTTTTTGCCGGAGCAGTCTTCGAGGATCGGGATCACCACGTTCGCCACGGTGCCTGGCAACACGGTGCTGCGCACCACGACGGTGTGGCGGGTGGTCTTGTCGCGCAGGACAAAACCGATTTCGCGGCACACGGCTTCGATGTAGTCCAGTTCCAGGTCGCCGTTTTTCTTGCTTGGCGTACCGACGCAGATCATCGACAGGTCGGTATCGCGGATGGCGTCGGCGAAGTTGGTGGTGCCGCGCAGTCGGCCGGTTTGAATACCCTGGCTCAACAGTTCGCCCAGGCCCGGTTCAACGATGGGCGATTTGCCAGCGTTGATCAGGTCAATCTTGTCCTTGGAGATGTCTACGCCGACCACTTCGTGGCCACGGGCAGACAGGCAACCGGCACAGACTGCGCCGACGTAACCGAGACCAAATATGCTGATGCGCATCGCATTTACCTCTTTAATAATCATGCCAATAATTGGCCGGAGTTCATGTTTGCAAGCGTCACTGATGCCACGGAAGTTGGGCGAATAGACGCCGACTTACCGCGTACGGGCATGTTAATTAGTGAGTGACTAACTATTGCACTCAAGTTGTGCGCAACTTGGCCTTGTTATTGGGGCTTGCCCTCAAATGCAGCCGGCCTTCCTTGGGGGAAGGGTCCGACGCCAGTGCCGCAGGACCTTGATACAGGCCATAAGCCTTTAACTATCAAAGCCTTGGGTGTCATCACTGACACATTTGGGTAAGCGCTGCCTTGGCCTATAGGGGTTAGCAATTAATCCTTATCGCTGCCCTCAACTCATATCAGTTGATGATGTGACCCGTGAGTCAAAGTTGATGGGGCAACTTCGCTACTTCCTTGGATCGCCATGTAAGTCATCTCTTACAGAAACAGAGAATTTCGTTACCGGTGGTATGAGCCGTGGGTTTTGATGAAGTTCCAGCCCGCTCATCCTGTTTCCTGAAATTTCTTGAAATATGAGAAGAGATGGCACTAGTACTATATTGATAGCACTTGCTATTTGGGCCAATAGTTATAGGGAGTTGGTACGCGGGGATAGTTTTGTGCCACTAGTGTTTGAAAAAAGTGGTGCCACTACGAAAAAAAATGACGAATGTCGAGTGAAAGAATTGTTAGGAGTACGTCAAAATGTTTTTTGACGCCAAAAAAATGGCGACTCTAGATTTGAAATGCGATCAAAACTGTGGGAGCGGGCTTGCTCGCGAATGCGGTGGGTCAGATAAGAATTTATCGACTGACACGCCGCATTCGCGAGCAAGCCCGCTCCCACAGTTGGATCTCGTTGTCTGAAGCACACGGGTTTGGCTTTATTCCGGTGCGTGATCGCGCAGGAACACCAGCTTGTCCGGCTTGGACTGCTCGGCATTGAAGCGATAACCCTGCACATCAAACTCCTTGAGCCTGGCCGGGTCGTTGATGCGCTCTTCAATCACAAAGCGGCTCATCATGCCCCGGGCCTTCTTGGCGTAGAAGCTGATGATCTTGTACTGGCCGTTCTTGAAGTCCTTGAACTCGGTGTTGATGATCCGCGCATTCAGGGCCGTGCGCTTGACCGCCGAGAAGTACTCGTTGGACGCGAGGTTCAGCAGCACGTCGTCACCTTGCTCGGCCAGGGCTTCGTTCAGCCATTCGCTGATGCGCGTGCCCCAGAAGGCGTAGAGATCCTTGCCACGGGCGTTGGCCAGTTTGGTGCCCATCTCCAGGCGGTACGGCATCATCAGGTCCAGGGGTCGCAGCAGGCCGTAGAGGCCCGAGAGCATGCGCAAGTGGTCCTGGGCGTAGCTGAAGTCGGCATCGCTGAAGGTCTCGGCGTTGAGGCCGGTGTACACGTCACCCTTGAAGGCCAATAGCGCCTGCTTGGCGTTGGCGGGGGTGAAGGCGGGGTTCCAGCTGCCGAAGCGCGCCGCGTTGAGGCCGCCGATCTTGTCGGACACGTGCATCAGTTCGCTGATCTGTGCCGGGCTCATTTCGCGCAGTTGCTCGATCAGTTCCTGGGAGTGATCCAGGTACTGCGGCTGGGTAAAGCGCTGGGTGGCGGGCGCGGTCTCGAAATCGAGGGTCTTGGCGGGTGAAATCACCGTCAGCATGAAGTCGTCTCCTTAAATCGTGCCGCGATTCTAGGGGCTGGGGCGTTTTGACTCCACCTATGATGGCGATAGGCATGATCCGCTATGATGGGCGGTAACTCTGCAAAGGAAGACCCTGCGTGCGAATAGCGCTTTTATTGTCGGCCTGCCTGCTCTGCCTGAACGCCCAGGCCGCGCCGGTGGATGTGGCCAGCCTGGACCGTGGCACCTGGCCCGAAAAGCTCAGCAGCCCGGCGCTGTTCGATGTGGCCTCGCGTGCGGAAATCCTCATGTTTGCCCATGGCCTGTTGGCCAGCGAAGTCCTGGACGAGGCGGCGCTCAAACAGCGCCTGGGCTTGAAGATCATCAACCTGGCCGCCATCGACGACTTGCGTCGCCAGCTCTGGCAGCGCCTGTTGGAGAACTACCTGGTCGCCCAGAAAAGCTGCGAAGAGGACGCCTCGTTTTGCTACTTGGTAGAGAACATGGACGATCTGCGCGAGCAGGCGGGCAAGCTTGAGGTCAGTGAAAACTCCTTCTATATAGGCTGGGCGAACCCCAGCCACGTTTTCCACGAACGCTACTTGGACGAGCTGCTGCGCAAGGCTGCGCTGTTCCCGCAGATCAGCAGTGAAGTCGCGCGGTTTGGCGATCACGAGCGCAATGGCGATGAATTCAACGACCGCCTGTTTCTGCTGACCTTCGACGGCGGCCCCGCGCCCGTCAGCGGCAATACCGACTGGCTTACCGACTACCTGCGCAAGCAGAAGCTGAACGCCACCTTCTTCGTCCTTGGCAGCAGCCTGCAAACCCGCGTGGAGCGCAGTTCTGCCAGTGATGTGCAGACGTTGTACCAGGGCCAGTGCGTGGGCACCCAGGGCTGGCAGTACCGCTCCCACAGCCACTGGGTCGACTGGCAAAGCTCGATCACCCGCAGCGCGTCGCTGGCGCAGAACCTGATGCCGGAAAACTATGTGCCGCTGTTCCGTCCGCCGTACGGCCAGCGCCGCGCCGACAGCCAGGGTTTCTTCCAGTCCCAGGGCTTGCAGGTGGCGTTGTGGGACATCGATTCCCAGGACGAACCGGGCAAGCTCAAGGCCGAAGAGTCGGCGCAGCGTGTGCTGACGTTGATGTTGCTATGGCGCAAAGGGGTGATTGTGTTTCACGACACCCAGGACAAGGCGCGGGTCGCATTGCCGCAGTTGATGCAGGCGACGGCACAGAGTGGCTTGGGTTGGCAGGACTGCCGCGAGGCGTTTCGCTGAAGTGCCCGGCCCTGTTGGGTGCGGGGCATTTTCGGGGTGATTTTGTGCGACAAATCGATGCAGGCGGACTTCCGACTTTAACGGGGTGCATGGCACTCGGCTAGTGCTATTCGTCATCCTGAAAAATAAACTTCAAAAAAACGTCAAAGTGCTTTTTCCTGTCATAGGTTTTGCGGTATTACGAAGTCAGATCGCCGAAACCTGCAGCACAGGTGGCGTCTTTCAAGACTCCTCATGTGGGCATGCACTTGACGTCCCTCAGGTGCATTCGGTGGTCGAATCGAGGCGCAGCACCGCTTAGGTATTGCGTCGACTGGCTCCCACAAAAGGTGACCGAGTATGGATGATCACGGACGCACCCCTTCTTCCGACCAGCCAATCCTTTATGTGCTTGATACCAACGTATTGATCCACGATCCAAACGCACTGCTCAACTTTGAAGAACACCACGTCGCCATCCCGATGATCGTGCTTGAGGAACTCGACAAACTCAAAAGCGGGCACCACAGCGTTGCGGCCGAATGCCGCCAGGCCATTCGCCTGATCGACAAGACCTTGGGCGAGGCCTCTCCTGAGGACGTTGAAGTCGGCGTGCCGATCCAGCGCGGCAAGAGCGGGCCCAAGGGCTTGCTGTCGATCCTGATGAGCAAGGGCCGCGAACCCAACAGCCTGCTGCCGGAAAACCTCAACGACAACAAGATCATCAACCAATTGATCGACCTGCACGCGCGTGACAAGGACCTGCGCGTGGTGCTGGTGACCAAAGACATCAACATGCGCCTCAAGGCCCGTGCGTGTGGGATCGCGGCCGAGGACTACAGCACCGACCAACTGGTCGATGACGTATCGATGCTGTCCCGTGGTTATCACATGATGACCGGCTCGTTCTGGGACCGCGTCAGCAAGGTTGAAACCCGCCAGGACCATGGCCGCACCTGGCACCAGGTGCAACTGATCGACAACCTGCCGGCCGTGCATATCAATGAATTCATCGTCGACGAACAGGGCTTTGTGGGCTGGATCAAAGAGATCCAGGTCGACAAGCTGCTGATTCTCGACCTGCATCAGGAACCCCTGTTGCACCAGGAAGCCTGGGGCCTGAAACCGCGTGACATCTACCAGAGCCTGGCGCTGTACGCGCTGCTCGACCCGGACATCCACCTGGTCAACCTGACGGGCGCCGCCGGTTCCGGCAAAACCATTCTCGCCCTGGCCGCCGCCATCGAGCAGACCATGGTGACCAAGCGCTATCGCCGCATCATCGCCACCCGCAGCGTGCAGGGCCTGGATCAGGAAATCGGTTTCCTGCCCGGCACCGAAGCGGAAAAAATGGAGCCGTGGCTGGGGGCGATCACCGACAACCTCGAAGCCTTGCACATGGATGACGAAAACACCCATGGCAGCGTCGACTACATCCTCAGCAAAGTGCCGTTGCAGTTCAAATCCCTCAACTACATCCGGGGTCGCAGCTTCCAGCAAAGCCTGATCTTGATCGATGAATGCCAGAACCTCACGCCGCACCAGATGAAAACCATCATCACCCGTGCCGGCGCCGGTTCCAAAGTGGTGTGCCTGGGCAACCTGGCACAGATCGACACTCCTTACCTGTCCGCGACCAGCTCCGGGCTGACGTATCTGACGGAACGCTTCAAGGACTTCCCGAACGGCGTGCATATTGCGCTGCAGGGTGTTCCACGCTCGATCTTGGCTGAATACGCCGAGTCGCACCTCTAAACGCGGTCAAAATGTGGGAGCGGGCTTGCTCGCGAATACGGAGTGTCAGTCGCCGAATATATTGACTGACACACCGTATTCGCGAGCAAGTCCGCTCCCACACAAGCGCTCTCCACATATTGATCAGTGTTGGGTTTACAATCGCTGCTCCTGATCAGGAGTATCCCTGTGCTGACTCATCTCGATTCCCAAGGTCGCGCCCACATGGTCGACGTTACCGACAAGTCCGTGACTTTCCGTGAAGCGGTGGCCGAAGCCCGGGTGCGCATGCTGCCCGAGACCCTGCAAATGATTGTCGACGGCGCCCATCCCAAGGGCGACGTGTTTGCCGTGGCCCGCATCGCCGGGATCCAGGCGGCGAAAAAAACCAGTGATCTGATCCCGTTGTGCCACCCGCTGATGTTGACGGGCGTCAAGGTCGAACTGAGCGCCGACGGCGCAGACTCGGTGCACATCCTGGCGCGCTGCAAACTCTCCGGCCAGACCGGCGTGGAGATGGAAGCCCTCACCGCCGCCAGCGTCGCGGCCCTGACCATCTACGACATGTGCAAGGCCGTGGACCGGGGCATGACCATCGAAAGCATTCGCCTGCTGGAAAAGCTGGGCGGCAAGAGCGGGCATTTCAAGGCGGACCAGGCATGAGCATCAACGTATTGTTTTTTGCGCGTTACAGCGAAGTGATTGGCTTGGACTCGCTGGAAATGGAAGGCGAGTTCGCCACTGTCGACGCGGTGCGTTTGGCGTTGGCCGCCGATCCAGGTTTTGACGTGCTCAACGAAACCAGCCTGATGTGTGCGCGCAACGAGGAGCTGTGTGGCCTCGACGAGCCGTTGAAGGCTGGCGATGAGGTTGCGTTCTTTCCGCCGGTGACCGGAGGCTGACCATGGCCATTCGAGTGCAGGTCCAGGCGTTCGATCCGGGCGCCGAGGTCAACGCCATGCATGCGGCCAACGTGGGCGTAGGTGCGGTGGTGAGTTTTGTCGGCTACGTGCGCGACTTCAACGACGGCCTGGAGGTGGCGGGGATGTTCCTGGAGCACTACCCCGGCATGACCGAGAAAGCCCTGGCCAAGATTGCCGTGGAGGCCGAGCAGCGCTGGCCGTTGCTCAAGCTGGAAGTGCTGCACCGCGTCGGCGCGTTGGAGCCGGGAGAGCCGATTGTGTTCGTGGCAGCCGCGAGCGCTCATCGCCAGGCGGCGTTTGATGCCTGTGCGTTCGTGATGGATTACTTGAAGACGCGGGCGCCGTTCTGGAAGAAGGAAAATACCAGTGAGGGGCCGCGCTGGGTGGAAGGGCGCAGTAGCGACTACGCCGCCGCAGACCGCTGGAAATCTTAAGCCAAACACAAAACCCAATGTGGGAGCGGGCTTGCTCGCGAATGCGGAGTGTCAGTCGATACATGCATGACTGATACACCGCATTCGCGAGCAAGCCCGCTCCCACATTTTTTTACTGCATTTCAGCTTAAGCAGGGCGTTTGCGTTCTACCGGGCGCAGCAAATGCGTCGGCGGCGTCTCACAACTGATCTTGCGCCCCAGCAACGTCTCGATCGACGGCAACTGGTACGAATCATCTTCCCCGGCAAAGCTGATCGACACACCCGCAGCCCCGGCACGGCCAGTACGACCAATACGGTGCACATAGTCATCCGGCACTTCCGGCAGGGTGAAGTTGATCACGTGGCTGATGCCATCGATGTGAATCCCGCGGCCTGCCACGTCGGTGGCCACCAGCACGCGGATCTTGCCTTCGCGGAAACCTTCCAGGGTCTTGATGCGCTTGTGCTGTGGCACGTCACCGGACAGTTGCGCGGCGTTGACGCCATCACGCACCAGGCGCTCTTCGATGCGGCGCACTTCATCCTTGCGGTTGGCAAACACCATCACACGCTCCCAACCGTTGTCGTTGACCAGGTTGTAGAGCAGCTTGTACTTGTCGGCACCGGCCACGGCGTAGATGTGTTGCTCGACGTTTTCGCTGGCGACGTTTTCCGCTTCGATCTCGACGATGGACGGCTCGGTGGTCCACTGCTTGGCGAGGTTCATCACGTCTTCGGTGAAGGTCGCGGAGAACAGCAGGGTCTGGCGCTCGGATTTCGGCGGGGTCTGGCGAATGATCTGGCGTACTTGCGGGATAAAGCCCATGTCGAGCATGCGGTCGGCTTCGTCCAGCACCATCACTTCGACCATGTCCAGGTGCACGTCGCCGCGCTGGTTGAAGTCCAGCAGGCGGCCGGGGGTGGCAACCAGGATGTCGCAGTGACGGGCTTCGAGGTGCTTGAGCTGCTTGTCGAAGTCCATGCCACCGACGAACGTCATGACGTTGAGACCGGTGTACTTGGTCAGGTCGGCGGCGTCCTTGGCGATCTGCACCACCAGCTCGCGGGTCGGGGCGATGATCAGCGCGCGCGGTTCACCCATGTAGCGCTCTTTCGGCGGCGGCGTCTGCAGCAGCTGGGTGATGATCGAGATCAGGAACGCGGCGGTCTTGCCGGTGCCGGTCTGGGCGCGGCCGATGGCGTCTTTGCCCGCCAGGGTGAAGCCCAGCACCTGTGCCTGGATCGGCGTGCAGTACGGGAAACCCAGGTCCTGGATGGCGTGCATCAGTTCCGGGGCGAGTTTGAAGTCGTGGAAGCGGGTCTTGCCTTCCTGGGGTTCTACGACGAAGTCTTCGAGTTTCCAGGGAATGACCGGCGGCTTGGGCGCGCGTTCGCGGCGAGGCTTGGGGGCCGGTGCCGCTTCTTTAGCCGGTTCAGGCGTGGTCACCGTAGGCGTCGTCGGCTGGGCGACAGGCGCAGGCCGCTCTGGCTGTTTACCGTCATTGCGGCTGCCGGCAGTCGGGACAGGAGCACTGGGAACAGGCGCGAGCGGCTCGGCCTCGCTTTTGCCGAACATCTTCTTGAGTGCTTCGAGCACGGTGATCTCATTAATTGGTTAAGGAATGTACGCCGGCCAGTGTAATGCAAGAAACGGGCGCGGCGTAGTGCGTCTGTCATACGGCTACATAAACGCCGGGTTTCAACCCAGGCGGGCGGTCAGCCAGGTGCCGATGTCACGGATCTCTTCGGGTAACACTTCGTGGCCCATTGGGTATTCCTGCCATGTCACGGTGACACCACGGGTCTTCAAATGCTCGTAAGCGCTACGGCCCATGGCGTTCTGTACCACGTCGTCGTACTGGCCGTGCAGGCACAGGGCTGGAATACGTTGCTGGCTGGCGGACAATTCCAGCTCGTCGCTGAAGGTCGGCGCATACGTGGAGAGGGCGATCACACCACCCAAGGCTCCCTGCCATTTGGTAAACGCGGTGTGGAAAACCACTGCGCCGCCCTGGGAAAAACCGGCGAGGAAAATCCGCGAGGCGTCTATTCCGCTGCTTTTTTGCTCCTTGATCAAATCCGTGACCATCCGGGCCGACTCTTCCAGTTCTTCCAGGCTGATCGAACGGGCCGGGCTCATGGCCTTGATGTCGTACCAACTGGGCATCTCGTAGCCACCGTTGATAGTGACAGGGCGGGTCGGCGCCTGGGGCAAAACGAAACGGGTGGTCGGCAGGTTTTCTTGCAGTGCTTCGGCCACCGGCAGGAAGTCGTAGCGATCGGCACCCAGGCCATGCAACCAGATTACGCAGGCGTCTGCGGGCTTGGCGGGCTGAAGAATCAAGGGGTCGGTCATGTCTGCTCCATATATGTGCGCGCGCTCCGATTGGGTGCGACGGAACGGTGCGCGACAGGTTGATCTGTTAAGAGAATGTCGCAAGGTTGAATCTTTTTCTATTGACCGTGGGCTGAAACGACTCAGCGCGCAGTCTGGTACGGCGCTTGCTATGGAGAAGCCGATGTCAGGTCTCTCCCCTGGCGGTAACACTATCAGTGACAACCGCCTCTGGGATAGCAACTGGACTTACAGCGACAGCCTCATGCCGTTTGACCCCAAAAAAAGCCAACACGGGTCGATGTCGCCTCAAAAGGGTGCGGTGGGGTTCGAGCTCCGACACAACAAGAGCAACTGGAGGTTTGAATGAAGGTATTGAAATCCACCCTGGCCATCGTGACAGCGGCGGCCGTATTGGGTGTCAGTGGTTTCGCCCAAGCCGGCGCCACCCTGGATGCCGTGCAGAAGAAAGGCTTTGTGCAATGTGGCGTGAGTGACGGCCTGCCGGGTTTCTCGGTGCCGGATGCCAGCGGCAAGATCCTCGGGATCGACGCTGACGTGTGCCGCGCTGTTGCCGCTGCCGTGTTCGGCGATGCGACCAAGGTCAAATTCAGCCAGTTGAACGCCAAGGAGCGTTTCACCGCGCTTCAGTCCGGCGAAGTCGACATTCTGTCCCGCAACACCACCATGACCAGCTCCCGTGACGCCGGTATGGGCCTGAAATTCCCGGGCTTCATCACCTACTACGATGGCATCGGCTTCCTGGTAAACAACAAGCTGGGCGTGAAGAGCGCCAAGGAACTGGACGGTGCAACCATCTGCATCCAGGCCGGTACCACCACCGAGCTGAACGTTTCCGACTACTTCCGTGGCAACGGCCTGAAATACACCCCGATCACCTTCGACACCTCCGATGAAAGCGCCAAGTCGCTGGAATCCGGGCGTTGCGACGTGCTGACCTCGGACAAGTCCCAACTGTTCGCCCAGCGCAGCAAGCTGGCCTCGCCGAAGGACTACGTGGTTCTGCCGGAAACCATTTCCAAAGAACCGCTGGGCCCGGTCGTGCGTAACGGCGACGACGAGTGGCTGGCCATCGTGCGCTGGGTTGGCTACGCCATGCTCAACGCTGAAGAAGCCGGTATCACTTCGAAAAACGTTGAAGCTGAAGCCAAGTCCACCAAGAACCCGGACGTTGCGCGTCTGCTCGGTGCTGACGGCGAATACGGCAAAGACCTGAAAGTGAAGAAAGACTGGGTTGTACAGATCGTCAAGCAGGTCGGTAACTACGGTGAAGTGTTCGAGCGCAACCTGGGCAAGAGCACCCCGCTGGAAATCGACCGTGGCCTGAACGCGCTGTGGAACAACGGCGGCATTCAATACGCACCACCTGTGCGCTGATCGCTGATGGTTCTGTCACCCGGTGGGCCAACCGCCGGGTGATGTTCTGTTCCATTATTTCCGGGGCACTTCATGCAAAATCAAATCGGCGCACCAAAGCAGAAGCTCAGCTTCAGCGATCCCAAAGTGCGTGCGTGGCTCTTCCAGATCATCACGATTGTGGCGGTGGTCTCGCTGGGCTGGTACCTCTTCAACAATACCCAGACCAACCTTCAGCACCGGGGCATTACCTCGGGTTTCGACTTTCTTGAACGCAGTGCCGGCTTCGGCATCGCGCAGCACTTGATCGATTACACCGAATCGGACAGCTATGCCCGGGTCTTTGTGATCGGCCTGCTCAACACCTTGCTGGTCACCGTGATCGGCGTGATCCTGGCGACCCTGCTCGGTTTCATCATCGGCGTGGCGCGTCTGTCGCCGAACTGGATGATCAACAAGCTGGCGACCGTGTATGTGGAAGTGTTCCGCAACATCCCGCCACTGCTGCAAATCCTGTTCTGGTACTTCGCGGTGTTCCTGACCATGCCGGGGCCGCGCAACAGTCATAACTTCGGCGATACCTTCTTTGTCAGCAGCCGTGGCCTGAATATGCCGGCAGCGATTGCCGCCGACGGTTTCTGGCCGTTTGTGGTGAGCATCGTGGTTGCCATCGTGGCCATCGTGCTGATGACGCGTTGGGCCAACAAGCGCTTTGAAGCGACCGGCGAACCGTTCCACAAATTCTGGGCGGGCCTGGCGCTGTTCATCGTGATCCCGGCGTTGTGCGCGTTGATCTTCGGTGCGCCGCTGCACTGGGAAATGCCGAAGTTGCAGGGCTTCAACTTTGTCGGCGGCTGGGTCCTGATTCCCGAACTGCTGGCGTTGACCCTGGCGCTGACGGTCTACACCGCGGCGTTTATCGCCGAGATCGTGCGTTCGGGCATCAAGTCCGTCAGCCACGGCCAGACCGAAGCCGCGCGCTCCCTGGGCCTGCGCCCCGGGCCGACGCTGCGCAAAGTCATCATCCCGCAGGCCCTGCGGGTGATCATTCCGCCGCTGACCAGCCAATACCTGAACCTGGCGAAGAACTCGTCGCTGGCCGCCGGTATCGGTTACCCGGAAATGGTCTCGCTGTTTGCCGGCACGGTGCTCAACCAGACCGGCCAGGCCATCGAAGTCATTGCCATCACCATGAGCGTGTACCTGGCGATCAGCATCAGCATTTCCCTGCTGATGAACTGGTACAACAAGCGCATTGCGCTGATCGAGCGGTGAGGAAACCTGCATGAGTACGCATACTTTCAAACCTGATATGCAGCCGCCGAGCAAAGTCTTCGGCCCGGTGGCATGGATGCGCGCCAATCTGTTTTCCAGTTGGCTCAACACCCTGCTGACGTTGCTGGCGTTCTACCTGGTCTACCTGGTGGTGCCGCCGATCCTGCACTGGGCAATCCTCGACGCCAACTGGGTTGGCACCACCCGTGCCGATTGCACCAAGGAAGGCGCGTGCTGGGTGTTCATCCAGCAGCGCTTCGGGCAGTTCATGTACGGCTACTACCCCGGCGACCTGCGCTGGCGCGTGGACCTGACCGTGTGGCTGGCCATCGTCGGCGTGGCGCCGTTGTTCATCTCGCGCTTTGCGCGCAAGGCGGTCTATGGCCTGGGCTTCCTGGTGCTGTACCCGATCATTGCCTACTTCCTGTTGCACGGTGGCATCTTCGGCCTGACCAACGTGGCGACCAGCCAATGGGGCGGCCTGATGCTGACCCTGGTGATCGCCACCGTCGGGATCGCCGGCGCGTTGCCGCTGGGGATTGTGCTGGCGCTGGGGCGGCGTTCGAACATGCCGGCGATTCGTGTGGTCTGCGTGACCTTCATCGAGTTCTGGCGCGGCGTGCCGTTGATCACCGTGCTGTTCATGTCTTCGGTGATGCTGCCGTTGTTCCTGCCTGAAGGCATGGGCATCGACAAACTGCTGCGGGCGTTGATCGGGGTGATCCTGTTCCAGTCGGCCTACGTGGCCGAAGTGGTGCGCGGTGGCTTGCAGGCGATTCCCAAGGGCCAATACGAAGCGGCCGCGGCGATGGGCCTGGGTTACTGGCGCAGCATGGGCCTGGTGATTCTGCCGCAAGCCCTGAAACTGGTGATTCCCGGCATCGTCAACACGTTTATCGCGCTGTTCAAGGACACCAGCCTTGTGATCATCATCGGCCTGTTCGACCTGCTCAACAGCGTCAAGCAAGCCGCCGCCGACCCGAAATGGTTGGGCATGGCCACCGAAGGCTACGTGTTCGCAGCCCTGGTGTTCTGGATTTTCTGTTTTGGTATGTCGCGCTATTCCATTCATTTGGAACACAAGCTCGACACAGGCCACAAGCGTTAGGAGTTGATGTTATGAGCGAAGCGATCAAACAGCCTGTGAGCCCTGAAGGCATTATTCAGATGCAGGGCGTCAACAAGTGGTACGGCCAGTTCCACGTGTTGAAAGACATCAACCTCAACGTCAAGCAGGGCGAGCGTATTGTGCTTTGCGGCCCGTCGGGTTCGGGCAAGTCCACCACCATCCGCTGCCTCAACCGCCTGGAAGAACACCAGCAGGGCCGCATCGTGGTGGATGGCGTGGAGTTGACCAACGACCTCAAGCAGATCGAAGCGATCCGCCGCGAGGTCGGCATGGTGTTCCAGCACTTCAACCTGTTCCCGCACCTGACCATTTTGCAGAACTGCACCTTGGCGCCGATGTGGGTGCGCAAGATGCCCAAGCGCAAGGCCGAAGAAATCGCCATGCACTATCTGGAGCGCGTGCGCATCCCGGAGCAGGCCCACAAGTTTCCGGGCCAGTTGTCTGGCGGCCAGCAACAGCGCGTGGCGATTGCCCGTGCCTTGTGCATGAAGCCGAAAATCATGCTGTTCGACGAGCCGACCTCGGCACTCGACCCAGAGATGGTGAAGGAGGTGCTGGACACCATGATCGGCCTGGCGGAAGACGGCATGACCATGCTGTGCGTCACCCACGAAATGGGCTTTGCGCGCACCGTGGCCAACCGCGTGATCTTCATGGACAAGGGCGAGATCGTGGAACAGGCGGCGCCGAATGACTTCTTCGACAACCCGCAGAATGATCGGACCAAGTTGTTCTTGAGCCAGATTTTGCATTGATCGATGCTTGAATAAACAAACCCGGCCTGGTGCCGGGTTTGTTTTTTTGGGGCTAGGACGCGTTCAGCGTTTCAGCTTTGTCGTGTTTGGTGTCGCTGAACGTGCCGCGTTCGTAACGTGAGAACGCGTTGTGGCCGCCTCCCAACCGCTTTTAACTGTCTAAAAACCCTAGTGCGTTGCTCTTGTAGGTGTGTCCGAATAGGCTGTGGGGCTGTTCATCCAAACGACCATCCCTCTGCTGGCAGTGGATCCATGACCTCCGAAACCAAGCTTGAAGAACTGTTGATCGACGCCGAAGCGGACGATGCGGTGGTGCAGCACGCCCACCCGCAGGTGAGCCGCCCATGGCTGTTGCTGCTGGGGTTGATCCTGGTGGCGTTGAACCTGCGCCCGGCTTTGTCGAGCATGGCGCCGCTGCTCAGCGAGGTGTCCGCCAGCCTGGGGTTGTCAGCGGCCAAGGCTGGCTTGCTGACCACTTTGCCGGTGCTGTGCCTGGGGTTGTTCGCCCCCTTGGCACCGCTCCTGGCTCGGCGTTTCGGCGCAGAGCGCGTGGTGCTGGGCATTTTGCTGACGCTGGCCGCTGGCATTCTCCTGCGCAGTTCCTTCGGTGAAGTCGGGCTGTTCGCCGGCAGCCTGATGGCCGGTGCCAGCATCGGCATCATCGGTGTGTTGCTGCCCGGTATCGTCAAGCGAGATTTCGCCAAGCAGGCAGGGGCCATGACGGGTGTCTACACCATGGCCCTGTGCCTGGGCGCGGCGGTGGCGGCGGGGGCGACGGTGCCCCTGAGCCAGTATTTCGACGACAGTTGGAATATCGGCCTGGGATTCTGGATTGTACCTGCCGTGTTGGCGGCGTTGTTCTGGCTGCCTCAGGTCGGGCACAAACAGGGGAATCACCGGGTTGCCTACCGCGTGAAAGGGTTGCTGCGTGATCCGCTGGCCTGGCAAGTCACCTTGTACATGGGCCTGCAATCGTCCCTGGCGTACATCGTGTTTGGCTGGCTGCCGTCCATCCTGATCGGCCGCGGCCTGAGTGCCACCGAGGCGGGGTTGGCGCTGTCGGGTTCGATCATCGTGCAGTTGATCAGCTCCCTCGCCGCGCCTTGGCTGGCCACCCGTGGCAAGGACCAGCGCCTGGCCATCGTGGTGGTGATGCTGCTGACCCTCGGCGGTTTGTTCGGTTGCCTGTATGCGCCCATCGAAGGGCTGTGGGGCTGGGCGATTCTGCTTGGCCTGGGCCAAGGCGGCACCTTCAGCCTAGCGCTGACCTTGATCGTGCTGCGCTCACGGGACTCCCATGTGGCGGCCAACCTGTCGAGCATGGCCCAGGGGTTCGGCTACACCCTGGCGTCCCTGGGGCCGCTGGCGGTGGGCGTCCTGCATGACTGGACCGGTGGCTGGGGAGCCACCGGTTGGGTCTTCGCGGTGATCGGCGTCGGTGCGATCGTCACGGGGTGCGGGGCAGGTCGTGCCCAGTACGTCGGCGTCACCAGCGAGAAGGTCTGATTACAGGTACACCACTTCCAGCGTCGCGGAGCCGTCCATGGGGGTCTCGACGCTCAGGTCCAGGTTCTGCTTGGCATTGATCACGGCTTCCAGGGTCAAGGTACTCGTCAGGTTCCGGATGGCCGAAGGCCCGGCGGTGCTGCCCGCCACATCGGTAAAGCCCAGCAAGCTGCGTGAGCCGATGTCGATGGGGTTGGTATTGGACGTACGCCAGGCCACGCCGCCGGTGGTCGATTCGGTGCCATAGGCCACTGCCAAGTCATCGGCCACGGTTTGCTTGGGGTCGAATTTGACCGAGTACACGCCAATCTTGTTGCCCGCGCTGTCCAGGCCCAAGCCGTAGTAGATCTCGCTGTTGACGTGGGCCGTGCCGTCTCGGTTGTCGGCCATGCGCAGCGCATAGCGGCCGGGGGCATTGCAACTGACGGTCAGGGTCAAGGACTTGAGTGGCAGCCGGGTGCCCGTGGCCTGGTTGAGGTCCTGCTGGGAAATCTTGCCGAAGTCGATCAAGCCACCGCCGGACAGCACCGGGGTGCAGGCCATGGGCGTGATCAGGCCGCCGACGGTCAGTTCGGCGGTGGAGCCGGCATGGGCGGGCATGACATAGGTAAGCCCGGCCACTGCAATCAGCAACATTTTCATGGTTCAACTCCTATAGGTACTTCATGGTCAGGGTCATGGACCCGTCGATGGGAATCTCCTCGGCCAGGGGCAGCGTATTGGCCGGCGCGATGCTGGGCTCGATGTACAGGAATGCTGTCAGTAGCTTTATCGGTGCAGGCACCGGCACCGTCGGAGTCGGCGTGAATGCGGTCAGAAAGTGCGGTGACAGCAACTTCGCGGGTGCCCACGAAGTGGGGCCACTGGAGCCGATGGGGTGCATCTGGACGCCGTCGGCCACCACTGAGTAGACGCTCAATGTCATGGAGCCCAACCGGGTGACGCCATTGATCAACCCCAGGCCGAACTTGAAACTCTGATCGCCGGCATAACTGGAACCCAGACGATTGTCCCGGGGTTCCAGGGCCAATAGGGTGGAGGCTTCGCAGTTGATCGTCAGTTGCAGGCTGTGGGGCGGTAGAACGGTAGGTGCGTCGAGCGTTAGCTCGCGGGCGGCGATTTTGCCCAGGTCGTACAGGCCGCCATTGGGCAGGCTCGGTTCACAGGCACTGGGGGTGACCAGGCCGGTGATATTGAGGTCAATACCGGAAGCGGCCTGGGCTGTGTTGACCCAGGTAAAGACAGCGAGGGCGATCAGCAAGGGTTTCATGTCGCGTTCCTATAGATAGATGATTTCGAGGGTGCCTGAGCCGTCCAGCCGGACCTCATTGCCCAGGTCCAGCGAGCCCAGGGGGGCAATCACGGCCTCCAGGCTCAGCGTCGCATTGAGGTTCTGAATCGCGCTGGGGCCGCTGGTACTGCCGGAGGTGGCGCTGAAGCCTAGGTAGCGATTGGCACCGACTGCCGCGATGCGCGCGCTGGCACTGCTCCAGGGCAGGCCACCGCTGGCGGAATCGGTGGAAAAAACCGGGCCTAAGCTGTCGGCCGTGATCCGGCTCGGATCGAACAGCAGCCGGTAACGCCCGATTTTCTGCTGCCGGGCGTCCAGGCCCAGCCCGTAGGCGCTTTCATCGGCGATGCCGGTGGCGGAGCCCTGGCGGTTGTCCTGCATGCGTACGGCGAATGCCGTGGGCCCATCGCAGATGACACTGAGCGACAGCGCCCTTGGCGCCAGGACGGTGTCTTTGTCCATGCTCAGGTCGCTGACCGACAGCTTGCCCAGTTCCACATGGCCGCCATTGGACAAGGTGGGGGTACAGGCCGCAGGTGCAAAGTGTGCCAATAGCCGCAGCTCCCGTGAACGCCCGGCGGCGAGGGCCTCGAACAGCCCGGCGGTGTCCCAGGTCACGGCGTCGCGCACCTGTGTGGCCGCCTCGCTGGCCCAGGCGCTGGCGTCGATCTGCAACGACAGGTTGCGCCCTGTTACCACGACGCCACCCCGCATCGGCACGACGCCATGGTCCGGCGGCCAAGGCAGTTGCGCGCCGGTCGTGGAGGGCGCCTGGCCCGGGCCCGCAATCTGGCCAAGCTCCACCGCCTGACCATCCAGCACCGCATCGCTGACCCGCAAACCGTAAGTGCCGCGCTCGGTAAAGCGGAACCGTTCGGGCCCGGCGCCGGGCCCTCGATAGAACAGGCTCAGATCGCTGGGGTGCGGGCAGTTCAGCGTGAGACTGATCCGCCGCTCTCCCAGCCATCGCTCCGCCGCCGGGGTCACGGCCGTGGCGCGGTTCATCAGGCCGAAGTCCAGCTCTGCCTGGCTGAGGTTGAGTTGGCATTCGTCCGCCCCCCAGGCGCCGGCACTCGTCAACAGAGCCAGGGGATACAGCAGGTGTTTCAGGCCCATGACAGGACTCCTCATGACGGGCGGCACCGGGCCGGTGCGGTTTCGAAATACACCTCGGGGTCGGCGTCTTCCGGCAGTTGGAACTCCAGGCGGCAGCGGGGCTGTCCTGGCGGCTTGACCCAGAGCGGGCGCGGGTCCAGCACATCGGGCAGGAACACTTGGCTGCCTTCCTGCACCAGGGTGACGAACTCACCCTCGGCGGTACTGACGGTGGCGCCCCGTGGCAGCGGCTGGCCGCTGTCGGTGGTGACGTTGAGCAGTGCGCGGCGCGTGAGGGCCACACCAAATTGCACCTTGTCCACCGCTCCGCGGCCGGCGGAGATCATCGCCAGACCGTTGTGGATATCGGCGTTGCGCGGCAGCGAGCGGGTCTGCACTTCCACCGGACTGCGGCCATAGGCGTTGAGCTGCGGCACCACGGCCTGGCCTTGCCAATCGGTCCAGACTGGGCCACTAGGGGTGCTGACCTTGACCCCGGCCATCTCGCCCACCGACATCACGGCGAAGGTCTCGCGCACCGGGTAGGGCGAGAAGGTCACGCCGTCGCCATGCACCACCACGCCGCCACGGGCGCCGCCTTGGTAGCTGGAGCGCTCGTTGTCGGAGCGGGTGTAGTTGAAGTCCAACTGGCTGTACCACGGCAAGGCCGATACGCCGAGCGACGACTCCACTTCGCGGTCGCGACTGTCGCGTTCCACCCCCACCCGGTAGCTGAGTTGGTCGTTGAGTTGTTCGCTTACCCCGGCGCCCAGTCGATGTTCACCGCCAGTGTGGCGAGCCCAGGCACGTCCTCGACGGCTTTCGCCCAGCGGCACACTCAGGTTCAGGTAGACGCTGTTGTCGTTCTGCTGGCGCCCCCCCACTTGCCACTCAGCGCTCGCCGACACGGACACCCGGCCAAAACTGCGGCCCCAGGAGGCGAGCGCACGGCTGCTGCTCTCACCGTTGTACGACGCCGTGCGCGAGACGCCGGCACTGAACGCCCCCAGTGCCGGATGCGCCCAGGACGCGGTGAAACTTTGCTGGTCGCGGTAACGCGAACGCTGCTGGTCGCGGCTGTTGCCGACGTAGGTGGAGTCTTCCAGGTCGCGATAGCCCTGGGAGCGCCACGAGCCGCTGGTACTCAGCGACCAACTGTCGTTCAGGCGCTGAGACCAGGAAAGGTCGGTCTGTACCCCGCGATCACGCCCCTCACGGCTGGCCTCGGCGGCCTGGGTGGTGAACTGCAACTGGCTGTCCTGCCAGGGTAGCCAACCCAGGTTCACGCCAACGGCACGATACGCATCGGCCATCAGCCCGCCACCGCCCACGCTGACTTGCGGGTGCACCGTGCCGCTCCAGCCGGCACTGACCACCCAGGGCTCCTTGCCGTCGCTGTCGCCGATCTGGCGCACGCGGCCGGCGGCCACCGAATAGCCTGGTGCCGGCAAGCCCAGGCCGAGCATGCCGGCGGGCACGGTGAAGCGGCGCTCCTCGCCGGTGGTTTCCTTGACCGTGACTTCCACGTCGGCGCGGCTGTTCAAGCGTCGCACATCGGTCAGGGCGAATGGGCCGGCGGGTACCACGGTTGAGTGGATCAGTGCGCCGTTCTGGCGTACCTCCACCTGGGCCGGGCTGTTGGCGATACCGGTAATGGTTGCGCCTTGGTTCTGGTCCTGCAGCGCCGTTTCGGTCAGTACCTGGGCACCGGTGATCTGTGTGCCGGCCAGTACCGGGTTGTAGAGGCTGATCTGACCCGCTTGCAACACCGTCTGCTGCTCGGCGAAGGTGCGTTGGGCGTAGGCGTCCAGGTGCGTGGTGCGCGAGCGGCTGTCTTGCCAGGTTTTTACCTGGCGGCTGCGTACGATCCAATCACCGGCGTTGAAACCCACCTCGGTATTGGCCGAGCCGAAGCGGCTGGTGTTGTCGCCGAACTCGTTGTAGAGACCGGTCAGGTCGTAGTTGAGCAGGCCGGCGAAGCCGCCGGTCTGGTAGCCGGAGATGTCCTGTTGCGCAGGGCGCACGGCGTCGGTCGGTACCACCAGGGCCAGGCTCAGGCTGGCGGGGTCTTGCTCGATCACGGTCTGCGGGAAGCGTTCGGTAAAGCGATGGCAGGTCGGGGCGCCGTCGTCATCGGGCACGATCAGGTTTGCGGCATCCAGCAGTGTGCGGTTGAAACACAAGCCACCCTGTGGCTCGAAGGTTACATCCACCCGGCCACGGCGCTGGCCGTTGACCTTCAGGTTGACGGCGTGCCGGCCTGCGGCAAAGCGCGGTGCCTCCAGCAACAGGTTGGCCAGTTCCGGGTCGATGCCGCGTCTCGACAGGGTTTGGGGGTCGAAGGAGCCGGCGATCAGGTCGTCATGGGCCAGTGCCTCTCCCATGGGCAGTGCACTGCCCAACGCCAGGGCCAGCCCCGCCAGAATATAAGGTGCCGGGCGTGGTGAAACGCCAGGCACGGCGCCGCCGTCGCGGTCAGTCATTGCTGTGCTCACAAGGTCGTACTCAACAGTTGGCGGCCCGCTCACTCTGTGGTGAGTCAGGCCTGATGGTGGCGTTGGCAGGCCACTCTTTTTTATAGGGTGATCGGTGCTTCGTAGGGCGCCACGGCAAAGCCGTAGACCGTGGCCGGCTGCAACTGCACACGGTTCGCACCGCTGCCGCTGGCCGTCACCTTCAGGGTTTCACCCGGCAGCACGTATGTGCGCGGCAACAACGCCGAACCGCCACCGGGCAACAGCTTCAATTCCTGGGCCAGGCGTACCACGTAGGGCGTCGGGTTGCTGACGCTCAGTTGGTCGCGGCTCAGGCGCCACTCCAGGCCGGTCCAGGGTGTGCGGTTGGGCGCCAGGCCCTTGGGATGCAGAATCACGGGTAGGTTCTGGCGCACGGTGACGCCCACTCGCGCATGCCCGGCCTGCGCGGTGGAACGCCCCTGAGGCATGCCTTCGAAAATCACCCGCTTCAAGCGCTGGGTCGTCAGCGGCTCCGCTGATTGCAGGATGAACCGGATCAGTTGGCTCTTGGCCGGCTCGACCCTTGCCAGGGGGGGCGTGACAAACAGCAGCGAAGCCTTGTCCTCGGGGATGTCTTCCAGTGTCACGTGCAACAGGGCCAGTTTGTCGTCGGTGTTGGTGACCGTCACCGAGGCTTCGCCATCGGCCTCGTTGACGATCACCACCGAGGTGTCGGGCACCATGCCATCGGCCAGTACCAGTGCAGGCGCGCCGCATGCCAGGGCGAGTGAGGCGAGGTAAATGCCGGCGTAGCGCAGGTACGTGAACAGTCGGGTAAAAAAGGGTAGGGGATTCATGGCTACAGATACCTCAGGTCAAGCACGATGGACCCGTCCAGGGGCACCTCCTGCTTGAGGGTCAAATAGGCGGCGGCGTTGATGGACGTGTTGACTTGCAATGTGGCCGTCAGCAGCCGGTGCGGCTCCGGCACCAGCGTGCCGGGATGGGCAAAGCCCATGTAGTTGTTCGGGTAGGCGTTGGATTCCGGAAACCAGGTCAGGCCCTGGTTGCTGGACGCCAGCACCAGCACGCGCTCGCCATCGCCCATCACCTCGCGAAACACCAGGGACACAGTGCCCAGTCGTTCGGTCGGGGCGTGGATGTTGGTGCCTAGGCCGTAGTAGAAACCTGGGCCCAGGGATGAATCGGCGCGGTTGTCCATGCCGACCAGTACGAACAGCACCGGTTCGTTGCAACTGACCGCCAGTTCCAGGACCTGGGTCGGCAGGGCGCTGTACTCGTATTGGTTGAGGCTGCGTGCCGGTACCCTTCCATGGTCGACAATGCCGTTGGCCGATAATGTGGGGGCGCAGGCACTGGGCGTGATCAAGCCCGTGACGTTCAGTTCGGTACTGGACGCTGCCAGCACCGACGAGCCGACGCTGAGCAGATAAAACAGGGCAAGAAGGCGTGAAGAAACGTGCTTCATGGAGGAGGTTCACCGGTTGCCTGGTTCAGGGGGCAAGGCGCGACGACGACAGGAGGGGGCTGTCGTCGCGCGCTTCAGGGGTTACAGGTAGCGCACGGTGACGGTCACCGAGCCGTCGATGGCGGCTTCGTTGGTCAGGGTCAAGCCACTGGCCGGAGCGATCTTGGGTCCGACACGCATTTCCGAGGTCAGCACCTGGACCGGGATCGGTGCATCGGCGCTGGTGTTGGCGACCGAGATCAGGTTCTCGGGCATCAGGTAGCGCTCAGTGAACCAGGTGACACCGCCGTCCTCGGAACCAATGGCTTTGACTGCAACGCCATCAGCTATAGGCGAAAGCAGTCGCAGGGTCATGGCGCCGAGTTTTTCGGTGTCGTTGATCAAACCCAGGCCGAATTCCATCATGTCGTTGCCGTGGTTCGACCCGGCGCGGTTGTCGTCGGCGTCGAGGGCCATCAACGTCGCCGCGTCACAGGTGACGGTGAGCTGCAGGGATTGTTCGGCAAGTGGG
The DNA here is from genome assembly GCF_020515815.1 of Pseudomonas sp. AF03-9. Taxonomy (NCBI): domain Bacteria; kingdom Pseudomonadati; phylum Pseudomonadota; class Gammaproteobacteria; order Pseudomonadales; family Pseudomonadaceae; genus Pseudomonas; species Pseudomonas sp. AF03-9. The sequence goes on along the minus strand of NZ_JAHPJF010000023.1, from coordinate 36,641 downwards.
GTCATCTGATCGATGTTCAGGTCCTTGGCCGAGATCTTGCCGTAGTCCACGGTCCCGCCGTTGGACAGTGCCGGCGTGCAGGCGCTTGGGGTGATCAGGCCCTTGACCGTCAGGTCGACACTGGACGCAGCAAACGCAGTGGCGCTACTGGCGGCCAGCAGGGCGACGGCGACGGATTTGAGTACGGTGTTCATGGTGAGGCTCCAGGTTGAGATGAAAAGAAGGCGTTACCAGTACTTGAGTTGCAGCGTGGCCTGACCATCGATGGGCACTTCGTCGAGCAGGGTCAGGTCGCTGGCGGGCACGATCACGGTGAATGCCCGCAAACGTGCGTTGAGGGTTTGCAGGGCCATCGGGGTGTAAGGGCCTGCAGGCGGGGCGAACGAGGTCAGGGCCGCATGCCCCAGGTACGAGGACGGACGCCAACTGGCGCCGTTGTCGCGGGACAGGATGGTTTGCACCGGCACGCTATCGGCCACCGGGTCGAACACGCCAAACGCCACGCTGCCGAGTTTCTGGTCGTCGTTGATGATGCCCAGCCCATGGTGTGCCGGGTTGATCGCCGAGCTGCCGGCGCGGTTGTCGACGGTGGTCAGGGTGAAAAACGTCGCCCCCTCACACTGCACCTGTAGCTGCATTTCCCCGGCTTGCAGGCTGGTCGGGAAGTCCGGGTGCAGATCCTTGGCCGTCAGCTTGCCGTGGTCGATCACGCCACCGCCGGACAGCACAGGCGTGCACGACGCCGGGGTGATGATCCCGGTGACGCTCAAGTCCTGGCTGCTGGCGGCAAACACGCCGGGTGAGCAGGCCGCCAGCAGAATGGCGAAGGCGACCGAGGGGGTTCTTTCCATGGGCACAAGTCCTTGTGAGTGGGCGGTTGGGGGAGAGTCAGAGGTACAACAGGTCCAGTGAAGCGCTGCCGTCCAGGGGCACTTCTTCCCTTAAGGGCAGATCTTTGCTGGGCGCGACGAAGGTGATGATCTGCAGGTCGGCCGTGACTGCGCGCAGCGCTTTGGGAAAGTAAGGGCCACCGACACCTGGGGTATCACTGAATGAGTTCCAGTAGGTGTGCCTCATCATGCCCCCCGCGAATTTCGACCAGCTCTGGCCTTGATCGAAGGAGTGGATCGGGAACACGTCGGAGTCCGCGACAGGGTTGAGCAAGTCAAGGGAGTAGCTGCCTAACTTCTGGGTACCGTTGACATAGCCCAGGCCGTAGTACCACGTGAGGTTAGGGAAGAGTGACGAGCCAAAACGGTTGTCCTTGGCGTTCAGGGCAAACAGAGTCGGGGCCTCACAGGCGATGCTCAGTTGAAGTGTGGCGGGGGCGAACTCGGTAGGGGTGTCGACCGACAGGTCCTTGGCGGGAATCTTCCCGTAGTCCACGGTGCCCCCTTGGGTCAAGTTGGGTACGCAGGCACTTGGCGTGATACTTCCCTTGACGGTCAGATCCACGTTGCTGGCGGCCAGTACGCAAGACGTACCGCCCAGCAGGACGGCAGCCACCAGCGTGGCGAGTGAAGCTTTCATTGAATGGGGCTCCTAGGCGTTTTTAAGGGACAGGGAGCTCTAGGCGGTGCGCTGAGGGAGTGGCAGTGTGGTTGTTTTAAGCCCCCTCGCGCCTTCTTGAGCCCGAGCGACGGCGACTTTAGCGGTGGGGCCTGCGAGGGTGAATGCAACTATTACGATAGTGCTCGCCGGTGTTGCTGGCGCGTTGGAAGGCCTCTTTGTGTCTGTAGGAAATTCTGCGTTGTCGTAGTTGTTGTATCGCCATCATCTACCCGCTCGGATACTTTCTGCGCACTTAAATAATGGCTATTCACTCATTTGAATGGCTGTAAAGGCCCTTGCGCGAAAAAATCGAGTGAGGTCGACCGACAGGTCGGCAATCGTCGTCCCTTGCTGGGCTGACGCGCTGATCGTTTTGCACGAGGTAGCTATGCAGGATCCGACTGCTGGCTGTAGTCCGCAATGCTTTCCCCCGTCAGTGTCCCCGCCTGTCCATTGGCAGAAGGTGCGGGTGTTACTGGCAGACGATCACCGGGCCTATCGTTTGTTGATCGGCTCTTTCTTGAGCACGCTGGGTGTGGCGCACCAAACCGTCGGTGACGGGCAAGCGGCCCTTGATGCATTGGCCGCACGACCTTTTCATCTGCTGATCAGTGACTGCCGTATGCCTGGGATGGATGGCTATGCCCTGACACGGGAGCTGCGCCGTCGTGAGAACCGGGCTGGAACCGCACGTCTGCCAGTGATCGCCATGACGGCCGGCCTGGATGCCGAGCAGATGCGCCGTTGCGTTGACTGCGGCATGGATGACTGGATGCTCAAACCCGTCACCCTTGAGCAATTGCGTGAAGCGCTGCTGTATTGGTTGCCCGACCCCGAGTCCCGTGTACACCCAACAAGGCATGCGGCCAATTTGGCACGTATGCATGGCTGGTTGCCGACGCGCGCCAGCCTTATTGCCAGTTTTGGCTTTTGGGAGGTGGTGGAGCCCTTGTTGTTCTGCTTGCTCCAGGAAGCGCACGATGACCTCACCGCGCTTGGGCAGGCGCGCGAAGCCTTGGACGTCAAGCTGACCGTCGAGCATCTGCACCGGCTGGTGGGCGGGGTAGCTTTTTTAGGCGATACCGGTCTGGAGCAACGTGCAATCCGCTTGATCGAGCGGGTCCGGCGCAGTGGTATCGCGGCCAATAAACCCCTGCTGGAACGGTTCGAGCAAGAAATCGAACGGTATCTGTCTTACTTGGCCAATCTGTAGCGTCCTACATAAATAAGAAGGAGGTTTCCTTTCTGTCGTGTAGGTTGTTTCTGTACTCCAATTCTTTTTATGCTGTAGGCATAAGTTTTCGCCGCATAAATAAAGGGCGCACCGGAAATCGGATTGTTTCCAAGTGTTGTTGTAACAAGCGTGTCGAGGTATTTTGAAAAAACTCAAATTGCCATCATGGATAGCACGATGTTTCGGATAATGATTGCCGACGATCACCCCATTGTTCGTGTTGGTCAAAAAGTGGTCATCGAGGCCAGCGGCGTGTTCAAGGTCGTTGGGGAAGCCAATGGTCCCGACCAGCTCCTGGCATTGATGGCGACTACGCCATGCGATGTGATTGTGACCGACTTTGCCATGCCCGGTGACCAACAGGCAGACGGTTTTGGCTTGCTGGGACTGCTACAGCGCCAGCATCCGACGCTGCCGGTGATTCTGGTGACCATGTTCGCCAACGTGGCCACGCTCAGGGCTGCTTTCAGCCACGGAGCCCGCGCCATTGTGGCCAAGAGCGCCTCCGCGAGCGAGCTGCCGTTGGCCCTGAAAGCAGTGATCCACGGGCGCACATTTGTCAGTGAGTGCTTGCGTACCCAATTGGATATGGCGGGTGCCAGCAGTGATCAGCCGCCCCAGTTATCCGGCAAAGAGCGTGAGGTTGTACGCATGTTGGCCAGTGGCATGACCGTCAGCCAGATTGCCGCGCAAGTCAATCGCAGCATATCGACGATCAGCAAGCAGAAAAGTACGGCGATGTTACGCCTGTGCATTTCCACCGATGTGGATTTGTACGCCTATGCTCGAGAGAGTGGCATGGTGCCAAAGAGTTGATCGCGTTCTTGATCGCGCAAGTGTTAGTTGTATTCAGATAGGTTGGAAGTTTGCCGTATTCGTAATACTTGTATTTGGGAAGTTTGGTGTCGGGATTAGAGTGGGTGGGTGTTATTGCTATATAGGGCGATGACACTAATCCTCTAGTCCGACAAATTAACCTGTTTTGCAGGTTGTTAGTGTGAGCAACTTTATATGAAACAGTCTTTGAGTCTAATGGCTGCGGCCATCGTGCTGTCTGCCATTTCCCCTGTGTATGCCGCGTCTAGCGTGGACTTGAGCGTCTCCGGGACCATCACTCCGTCGGCCTGTACCCCAACGCTCTCAGCGGGTGGGGTTGTGGACCATGGGAAAATATCGGTTCAGGACCTGGGTAACGCGCCGACCCCGCTCCCGGAAGCGGTCCTGCAATTGGCGATCAATTGTGAAGCCGCGACATTGGTTGCTATCAAGGGCACAGACAACCGTGCAGGCACTTCCGCAGAATCTGACATCGGGCTGCCCAACTACGGCTTGGGACTGACCTCCGGCAACAAGAAAATCGGCTGGTACCGACTGAAAATGCTGAACGCACTCGCTGACGATATTCCCCGCGCAGTCATCGAGTCCATCGATGGTCAAACCTGGATGGATGCGCCAGACGGCACGATCTGGCAGCCGAGCTGGATGCGTTCCCTGACGGGCGCAGCGGGGGTTGGTGCGGTTCCACTGCCCATGCAAATGTTTACGACGGATGTGGTGGTTGCAACGACCATCACTGACAAGCGGGAACTTCCTGTCGCCGAAGAAATCCTGATCGATGGCAGCGCCACCTTGGACATCGTCTACCTGTAACACTCCGTGCATCACTCATTCGGTTGGCGAATGCCCATGGCTTTCCCCAGCATCGCGGATTATCGTGCAGCTCACCTGCCGATAATCAAGGAGCCTGCCCATGAGTGAAGCCCACACCGCCCTGATCACCCACTTCTATGCGGCATTCCAACGCCTGGACGCCGAAGCCATGGCCGCTTGCTACACCGATGACGTGGTGTTCAGCGACCCGGCCTTCGGCGAACTGCACGGGCGCGATGCCGGTGACATGTGGCGCATGCTCACCACCCGTGCCAAGGACTTTTCCCTGACCTTTGACAATGTGCGTAGCGACGAACGCAGTGGCGGCGCGCATTGGGTGGCGACCTACCTGTTCAGCGCCACCGGCAACACGGTGGTCAACGATATCCAGGCACGCTTTGTGTTTCGCGACGGCAAGATCTGCGAACACCACGACAGCTTCGACCTGTGGCGCTGGTCGCGTCAGGCGTTGGGCACCAAGGGCTTGTTGCTGGGCTGGACACCGTTGGTGAAAAACGCAGTGCGTGCCCAGGCATTGCGCGGTTTGAAGGCATTCCAGGCCAGTCGTTGATAAGCTTGGCGCCTCTTTGCCTTGCCGAATCCATCTGTGAACACGCCTGAACCCAAACCCTGGTTTGTCTACCTGGTACGCGCCGCCAACGGCTCGCTGTATTGCGGCATCAGCAATGACCCGCTGCGCCGTTTTGCCATGCACCAGAGCGGCAAGGGCGCACGCTTTTTCCTGTCCAGCCCGGCCATGGCACTGGTGTACACCGAGCAATGTGCAAGCAAGGCCGAGGCGCTGCGTCAGGAGCGGTTGATCAAGAAGCTGAAGAAAAGCGCCAAGGAATGCCTGGCGGCCAGTGGCTCATTGATTTGACTGATGGGTTCCCATCGCCCCCAACCAGGATTTTGCAGGCTAAGCTAGCGGCTCACTTCTGGAGCGGAGTCCGGCATGTCTGAGCTTATTCTTCACCACTACCCCCAATCCCCCTTCGCCGAAAAAGCCCGTCTGTTGTTGGGCTTCAAAGGCTTGTCTTGGCATTCGGTGCTGATCCCGCCAGTCATGCCCAAGCCGGATTTCACCGCGCTCACCGGTGGCTATCGCAAGACTCCGGTGCTGCAAGTGGGCGCCGATATCTACTGTGACACCGCCTTGATCGCCCGCCGCCTGGAGCAGGAAAAAGCCGCCCCCGCGCTGTTTCCCCAACGCTTGGAACTGGTCACCCAAGGCTTCGCCGCCTGGGCCGATTCGGTGGTGTTTTCCCATGCCGTGGCGCTGGTGTTCCAACCTGAGTCCCTGGCGGTCAAGTTCGCCAAGGTGCCGCCGCAGATGCTCCAAGTGCTGGTAGCCGACCGCGGCAAACTGTTCAGCGGCGGCACAGCGGCACGTGTGCAATTGGACCAGGCCCTGCACCAATGGCCGGCGATTGTCAGTCGCATCGATCAGCAATTGAAGCACCAAGCCGGGGATTTCCTGTTCGGCGAGCCCTCCATTGCCGACTTCGCCCTGGCCCACCCGTTGTGGTTCCTCAAAGGCTCCTCGGTGACATCGCCGCTGGTGGACGCTTACCCGCCTGTTGCCGCCTGGCTGGACCGCGTGTTGGGCTTCGGCCATGGCACCTCCAACCAGATGAGCGCCGAGCAGGCCCTGGAGGTTTGCCGCAACGCCACGCCAGCCCCTCTGCCGGATGAAGTGTTCGAAGACTTGAACGGTTTCACCCCAGGCCAGCAGGTGAGCATCAGTGCCACCGACTACGGCACCGATCCGGTTGCTGGTGAGTTGCTGTTTACCGGGCGCGAAGAACTGATCCTGCGCCGCAGCGACGAACGTGCTGGCACCGTGCATGTGCATTTCCCGCGCATGGGTTTTCGCATTCAGGCGCAATAAACAAAATATTTTGCAAAGTAAGGTGAGGTAAACCGGCGGCCCATACGTGTAGTGCTTGAAACTGCGATCAATTCGCATTAACAGCGTTTTCTACACGGGTTCTCACAGCATGAAGTTGACGGCGGGCGGTTGGGTTAAACAGTGGCTGGGAGCCTCGGTATTGGCGGTCTCGGGGTTGGCGTTGCTGCCCCTGGCCGTGGCGCAGGCGCAGGAACAACAAAGCACCCAGTTCACCTTTGCCCTGGCAGCCAAACCGCTGCCCCAGGCCCTGAGCGATTTCAGCCGGGTCACCGGGATCAGCGTGATCTACACCGATGAAGCGCCCTACGGTCTCAGCGCCCCGGCGGTCAACGGGCAGATGAGCGCGACCCTGGCCCTGCAACGCCTGCTCGGCAACTCCGGTTTCACCTTCCGCCAGATCGACGCCCGCACCCTGGCCCTGGAACCCGCGCCGACCGAAGGCGCAGTCAACCTCGGCGCCACCACCATCAGCGGCGTCGGCCAGCAGACCCAGGACAGCACCAGCTACCAGCCGCCGCCCACCAGCTCGGTGATGCGCTCGCGCGGCCTGCTGCTGGAAACCCCGCAAACCGTCAACGTCGTCCCCGCCCAAGTGCTACGCGACCAGACCCCACGCAACCTGGATGACGCCCTCGGCAATATCAGCGGCATCACCCAGGCCAACACGCTGGCCAGCACCCAGGACGCGGTGATGCTGCGCGGTTTTGGCGATAACCGTAACGGCTCGATCATGCGCGACGGCATGCCCGTGGTGCAGGGTCGGGCGCTGAACGCCACCGCCGAGCGCGTCGAAGTGCTCAAGGGCCCGGCGTCGTTGCTGTACGGCATCCAGGACCCGGGCGGCGTGGTCAATATCGTCAGCAAAAAACCGGAACTGGTGCAGTCCACCGCCCTGACCGTGCGCGGCTCGACCTTCGGCGACGGCAAGAATGGCAGCGGCGGCAGCCTCGACACCACCGGCCCGATTGGCGACAGCGGCCTGGCCTATCGGCTGATCGTCGACCATGAAGACGAAGACTACTGGCGCAACTTCGGCACCCACCGCGAGACGCTGGTGGCGCCGTCCCTGGCCTGGTACGGCGACAACACCAAGTTGCTGTTCGCCTACGAGCACCGCGAGTTTCTCTCGCCGTTCGACCGCGGCACCGCCATCGACAAGTCCAACCACCCGCTGGACATCCCGTCCACCCGCCGGCTGGATGAGCCCTTCAACAATATGGAAGGCCGTTCCGACCTGTACCGCTTTGAAGCCGACCACGACCTCAACGACGACTGGAAGGCCCACTTCGGCTACAGCTGGAACCGCGAAACCTACGACGCCAGCCAGGTACGCGTCAGCGCCGTGGCTACCAACGGCGCACTGACGCGCAGGATGGACGGCACCAAAGGCGCGATCACCACCGACCGCTTCACCACCGCCAGCCTGGAAGGCAAGGTCAACGTGTTTGGCCTGCAGAACGACCTGGTGTTCGGCATGGATGACGAATACCGCAAGATCTACCGCGCCGACCTGATCCGCCAGAACTCGCGTGGCTCGTTCAACTACTACAACCCGGTCTACGGCAATGAAGTCGCGGGCACTAACGTCAGCGCCGCCGACAGCGCCCAGACCGACCTGCTGCGCAGCGACTCGCTGTTCTTCCAGGACGCGATCCACCTCACCGACCAGTGGATCTTCGTCGCCGGTGCGCGCTACCAGATGTACGACCAGTACGCCGGCAAAGGCGTGCCGTTCAAGGCCAACACCAACGGCAATGGCCAGGCCTGGGTGCCGCGTGCGGGCCTGGTGTATCGCTACACCGATGAGTTGTCGTTCTATGGCAGCTACACCGAGTCGTTCAAGCCCAACTCCACCATCGCCGCCCTGGCCGATGGCAGCACCTTGACCGGGGACCTGACGCCAGAGCGATCCAAGTCGTGGGAACTGGGGGCCAAGCTCGACATTCCTGGGCGCATCACTGCCAGTGCGGCGCTGTTCAATATCGACAAGCGCAACGTGCTGGTGTCGTCGGAAGTGGCGGGGAGCACCATTTATAGCCTGGCTGGCCAGGTGCGCTCCCGCGGCCTGGAACTGGACGCCAGCGGCCAGTTGACCGACCAATGGAGCCTGATCGGCAGCTACGCCTATACCGACGCCAGGGACACCAAGGACAAAGATCCGACCCTGGAAGGCAACCGCCTGCAAAACGTCGCCAAGCACACCGGCTCGCTGTCGGTGGCCTACGACTTCGGCAGCATTTTCGGTGGCGACCAGTTGCGCGTGGGCACAGGTGCACGCTATGTCGGCGAGCGCGCGGGTGACGCGGCCAACGACTTCACCTTGCCGGGCTACACCGTGGCGGACGCGTTTGCCACCTACGACACCAAGATCGACGGGCAGAAGGTCAAGTTCCAGCTCAACGTGAAGAACCTGTTCGACCGCACCTACTACAGCTCGGCGGCCAGCCGCCTGTTTGTGTCGATTGGCGATGCGCGGCAGGTGTCGGTGTCCAGCACGTTGGCGTTCTAAACCTGGCCCCTGTGGCAAAGGCGCTTTGCGCAGCAGTCCTCGTCTTTCCAAGCAAAGAGCCGGGGCCGCTGCGCGACCTGACGGCAGCAGGCTCCCTCGCCACAAGGGAAGCGAGCTGGTAGCGTGGCCGCACTGATTTTTCGCGGAAACACCTTACTGATGCCATTTGGAAAGTTGATCTACACCAGCGCACTTCTGTTGTTACTCAGCGGTTGCGCCAGCGTTTCGCAAACCACCTCCCTCGACCAACTCCTGGCCGACCCGGCGCTGCACGGCGCCACGGTGTCGCTGACGGTGCGTGATGCCCGCAGTGGCAACATGCTCTATCAGCACAACCCACGCACGCGTCTGGTGCCGGCCTCCAACCTCAAGTTGTTGACCACGGCGGCGGCGATGGATGTGCTGGGCCCGCAATACCGTTTTGCCACGCAACTGTTGAGCAATGGCACCCGGCAGGGCGAGCGCCTGGGCGGCAATCTCTACCTGCGCGGCCTGGGCGACCCGACCCTGCAATGGGCCGACTATCAGGCCCTGGCCGCGCAATTGGCCAGCCAGGGCATCCGCCAGGTGCAGGGCGACCTGGTGTTCGACGACAGCTGGTTTGATGCCGAGCGCTTGGGGGTCGACTGGTCCCACGATGACGAAAGCACCTACTACGGCGCGCAGATTTCGGCGCTGACCGTGTCACCCAATGCGGATTTTGATGCAGGCACCGTGCTGGTCACGGCCAAGGCGCCGGTGCGGGTCGGCCAGCCGGTGGGCGTGGAGATCTTCCCTCCCACCGACTACCTGCAACTGAGCAATCGCGCGGTCAGCGGGCCAGGCAACAGCTATGGCATCAACCGTCGCCACGGCACCAACCTGCTGCAGCTCAGCGGTGCGCTGGCGCCGGGTAAACAGAGCAAGCAACTGCTCAGTGTCTGGGAACCGACGCAATTGGTCGCCAACCTGTTCGAGCAGGCGCTGGCGCAGCAGGGCATCACCGTGCTCGGCCGTCGCGTGATGGGCGGCGCAAGCCCGGCCACGGCGAACGTGTTGGCCGAGCACCAGTCGGCGCCGTTGCAAGAATTGATTACGCCGCTGCTCAAGCTGTCGAACAACAATATGTCCGAAGCCTTGCTCAAGGCCATGGGGCGCAAAGCGTCGAATAGCGGGACAGCGTCGGCAGGCGTGGTGGCGGTGGCGGGCTTCATGCAGCGCCAGGGGCTGGATACGACGATGTTGAGGCAGGTTGACGGCTCGGGCCTGTCGCGGCTGAACCTGGTGTCTTCGCAAACCCTCACCGACCTGTTGCTGGTCGCAAGCAAACAGCCCTGGTTCGACGCCTGGTACAACGCGCTGCCGATTGCCGGCAACCGCGATCGCATGACCGGCGGCAGCCTGCGCTGGCGCCTGCGCAAGACCCCGGCGGCAGATAACCTGCACGCCAAGACTGGCTCCATGGTCGGAGTCTCTTCGTTGGGTGGCTACATCACCGACGCCCACGGGCGCCGCTGGGTGTTCTCGATGATCAGCAACAACTACCTGGCCAGTGGCGCGCAGATCAAAGCCCTGGAAAACCGCGTCGCGCTGACCCTGGCCAACTGGTGACTCAGGGCTGATAACCCATGCGCCAACTCACGGCCCGGGTCGCGGCCAGCAAGTGCTGCGCCGCCGGGCCGTCTTCATCGGCGTGGAACAGCGAGGTGGGACCGACCACGGTCATCACCGCCGCCACTTGCCCGACGGCGTTGAACACCGGCGCCGACAGTGCATCCACACCCGGCATCAGCAAGCCATGCACAAAGTGCAGGCCACGGGCGCGGATCTGTTCGCACGTGGTCGCGTAGGCCTGATCGTCGGCCAGGGCGTGGGCGATACCGGCCTGGATCTCCCGTTCACGCAACTCCACGGTTTCCCGCGAGGGCAGGAAGGCGCTGAATACCAAGCCGGTGGACGAACTGAGCAGCGGCAACACCGAGCCCAATTGCGTCACCACCGTCACCGCACGCACTGCCGGTTCGATATGCACCACGGTCGCGCCCTGGTTGCCCCATACCGCCAGGAAGCAGGTTTCATTCAGCTCATCGCGCAGTTCCGCCAGGGGCAGGGCGCCGACTTTCAACACGTCCATGCTGCCCAGCGCCGCCAGGCCCACGCGCAACGCTTCGCGGCCGAGACCGTAATGGTTGGTGGCGGTGTTCTGTTCGGCAAACCCCGAGGCGATCAACGCCTGAAGATAACGATGCACCTTGCTGGCCGGCATTTGCACATGCTCGGCCAGGCGCGACAGCGACGTGGCCGGCGACAGTTCGGCCAGGGCCTTGAGGATGTCGGTGCCCACTTCGGCCGAGCGGACTTTCTGTTTGCCTGTGTCGCGGGGCTTTTCCATGGGGGAGCGGGAATCCGAGAGATGAATGGGCGTCTTTATAGCTTGACGGTCGATAGTGATCAAATTACGTTATGCGTAACTGGATTACGATAAAAACAACTTCCGTACAGAGGATGATCCATGAACCTCGAATACCTCTCGGGCTTCGGCAATGAATTCGCCAGCGAAGCCCTGCCCGGCGCATTGCCGGTCGGCCAGAACTCCCCGCAAAAAGCGCCCTACGGGCTGTACACCGAACTCTTCTCCGGTACGGCCTTCACCATGGTGCGCAGCGAAGCCCGGCGTACCTGGCTGTACCGCATCCAGCCGTCGGCCAATCACCCGGCGTTCGCCAAGTTGGAGCGCCAGCTCGCCGGCGGACCGCTGGGCGCGGTGACGCCAAACCGGTTGCGTTGGAACCCGTTGGATATTCCCGCTGAACCGACGGACTTTATCGACGGCCTTGTCGGCATGGTCGCCAACTCCGGGTCGGAAAAACCCGCAGGCATCAGCATTTACAACTATTGCGCCAACCGCTCGATGGAACGGGTGTTCTTCAATGCCGATGGCGAACTGCTGATCGTCCCCGAGCAGGGCCGCCTGCGCATCGCCACCGAGCTGGGCGTGCTGGACGTTGAGCCGCTGGAGATTGCCGTACTGCCACGCGGCCTGAAATTCCGCGTCGAACTGCTGGATGCCCAAGCCCGCGGCTACGTCGCCGAGAACCATGGCGCCCCCCTGCGCTTGCCGGACCTCGGCCCCATCGGCAGCAATGGCCTGGCTAACCCGCGTGACTTCCTCACGCCGGTCGCGCATTACGAGAACCTGCAGCAACCGACCACCCTGGTGCAGAAATTCCTCGGCGAACTGTGGGGCTGTGAGCTCGACCACTCGCCGCTCAATGTGGTCGCCTGGCACGGCAACAATGTGCCGTACAAATACGACCTGCGCCGTTTCAACACCATCGGCACCGTCAGCTTCGATCACCCCGACCCGTCGATCTTCACCGTGTTGACCTCGCCCACCAGCGTGCACGGCCTGGCCAACCTCGACTTCGTGATCTTCCCGCCGCGCTGGATGGTGGCCGAGAACACCTTCCGGCCGCCGTGGTTCCATCGCAACCTGATGAACGAATACATGGGCCTGATCCAGGGGGCCTACGACGCCAAGGCCGAAGGCTTCCTGCCCGGCGGCGCGTCGTTGCACAGCTGCATGAGCGCCCACGGCCCGGACGGCGAAACCTGCACCAAGGCGATCAACGTCGAGCTGGCGCCGCACAAGATCGATAACACCATGGCCTTCATGTTCGAGACCAGCCAAGTGCTGCGCCCGACCCAATTCGCCCTGGACTGCCCGCAACTGCAACCCTCTTATGACGCGTGCTGGGCCTCGCTGCCCGTCACCTTCAACCCGAACCGGAGATAACCCATGACTCAGCCCACCACGACCCGCAGCTGGGTAGCCTCCGCCAACGGTCACGCCGATTTCCCATTGCAAAACCTGCCCCTGGGCATCTTCAGCCACAACGGCTCGGCGCCGCGCAGTGGCGTGGCGATAGGCGACGCGATCCTGGACCTGCACGCGGCCATCGACGCGTTCGAAGGCGAAGCCCGGCGTGCCGTCGAAGCCACGGCCGGTGGCCAGTTGAACGACTTTTTCGCACTGGGTCGTGGCCCGCGCGTGGCCCTGCGCGAGCGCCTGCTGGAACTGCTCGCCGAAGGCAGCCCGCTGCAAGCGCGAGAGGCCCAGGTGCTGCATCGCGCCGCCGATTGCCAGATGCACCTGCCAGCGAAAATCAGCGATTACACCGACTTCTACGTCGGCATCGAGCACGCGCAGAACGTTGGCAAACTGTTCCGTCCGGATAACCCATTGCTGCCCAACTACAAGTACGTGCCGATTGGCTACCACGGTCGCGCCTCGACCGTTCGCCCGTCCGGTACGGACGTGCGCCGCCCCAAAGGCCAGACGCTGCCGGCCGGCCAGACCGAACCGAGCTTCGGCCCCTGCGCACGCCTGGACTACGAGCTGGAGCTGGGCATCTGGATCGGCCAGGGCAATGCCATGGGCGACTCGATTGCGATTGGCGACGCGGCTGAGCATATCGCCGGTTTCTGCCTGCTCAACGACTGGTCGGCGCGGGACATCCAGGCCTGGGAATACCAGCCGCTGGGGCCATTCCTGTCGAAAAGCTTCATCACCACCGTCTCGCCGTGGGTCGTCACCGCCGAAGCCCTGGCGCCGTTCCGCAAGGCACAACCGGCGCGTCCTGAAGGCGACCCGCAACCGCTGCCGTACCTGCTGGATAAACGCGACCAGGCGGCGGGTGCGCTGGACATCGAACTGGAAGTGCTGCTGACCACCGCCGCCATGCGCGAGCAGAACCTGCCGGCCCAGCGCCTGGCCCTGAGCAACAGCTTGCATATGTACTGGACCGTCGCCCAGTTGGTGGCGCATCACAGCGTCAACGGTTGCCAATTGCAGCCCGGTGACCTGTTTGGTTCGGGCACCTTGTCCGGGCCGCAGGAAGGCCAGTTTGGCAGCCTGCTGGAAATGACCGAGGGCGGTAAAAAAGTGGTCGAGTTGCCTTCCGGCGAAGTGCGCAAGTTTCTTGAAGACGGTGACGAAATCATCCTGCGCGCCCGCTGCAACCGCGAAGGGTTTGCCTCCATCGGCTTCGGCGAGTGCCGTGGCACGGTGGTCGCCGCACATTAAGAGGGCAGGGCGATGGAACTCTATACCTACTACCGCTCCACCGCGTCGTACCGGGTGCGCATCGCCCTGGCGCTCAAGGGCCTGGATTTTCGTGCGGTGCCGGTCAACCTGCTGGTGCCGGCCGGTGGCGCGAACCGCCAGCCCGAGTACCTGGCGATCAACCCGCAGGGCCGCGTGCCTGCCCTGCGCACCGATGACGGCGAGTTGTTGATCCAGTCACCGGCGATCATCGAGTACCTCGACGAACGTTATCCACAGGCGCCGCTGCTTTCCAAGGACCTGGCAACCCGTGCCCACGAACGCGCGGTGGCGTCGATCATTGGCTGCGATATTCATCCGTTGCACAATTCCAGCACCCAGAACCTGTTGCGTCAGTGGGGGCATGACGAAGCGCAACTGCTGGAATGGATCGGCCATTGGATCAGCCAGGGCCTGGGCGCGGTGGAACAGTTGATTGGCGACACAGGGTTTTGCTTTGGGGAGCAGCCAGGCATGGCGGATGCGTTTCTGATTCCGCAGCTATATGCGGCGGAGCGCTTCAAGGTGCCGTTGGCGGCGTATCCGCGTATCGGCCGGGTAGCGGCGTTGGCCGCGCAGCATCCGGCCTTTATTCAGGCGCACCCCGCCAATCAACCTGACACCCCCTAAATACACATGTGGCAGCTGGCTTGCCTGCGATAGCGGAGCACCCGTGCCAGATGAGTTGCCTGACGCACCGCCATCGCAGGCAAGCCAGCTCCCACAGTTTGATCAGCGTCATCCTTATAAAAATAATAGGTACCTTGCGATGCACAATCAGATTGCCAGCTTTCGCGCGGCACTCGACGCCCGTCCGGTGTCGCGCTATCAGTGGTTGATTCTTCTGTTGCTGGCGCTGTTGCTGGTGACCGATGGCTACGACGCCCAGGTCCTGGGTTACGTGGTGCCAGCGCTGGCCAAGGATTGGGGGCTGGAAAAAGCGGCCTTCGGCCCGGTGTTCAGCGCCAACCTGCTGGGGCTGACGTTGGGATCGCTGCTGGTCACGCCGCTGGCGGACCGCTTTGGCGTGCGCCGCATCCTGCTCGGCTGCGTGCTGATCTACGCCAGCCTCACGCTGCTGATGGTGTTCGCCCACTCACTGACCAGCTTGATGGCGGCACGCTTTATCTGCGGCATCGGCATGGGCGGCGCCATGCCGAGCGCCATGGCGTTGATGTCGGATTACTCGCCACCGCGCCTGCGCACCTTGATGGTGACGTTGGCTGCGTGCGGCTTTTCGTTCGGCGGTGCGGCGGGTGGTTTTGTGGCCGCCGGGTTTATCGACGGCTTCGGCTGGCAGGCGGTGTTTCTTGCCGGTGGCGTGACGCCGTTGCTGCTGTTCCCGTTCCTCGTGTGGTTGCTGCCGGAGTCGCTGCCGCGCTTGCTGCGGGATGCGCCGCCGTATGCGCGTTTGCACGACGTCAGCACGCACATGGTGCCCGGCTGGCAAGCGCCGCTGGCGGCTGCGGCAGACAGCCCGCAGGCGCAGGGTGGCCAACTGACGGTAGTGGAGCTGTTCCGCAACGGCTATGCGCGCCCGACGCTGCTGATCTGGGCAACGTTTTTTGTCAGCCTGATCCTGTTGTATTTCATGATCAGTTGGTTGCCGTCGCTGCTGCTGGAAAGTGGGCTGGCCCTCAAGCAAGCCAACCTGGTGACCTCGATGTTCCTGTTTGCCGGCACCCTTGGCGCCATCGGCATGGCCTGGTTCGCCGACCGCCTGAAAAGCAAAGTGCGCCTGTTGTCCGGGGTATTGGCGGCGGCCGCGCTGTGCACGATCCTGCTGGGCTTGAATCACGACAATCCGCGCTACCTGGTGGCGTGCGTGTTTGCCGCCGGGTTCTGCATTATCGGCGGGCAACTGACGCTTAACGCTTTCGCCAGCAACTTCTACCCGGCCCACGTGCGCGCCACTGGCACGGGGTGGGCGTTGGGTGTGGGTCGGTTTGGCTCGATCCTGGGGCCGCTGTTCGGCAGCCTGTTGTTGGCGATGCATATCCCGGTGCAGCAGATTTTCTTCTTCTGTGCGATTCCGGCGGTGATGGCGGCGCTCTTGATCATCCAAGTGAGATCACCGGGCTCAAGTGGGCCTGTGAGTCCGTTGCATGGCGACATTCTAAAAGCGCCGGCCAATCACTGATGCGCCGCAGGTTCCACAATTTGATGCTCAGTGCACCACTGAGTTAGGCGGCAAATGGCCCAATCGCTCGGTCAAGCGCAGGCGTTGGATCGGGTCCTCACTGAGCATCAACGCGTGCTCCAGATCAAAACGCTCGGCGTTCGGGCAATCCAGGCGCTGATACAAACTGGCCCGCGCCAGGTAATCGGCGGCGCTGGCATTGCCCAGTTCCAGTACACGTTCGGCATCCACCAGGGCGGCCAGCGGCGCGTCATTGGCCAGGTGCAGTTGGCGCAGGTTGCGTGACAGGCGTTGCAGGATCGAACGTGGGTCGGCGCTGTGCAGGTGGTCGGCCTGCAACTTGAGGTTGGGGCCGTATTGGCGTTGCAGCAGTTCGCGGCAATCGTTGGGGTACAGGCGCCGGCCGCCGCAGGGGTCCAGCAGGTGATCGGCGCCGGGTACCCGCAGCAGGAAGTGTCCGGGGAAATTCACGCCGACCATCGGGATGTGCAGGCGTCGCGCCAGCTCCAGCGCGATCAACCCCATGGCCAGTGGCTGCCCGCGTTTGCGTTGCAAGACTTTGTCCAGCAAGGCCGCGGCGGGGCGTAGCGGGGTGAAGTCGTCCTGGGCGAAGCCCAGGTCGTTCAAGCGGCGCAGCAGCGGCTGGCCCAGTTCATCCGCCGGCAGCATGGGCATGCCTACGCTGACTTGCTGTTGCAACAACGTCAGCTCTTGCAGGATCACCAACGGCTGCACCGTGGGGTCGTGCTCGGCGGCAATCCACAGCGCCGCTTCAAACAGCGCAGGGGGGGAGCGTTCCAGGCAGGCGAAAAAGGCTTTGCGGGGATTCATTGCATTCTCCGGCGGATGTCCCCGTTTTAGCCTTGCTGGGAATTTTCGTCCAGTAGCTTGAGAAATATCCCACTTGCTTATGTCGCGCGACCTGCAAAACCGGGCGGCTTATTCCAGCGTATTCCGGCAGTTTTCCACCGCAAGCCTATACTTGGGCCACTACCAGAAGTGATTCGGGAGCTTGACGATGTTTGCTCTCATGCACAGCACCCGCCTTGAATCGCTGCACTTGAGCGTCGACCCGGTTACCGGGCTGAAGGCGGTCATCGCCATCCACAACAGCCGTCTCGGGCCCGCCCTGGGTGGCTGTCGCTACCTCTCCTACCCCGACGACGAAAGTGCCGTGGCGGATGCCGCGCGCCTGGCCCAGGGCATGAGCTACAAGGCCGCCCTGGCTGGCTTGCCGGTGGGCGGCGGCACGGCGGTGATTGTCCGCCCAGTGCACGTGGAAAGCCGCGCCGCGTTGTTCGAAGCCTTTGGCCGCTGCCTCGAAAAACTCGACGGGCGCTTCATCACCGCCATCGACAGTGGCACCTCGGTGGCCGACATGGACTGCATCGCCCAGCACACCCGTTTCGTCACCAGCACCACGGCGGCGGGCGACCCTTCGTCCCATACTGCCATGGGCGTATTCACCGGTATCCGCGCCACCGCCATGGCGCGCCTGGGCAGTGACAACCTCGAAGGCCTGCGGGTGGCCGTGCAGGGCCTGGGCAACGTCGGTTACGCGCTGGCCGAGCAACTGCACGCCGCGGGTGCCGAGCTGCTGGTGAGCGACATCGACCATGGCAAGGTGCAGTTGGCCATGGAGCAATTGGGCGCGCACCCCATCGCCAACGATGCATTGCTCAGCACCCCCTGCGACATCCTGGCCCCCTGCGGCCTGGGCGCCGTATTCAACCGCCAGAGCGTCGGCCAACTGCGCTGCGCCGCCGTCGCCGGTTCCGCCAGCGCGCAACTGACCCACCTGGACAACGCCGATCAGCTGGAAGCACGGGGCATCCTCTACGCCCCCGACTACGTGATCAACTCCGGCGGCCTGATCTACGTCGCCCTCAAGCACCGTGGCGCCGAACTGCCCACCATCACCGCGCACCTGTCGAACATTGGCACCCGCCTGACGGAAATCTACGCCCACGCCCAAGCCGAAAAACGCTCCCCCGCCAGGGTGGCGGACGAACTGGCCGAACGCCTGCTGTACCGCTAGCCAGATATTAAAAAGGCCCTGAATCAATGATTCAGGGCCTGTTCAATTCGGGCTTTATTCCGCCGCCGGGTTCAGCAACTCGGACAGTGCATCCGGTTGGCTCTTGAACGCCTTGGCAAACACATCGCGGTTCTTCGCCATGTAGATCCCGGCTTCCTCAACCTGCTGCTCGCTCAACGACGGCACGGCTTTTTGCAACACTTCTGCGAGCAACTCAGCGAGTTCAAGCATCTTGTCATGACGGTCAGCTTCGGCTTTATCCATGAACAAACGCTCCAGATCTCGGCTGCTGCGGTATACCACTTCGACGGCCATTCACCACCTCACATGCCTTCACGATAGTTGTCTTTTGCGACTACTGTATTTATATACAGCGAAAAGGGTAAGCCAAACCGTGGGGTTTGGGTAGCAGTTTTTTAATGTAGCCCGTAAATACAGGTTGAGCGTGCCTCATGTCACCCCGCCATCATCTTATACACGCCGCTGGCCTTTTTTCTGCATGCAGAACAACCGTCACGTCCAACCCGCATTATCCGGTCGAACCGACCTAAGGAAGCATCATCGTGAAAATCAACTGGGCCGAAAGGCTGCGCCAGAACGTGCATGGGCTGGCGGAATCCCTGGGTAATCTGTTTGTGGAGTCGTTTCACTACCTGGCGCTGTTCGCCATTGGTGCGGTGACGGCCTGGGCGGCGGTGATGGAATTTCTGGGGATGCTGGAGAACGGGCATATCAAGATCGATGACATCTTGCTGCTGTTCATCTACCTGGAATTGGGCGCGATGGTCGGGATTTACTTCAAGACCAACCACATGCCCGTGCGCTTCCTGATCTACGTGGCGATCACCGCACTGACGCGCCTGTTGATCTCCAACGTGTCCCACCACAACCCGCCAGACGTAGGCATCATCTACCTGTGCGGTGGGATTCTGCTGTTGGCCTTCTCGATTCTGGTGGTGCGCTACGCCTCGTCGGCGTTCCCTTCGGTGAAAGTCGAAGGCCCGCGTCGCAAGGGCGAGGCGAGCCTGGAGACCGAGAAGGGTGAGCTTTAAAGCCCGACGCTGAAGGGCAGGGCGCGGCTGGGTGGTCGCTGCAACAGTTTGTGATCGCCATCCGTCATCACCGCCAGGATCTCCATGGCGCTGTGGCCCTGCTCGATGGCGATGCCGAATTGGATGCTTTGCACCAGGCGTTTAAGGCGCTGTGGATCGTTGCGTTGTTCGGCGCTGATCATGCGCTTGGCCACCACGCCCGACTCATTCGAGAGGGTGAGCATGATGCTGCCATCCAGTCGCTGGATGCTGAGGTTGACGCGGTATTCGGGGGTGAAGGTGTCGGTGATGATCTGAAAAGGATTGTCCATGGTGCGTACCGCCTGATAAGAACATGCAGTCATTGACGACCGGTGTCGGGATTAGTTCGCATCTCCTGACCACCGGCCATTTCCCTTGTGATCTGTACAGCAAGCGCCGTGCCGTACAGCGATCCCCCTGGCAATGAGACCTCCATGTGGGAGCGCGAATGCGGGGGATCAACCCGGTATTCATTGGCTGATCCACCGCATTGGCGAGCAAGCCCGCTACCACATGGAGTCAGTGTTGTTCTTCAGGTGTGTGCGTTGTTTCAGGGCAGTACCGAGAAAACGATCGCAGACAGCGCAATCAGGCCGAGTACGACCACAAACACATTCGACACCTGGCCCGAATACTGGCGCAGCGATGGCACGCGGCGAATCGCATACATCGGCATCAGGAACAGCAGGCACGCGATGATCGGCCCGCCCATGGTTTCGATCATGCCCAGGATGCTCGGGTTGAAGGTGGCCACGGCCCAGCAGGTCAGCACCATGAACAGCGCGGTGCTGCGTTCCAGCCATTTGGCCGACATCGAACGGTTACGCCCGCGCAATGATTTGACGATCAAACCTTGAAAACCTTCGCTGGCGCCGATGTAGTGGCCGAGGAACGATTTGGTGATGGCCACCAGCGCGATCAACGGCGCGGCATAGGCGATCACCGGGGTCTGGAAGTGGTTGGCCAGGTACGACAGGATCGAGATGTTCTGCGCCTTGGCGGCCGCCAGGTCGGCCGGCGACAGGGCCAGCACGCAGCTGAAGCAGAAGAACATCACCGTCAGCACCATCATGCCGTGGGCGGTGGCGAGGATGCCGCTGCTTTTGCGCTCGGCCTGCGGGCCATACACGCGTTTCTGGTCGACGGCGAACGCGGAGATGATCGGCGAGTGGTTGAAGGAAAACACCATCACCGGAATCGCCAGCCACAGGGTCTTGAAGAACAGCGGCAGGGGCATGCCCTCACTGGCTGAGGCGAAGAATGCGCCGTTCCAGTTGGGGATCAGGCTGAATGCCAGCAACAACAGGGCGGCGACGAACGGATACACCAGCACGCTCATGGCCTTGACGATCACGCCCTGGCCGCAACGCACAATCGCCATCAGGCCGAGGATCAGCACCAGCGACAGGATCGCCCGGGGCGGCGGGGCCATGTGCAGTTGGTGTTCCATGAAGCTGCTCAGCGTGTTGGTCAGCGCCACGCTGTACACCAGCAGGATCGGGAAGATCGCAAAGAAATACAGCAGGGTGATCAGCTTGCCCGCGCCGACGCCGAAATGTTCTTCGACCACTTCGGTGATGTCGCCGGATTTGCCCGACAGCACAAAGTGCGTCAGCCCACGGTGGGCGAAGAAAGTCATCGGGAAAGCCAGCAACGCCAGCACGATCAGCGGCCAGAAGCCGCCCACGCCGGCGTTGATCGGCAGGAACAGCGTGCCGGCACCGATGGCGGTGCCGTAGAGGCCGAGCATCCAGGTGGTGTCGTGTTTGGTCCAGCCTTTGCTCACGGTTGTTTCAATTACAGGATTTTCGGCAGCAGGTGTACGTACATCGGTCATCGTTATTGCCTCGTTATTATTTTTGCGCGGGCTCACGTTGGGACGGTCAGGGAATGCTCCTCAGCATTCCACCCAGCTCACGGCCAGGCCGCCCCGTGAAGTTTCTTTGTATTTGTCATGCATATCGGCGCCGGTATCGCGCATGGTGCGGATCACCCGGTCGAGGGAAATGAAGTGTTTGCCGTCGCCGCGCAGGGCCATCTGCGTGGCGTTGATCGCCTTGACGGCGGCAATCGCATTGCGCTCGATGCACGGCACCTGGACCAGCCCGCCGACGGGGTCGCAGGTCAGGCCAAGGTTGTGTTCCAGGCCGATCTCGGCAGCGTTTTCCAGCTGTTCGGGCGTGGCGCCGAGGACATCGGCCAAGCCGGCCGCGGCCATGGCGCAGGCTGAACCGACTTCGCCCTGGCAGCCGACTTCGGCGCCGGAGATCGAGGCGTTTTTCTTGCACAAAATGCCGACAGCGGCGGCCGCCAGGAAGAAATTCACCACGTCGTCGTCGGACGCATCGGCATTGAACTTCATGTAGTAATGCAGCACCGCCGGGATGATCCCCGCCGCGCCATTGGTCGGCGCGGTGACCATGCGCCCGCCGGCGGCGTTTTCTTCGTTGACGGCGAGGGCGAACAGGTTGACCCATTCCATCGCCGATAAGGTCGACGTGATCACATTCGGTTTGCCGATTTCCAACAGGCTGCGGTGCAATTTCGCCGCTCGGCGCGGAACATCCAGGCCGCCTGGCAAGATGCCTTCATCGCGCAGCCCTTGTTCCACGCATTCGCGCATCACCGACCAGATATGCAGCAGGCCGCTGCGGATCTGCTCATCGCTGCGCCATGCGCGTTCGTTGGCCATCATCAGCTCGGAAACCCGCAGGCCGTGCTTGTTGCACAGTGCCAGCAGTTCGACGGCGCTGGAAAAGTCGTAGGGCAATTGCACATCGCTGGTCGGCGCAAGGCCCGATTCGGCCTCAGCCGCTTCGATAATGAAACCGCCGCCCACCGAGTAGTAGGTTTGTTCGCTCAACAGGCCGTTGTCGCCATAGGCGTGCAGGGACATGGCGTTGGGGTGGTAGGGCAGGCTTTCGTCCAGCAGCAGGAGATCACTTTGCCAGTTGAAGGCAATTTCCTGTTGGCCTGCGAGCAGCAGTCGACCGGACTCGCGCAGGTGCTGGATACGTGCATTGATCGACGTGGGATCGACGCGATCGGGCCACTCGCCCATCAAGCCCATCACACAGGCGCGGTCGGTGGCATGGCCGATACCTGTGGCGGACAGTGAGCCGTACAGGCGCACTTCGACGCGGCGGGTGTCGCTCAGCAGATGGTGGTCGAGCAGTGCCTGGGCGAAGGTCGCCGCCGCACGCATCGGGCCAACGGTGTGGGAGCTGGACGGGCCGATGCCCACCTTGAATAGATCAAAAACACTGATAGCCATGCTAAAGCCTTACAAGCAATGGAAGGTAATCGCTGCCATTTTTTGTCGGCCGAGCGGAGTTGGCGCGATAATGAGCCTCTGGATCAGCACTGACCAACGAATTATCCTAAGACACCCTTTAGCAGGACTAAACCCTATGACCCGTCCCCTCCATGGCCAGACTTATGTCTGGCTGCACGTGTTTTCCTGCGCGGCACGACACTTGTCGTTCACCCGTTGCGCCGAAGAACTGCACATCACACCGGGGGCGGTGAGCCAGCAGATTCGCCAGCTGGAGGAGCGTTTGGGGTTTCGGCTGTTCCATCGCCGTGCACGCGGGGTAGAGCTCAGCGCCGAGGGGCAACGGCTGGCGGCGACGGTGGGGGAGGCCTACGGCAGCATCGATGCGGAATTGCAGCGGCTGGACGCAGGAATGATCAGCGGCACCTTGCGCCTGCGGTCGATCCCGTCGTTCTTGGGCAAATGGCTGACCCCGCGTCTGCCGCGCTTGCAGCAACGGTTCCCGGACATTCAGCTGCGCATGGTCGCCGAAGACAGCAGCATCGCCTTGCATGAGGGCGACTTCGACCTGGCTATCGACCTGAACGACGGCAGCTACCCCGGCCTGTTATCCACAGCCCTGCTGGATGAGCAGATTTTCCCGGTGTGCGCGCCAAGCCTGCTGCGCGGGCGCCCGCCGTTGCATGGCCCGGCCGACCTGGTGCATTTCCCGCTGCTGCACGACATCACCGCCTGGCGTGGGAGTTATGAATACGCCGAGTGGGAGTTTTACCTGAATGCCATCGGTTATCACGAAGCCGATGTGCGCCGCGGCCACACGTTCAACCGCAACCACCTGACCATCGAAGCCGCCATCGCCGGCATGGGCGTGGCCATCGCACGCCGCACCTTGCTCAACGATGAGCTGGAACGCGGCACCTTGATCGTGCCGTTCGGCCTGGCGGTGCCCAACCATAAACGTTACGTGCTGCTGTATGCGCCGGGCGCGCTGAACCATCCGGGCGTGCGGGCGGTGCATGACTGGCTGGTGGAGGAGGCAGGGATTTTTCGCGGATTGCACCCGTTGGGCGAGGGGCAATTGTGAGGGGCGCAGGGTGGAATAAGTTGTAACTAACTCCCCACCCTAACAGCGTTTTTGCTTGTAGTCAGGGTTAATTTGTAATGTGGGATTTATCTTTGCAAAGGGGTTGAATTGTTTCGCTGACTGCTCAATTGTGTAGTCAGGAGGTCATGGTTTCACCGCATCGGTGTTGCAGTTGTGACCTCCCGCGAGCTAGCTGAAATAAGGGAAGAACTATGCAAATCCAAGTCAATAGCGATAACCATATTGAAAGCAGCATCCGACTGGAGGAGTGGGTACGTACTACCATTGAGAGCACGCTCGAACGATACGAAGAAGACCTGACCCGCGTTGAGGTCTACCTGCGCGATGAGAACGGCGACAAGCCCGGTCCCCATGATTTGAGCTGCCGTCTGGAAGCACGGCCAAAGGGCCATCAGCCGCTCTCGGTACTGCACAAGGCCGATACCCTGGAACAGGCTATCGACGGTGCGGCGACCAAGCTGGACCACGCGTTGGAACATCTGTTTGGCCGACTGCAAGGCAAGCCACGCGCTGCCGGTAAAAGTTTGTCGGATACCAAAGTCAATGAAGATGAGCTTGAACAGGAGTTTCTGGAAAAAGAACGTGCCGTATTTAACAGCTGATAGCTGACAGTTCTTTCATCCCCCCCATAAAACGGGCCTGCAAATGCAGGCCCGTTTTCGTTTACCCCAGACGTCGGAAAAAATACCGGCTCAACACTGCCAGCCCGGCGGCGCCCGCCCCTGCGAAGAGCATCGCCCAGCCAGCGCCGTGACGCAGCGCCGCCTGGGCGTCGGTGGCCGCAAGTACGCTTGAGGCGGTGAGCTTGCCCGCTGCAATGTTCTGGCTTATGGCCGGCCACTGCGTCAGCGTACTGGCGGGCAAGAGTGCGGCCAGTTGATCGCTGATCCCCAGTAGCAACACCAACCCCATCAACGCAATGTTGAGCGCCAGGGTAATCAACCGCGCACTGAGGTCGATGCCCGAGGCCATTCCCGCGCGGTCTGCCGACACGGAGCCGGTGGTGGTGTTGGTGGTCGGCGAGTTGGTCAGCGCCAGGCCCACGCCGGCCATCACGCAACTGATCAGCACCAGCACGATGCTGGGTCGTGCGGCAAGGTTGACGGCGGCCATGCTCAAGAAGCCTACGCCCATCAGGCCCAGCCCCAGGGGGATGATGCGTTCGGCGCCGTAGCGCAGGGCCAGGCGTTCGGCCAGTGGCGGCACCAGCAAGGTCGGCAAGGTGTAGGCGAGCAGGGCGCCGCCGGTGGTCAGGGTGTCGTAGCCCAGGCCAGCCTGGAAGTAGAGCGGCAGGTAAATCATGAACGGCCAGAAGCTGAAGTTCATGCCGATGGAACCCATCAGCGCACCGTTGAAGCGGCGGATGCGAAACACCGAGAAATCAAACATCGGGTGGGCGCTGCGCCTCTCGATAAATATGAACAGCATCAGGCCGACCAACGCCAGGCCCGCCCAACCGAGCATGGCCGGTGTGCCGAAACCGTATTCGCTGCCCTGGGTGATGAAGTACACCAGCGAAAACACCGACAACGTCAGGGTCAACATGCCGGCGATATCGAGGCGGTTTCCGGCCGGGTCGCGGGATTCTTGCACGCTGATGTGCAGCAATCCTAGCGTCAGCAAGGTCAGCGGCACGTGTACGAGAAACACCCAGCGCCAGTCCGCCACCGCCAGGATCAACGCCCCGACCATCGGCCCGAAGCCCAACCCCACACCCGCGATCACGCCCCATACCGCAAAGGCCCGTGCCCGCGCCGCTGGCTCGCGGAACTGGTGCGACAGAATCGCGAACTGACAGATCATCATCGCCCCGGCGCCCACGCCCTGTACGAAACGTGCCGCGATCAGCGTGGAGGCGTCGTCAGCCAGGCCACACGCCAGCGAGGCCAGGCCAAACAGCCACAGGCACAGCACCAACATGCGCCGCCGACCAAAGCGATCGGCCAGGGTACCGGCTGCCATCAACACGCTGGTGCAGGCCAGGGTGTAGGCGTTCATGATCCATTGGGCGTCCTGGAAGCCGGTGCCCAATTGTTGTTCGAGGGTGGGCAGGATGATCGGCACGCTGGAAATCTCCAGGCCGAACATCAGGGCCACCAGGCAGACGGCGGTTAAAGCGAGGCCGTTCCTGGCGGTGTGGGTTGGTTGAGTGGCCGATAACGTGGCGGCGGGCATGGAATTCTCCTGGGAAGAGTGAAGTGATGCTATTTTCAGGGGAATTCAGTTCGTTATTCGTGATAAGTTTTCCGTCAATACGGGAATCAGGAGCGACAATTCAAGCATGTCTATCCCACGTTTTGATGGCGTTGAGCTCTTTCTGCAAGTGGTGGAAAGCGGCAACCTGACCGAGGCGGCCGAACGCCTGAACCTCACGCGCTCGGCCGTCGGCAAAGGTCTGGCGCGGCTGGAAGCCCGCTTGGGCACACGCTTGTTGCAGCGTTCTACCCGGCGTCAGCATCTGACCGAGGATGGGCAGGCGTACTACGAGCATTGCCTACGTGCAGTGGCGGAACTCGAGGCGGCCGAATCGGTGCTGGAAAGCGGGCGCCAGCAGCCGCGCGGACGCTTGAGGGCAAGCGTGCCACTGGCATTCGGGCATCACTATGCGGCGCCTGCGTTGTGGGGGCTGATGGATGTTTACCCGGAGTTGGAGATCGAGATCAGTTTTGCCGACCGCATGATCGATCTGGTGCAGGAAGGCTTTGACCTCGCCGTGCGGATCGGCCCGCTGCCCGACACCGACCGCCTGAGTGCGCGCCGGCTGGGCGAACAATCGGTAGGCCTGGCGGCGTCACCGGCGTACCTGCAGCGCGTAGGACGAATTGAATCTATCGATGATCTGGCAGGCCATCGCGGCATCGCCTACAGAACCAACACCCCGCATCGTTCGAGAGTGGTTTCGCCGTTGGTGCTGGACGACCTCCAGGCCGTGGCCGATGCCGCCATCGCGGGCGTTGGCCTGGCCTGGTTGCCGAGTTGGTTGATCGCGCATTACGTACTGCGCGGGAGGCTGGAGGCGGTGTTGCCGGGCTACCGTGAACAGCCTTCGCCGATCCACGTGATTTGGCCGACCGCACCGCACATGCCGGCCAAGACCCGGTGCGCCATCGACGCACTGGTCGCGGCGACCCCGAGCTGCCTGGCGGGCAGTTAAAGTGGCGAGGGTTAGAAGGCGATGGAAGTCTGCACGTACACCGTGCGCGGTTCACCGACGTACTTGCCCTTGTTGTTGTCGTCGAACGAGCGGGTGAAATACTGCTTGTTGAAGATGTTTTTCACACCGACCGCGACGTTCAAGTCTGACAGTTGCGGGCCAAAGTCGTACGCGGCACGGCTGCTGAACAGCATGTAGCCAGGGATACGTCCGGTATTGCCTTCAGCATTTTCCTGCTCGGTATTGGCGTTGTCGGCGAACTGGCTGCTCTGGTAGCTGCTGTCCACATTGAGTTTCCAGCGACCTTCGGTGTAACCCACGCCCAGGGTGCCTTTGTGCTTGGACGAGAAGGGTACGCGGTTGCCTTTGTTCGGGCCGTCTTCGCGGATGGTCGCGTCGACGTAGGCGTAGCTGGCGTACACATCAAAACCGGCCAGCGCCGGGCTCAGACCGTCGAGGGCATAGTTGAAGCTGGATTCGATGCCTTGGTGGCGGGTTTGGCCGCGTGCGATCACCGAGTCATCGGTCTGGTTGCTTTCGTACTGGTTGTCGAAGTTGATCAGGAACGCGCCGAGTTCCGCCCGCAAGGTGCCGTCGTCGTAGCGCGTGCCGATTTCCCAGGTGCGGGCTTTTTCCGGTTTGACTTCGCCTTTGGGCACGCGCTTGGCCATCTGGCTGTACTGCACGCTGCCGAACGAGCCTTCGGTGTTGGCGTAGAGGTTCCAGCTGTCGGTCAGGTGATAGAGCACGTTCAACGCTGGCAGCGCGGTGTTGTAGCTGCCTTTGTTGTCGAGGTTGTTGATGTGGTCGACCTGCCGGGATTTGATCATTTCGTAGCGCACGCCCGGGGTGATGGTCCACTTGCCAATATCAATCCGGTCGTCGATGAAGAACGCGTTGGCTTCGGTACTGCCACGGGTGTCGCGGTCGTTCTTGCTGCTGGTGCTCGGAATTTGCTGGTTGGCCGCAATCGGCGTGGTGTAGCGCATCTCGTGGCCGGCTTCGTTGATATAGCGATAGCCCACGCCGACTTCGTGGCTGGTGTTACCGAGGTCGAAGCCTTGGGCGAAGCGGGTTTCCAGGCCGCGCACCCAGTATTCGCGGGGCGACAGGGACAGGAAGCGGGTCTGGTCCAGGTAGCCGTTGCGCAGGGTGGTGGTGAAGAAGGTGTTCACGGTGAATTCGCGGCGGTCTTCCTGGTAGCGGTAACCGGCGTTGAACATCGTACGGCGCCCCCAGAATTTGTCGTAGGGACGGGTCGACTGATACGGGTCGGCCTTGTAGTCCTTGACGTTCAAGCCACCGGGCATATCCGCCTGGCCTTCGTAGTACTGCGCCATGGCGTTGAAGCTGTTGGCCTCGTCGAGCTGGTATTTGCCCTTGAGGATCAGGTCATCGATGCGCGTGTTGCTGTTTTCACGCCAGTCGCCGCCACGGGTGCCGGAGTACAGGAGCGCACCGCCCAGGCCGTTGTCGGCGGTGCCGCCGGCCAGCAGGTTGGCGGTGGTCTTGAAACCGTCATGGCTCGAAGACGGGCTGGTTTCGGTCTGGAAACCGCCTTTGACAGTCGGTGTGTCCGGGATTGCGCGGGTCACAAAGTTGACCACCCCGCCGACGTTCTGCGGGCCGTAGCGCACGGCGCCGCCGCCGCGGACCACGTCCACCGCGTCCATGTTGCCCATGCTGATCGGCGCGAATGACAGTTGCGGTTGGCCATACGGTGCGAAGGGCACCGGGATGCCGTCCATCAGCACCGTGGAGCGCGACGCCAGGCGCGGATTGAGGCCGCGAATGCCGAAGTTCAGCGCCATGTCGTGGCTGCCGGTGCCATTGTTTTCCGGGGCGTTGACGCCGGGGATGCGATTGAGCACATCGCGGGCCTGGGTTGCGCCCTGGCGTTCGAATTCATCGCGGCGGATCACGTCACGGGCGCCGGGATGTTCGAAGACATTGGTTTGCGCCGCATCGCCGAGCCAGTCGCCGACCACGCTGGAGGTGCCCAGTTCGAGGGTTGCCGGTGCATTGGCCGACTGCAGGCTGTAGGCATTGTCGCCCTCGGCGCGGGCTTGCAGGCCGGTGCCTTCGAGCAATTTTTGCAGGCCATCGGCGGCGCTGTAGTTGCCGCTCAAACCACGGCTCTGCATGCCGGCCGTGACCTCGGAGCCGAAGGAAATCAGCACGCCGGCCTCGCGACCGAATTGATTCAACGCGGCTTCCAGCGACGCTGGTGCGATGTGGTAAGGCTTGGCGTCGGCGGCCATTGCAGCAGGTAGTACGGTCAGGCTCAGGCTGGCGCCGAGTAGGAGTTGGCCCAAGGTGCGGGCAAGAAGCGTCGGTTGCTGGGGCATGAAGTGCGGTCCTGAGAAGGAAGGATCAAGGTGGCTTTCCTTCTCTGTCACGCGAGGTGTGGAAAACGGCTCACAACAATTGCAGATAATTTCAGGCTCGCGCCTCGACGGTCACCCAATAGCGGGTAAAGCGCCGCACCTTGACCGGCAGGCTGACGGTCAACAGGTCGAGAATGCGTTCACTGTCGTCCAGCGG
The DNA here is from genome assembly GCF_020515815.1 of Pseudomonas sp. AF03-9. Classification (NCBI taxonomy): domain Bacteria; kingdom Pseudomonadati; phylum Pseudomonadota; class Gammaproteobacteria; order Pseudomonadales; family Pseudomonadaceae; genus Pseudomonas; species Pseudomonas sp. AF03-9. Next base: position 7,374 of record NZ_JAHPJF010000023.1, on the reverse strand, counting down.
GTAGCTGCCGGAGATCAGCAGGTTGGCGACCTGGGGGGCGCAATTGAGTTGGCCACGGCGATAACGGCTGAGTTCGCCGAGGAAATCTTCCAGGCGCATGTGGGCTGCGACCAGCATGCCATCGGCCCACGCGCCGCTGTTGGCGTCGGTGGCGCGCGGGGTGTCCCAGCCTTTGCGGGTGAAGTTGACCTGGTGTGCGGTGTCGACCGTCAGCGGCAGGCCGCTGTAGGTATTGGGCATCACGTCGACGTGGCCGTCGAGGACCGCCAGTTGGGTGTGGTCGTTGAACTGGCGCACATTCAGGCGCGCCGCCTGGCTGCTGAGCAGGCCCTGGCCGGTCAGCACGTTGAGCGGCCGGTTGCCTTTGGCGCCGGTCAGCAGGATCTCGCCTTCGAGCAGGCGGATCAGCCGCTGCTGGCCATCGAAATGCACATCCACCGCGCTGCCGGTATTGAGCTGCAACTGGCTGCCGTCGGCCAGTTGCACCTTGCGCCGTTGACCGACGGGGCTGCGGTAGTCGGCCGTGAGCGGCGGCAGGATATGTTGCTGGCGCAGGCTCCAGGCGGCGGCCGAACCAGCGCCGAGGATCAGCAGCAGCTTGAGGGCCTGGCGGCGGCTGGTGGAGGTTGGCGCGTTCAACGCCGCATGGGCCAGGGGCGATGGCATGCCACGCAGGCGCTGGTTGACGCGTTGCATATGGTCCCAGGCGCGCTGGTGTTCACTGTGGGCATTCAGCCATTGCTGCCAGGCCGCTTGTTGGCGCGGGTTGAGGGCGCCTTGCTGCATTTCCATCAGCCAATGCACGGCCTGTTCGGCAACTTGGGTCGAGAAATTCATAGGGCAAAGTAGCAGTGCATGGCGGCTTTATTCAGGTGGCGTTTGACGGTGGCGATGGAGATGCCCAGCTCGGCGCCGATTTGCGCGTAGGTCAGGCCATCGAGTTGGGCCAGCAGGAAGGCGCGTTTGACTGGCGTGGGCAAGCCGTCGAGCAACTGGTCCAGCTCGACCAGGGTTTGCAGGATGATTGCGCGTTCCTCTTCCGACGGTGCCACGTGTTCGGGCAACTGGGCCAGGGCGTCGAGGTAGGCGCGCTCCAGGTCCTGGCGGCGGTAGAAATTGCACAGCACGCGCTTGGCCACGGTGGTGAGGAAGGCGCGGGGTTCGATCAATGTTGGCGTTTCACGGGCGCTGAGCACGCGGATGAATGTGTCTTGCGCCAGGTCGGCGGCACTTTCCGGGCAGCCGAGCTTGCGTCGCAACCAGCCGGTGAGCCAGTGGTGATGGTCGGTGTACAAAACTTCGACGGTGTTGGACGGCTGCAACGCGATCACCCTTCGCTACGAGCATGCGGGCATTTGGCATGCTTTAGAGAACAAGAATTGTTCGCATTGTAGGTGGGCCGCTACGGTTCGGCAATCCGCCAGTACCGGCGTTTCATCCGTTCTTTTTTGCTTATGAGAATATTTATCATTAATATTGCGCACTGATGAACCTGGCGTCTCCCGCATGAAAAGCAAAACCTCACTTGCGCTACCCTACCGTCTGGCCGTCACATCGCGGGTGCTCGCGGCTGTCGTCGGCGGCTACCTGATGGCCTCCCTGGCCGCCATCTGCCTGGCATTGTGGATGCCCACGTCCCGCGCCGACGCGGTGATCACCGGGATGATGAGTTCGTTTGTGTTCTATCTGCTGGCGGTGCTCTGGTGCTTTGCATGCCGCACGGCCTGGCGCGCCTGGTTTGGCGTGATGTTGCCGAGTGCGGCGTTTGCCACCCTGGCGGGTGTGGGGTTGTGGATGGCGCGTCCATGAAAGAGGGTTTTCGCCAGGCCATGGCCTGGTTGCACACCTGGAGCGGGCTGATCTTTGGCTGGCTGCTGTTTGCGATTTTCCTGACGGGCACCTTGTCGTATTTCAAGGACGAGATCAGCCACTGGATGCAGCCCGAAGTGCAGGCTTATCCACTGGACAACGCGCGCAGCCTGGGCGTCGCGCAAACCTATTTGCAGCAGGTGGCGCCAACGGCCGCGCGCTGGTTTATCAACCTGCCGGATGACCGCGACCCCGCCTTGACGGTGATGTGGCAAGACAAACTCGACCCTGGCCGTCGCGGCAATTTCATCCAGAAAACCCTCGACCCGGTTACCGGCCAAGATGTGCAGGCCCGCGAAAGCATGGGCGGCGAGTTCTTCTATCGTTTCCATTTCCAGCTGCAAATGCCCCATCCCTGGGGCCGCTGGCTGTCCACCATCGCTGCGATGGTGATGTTTGTCGCGCTGATCACCGGGATCATCACCCACAAGAAAATCTTCAAGGACTTCTTCACCTTCCGCCCGCGCAAAGGCCAGCGTTCCTGGCTCGACGGGCATAACGCGGTCGGTGTGCTGGTGCTGCCGTTCCACCTGATGATCACCTACAGCAGCCTGGTGATTTTCATGAGCATGGTGATGCCGGCGCCGATCCTCGCCTCCTATGCGGGTGATACCCGCGCCTTTTTCAACGACGTGTTCCCCGCCACCAACAACGCGCCGGCGCAGGGGCAACCGGGCAAATTGCTGCCGCTGTTGCCGATGTACGAACAGGCGCGGGCGCAATGGGACGGTGGCCATGTGGGGCGCCTGGGGGTGAACAACCCCAGCGACGTGAACGCTTCGGTCAATGTGTTTCGGGCCAGTTCCGACAACGTGGTGCATGAGTTCGACAGCATCGTGTCGTTCAGCGGCACCAGCGGCGAACTGCTGCGCACCAGTGCCGGGCAATCGCTGCCGGCGATCATCGGCGGCAGTTTCTACGGCCTGCACATGGGCCAGTTCGCCGGGCCGGTGTTGCGTTGGTTGTACTTTATCTGCGGGCTGGCGGGCACGGCGATGATCGGCACCGGGCTGGTGATCTGGCTGGGCAAGCGCCAACTCAAGCACGCCAAGAGCGGCGTGATGCCGTTTGAACTGCGCCTGGTGGAGGTGCTCAACATCGCCAGCATGTCCGGGTTGATGATCGCCATTGCGGCGTTCTTCTGGGCCAACCGCCTGCTGCCGGTGGGCTTTGCCGAGCGCTCTGCCTGGGAAGTACAGACCTTCTTCATGGCCTGGGGTGTGAGCCTGCTGCACGCGGTCCTGCGCCGTGGCCGCCAGGGCTGGGTTGAACAACTGAGTGTCGGCGCGCTGCTGTTTGTCGCGATCCCGCTGCTCAATGCGCTGACCACTTCGCACCACCTGGGCGTGTCGCTGGCGACGGGTGATTGGGCCATGGCCGGTTTCGACCTGACGTGCCTGGCCAGCGGCGTATTCCTCGCCTGGGCCGCGTGGAAGATGCAGCACCGTGCTGCGCCCCAGCCCAGGGGCGAGCGGGCGCGTTCGTTGACCCTCAAGCAGGAGGCAAACTGAATGCTGCTCGCACTCTTGATGTGCTACGCCGGATTCACTGCGCTATGCCTGTCCACCGACCGTCACCATGGCGAATTGCTGCACAGCAAGCCGTCGCCCCAACGGCGCGTGGGGTTGCGGGCGGCGGGCTGGTTGCTGCTGGCACTGTCGATCTGGCCGGCCGTGGCGCTCGGTGGTTGGAGCCGGGGCCTGGTGGAGTGGTGCGCGGTGTTGATGCTCAGTGCGCTGTTGCTGGTGCTGTTGTTGCCGTATCGGCCACGGTTGGCCTTGATCTTGGCGGGCGTCGGCCTGCTGGCCAGCCCCGTCGCGGCCTTCGCCATCCTCTGAGCCACGCCCATGATGATCAGCACCCCACCGGAGTCCCAGGACAGCCAGCGCGCTGAATCAGCAGGCGGGCGTGCGCATTTCCTGCAGGTGTTTCTCTCGCAGCGTTCACAGATGGAAGCCTTGGTCAGCCGACGTGTCGGTTGCCGTGCCACGGCTGCCGACCTGGTGCAGGATTTATTCCTACGCTTCTGGCGCCGCCCGCTGGTGCAGGTCGAGGAACTCAGCACCTACCTGCTGCGCTGCGCTGGCAACATCGCCATTGACCACCTGCGCAGCGAAAGCGCGCGGGTGCGCAGCAGCGAAGGCTGGCTGCCCGAGCAACAGGATAATCAGGGTTGCGAACCCCAAGCGGCCTTGGAGGCGGGCAATGATCTGCGCCATGTCGAAGCTGCCCTGCGCAGCTTGCCGGAGCGCACGCGGCAGATTTTCCTGCTCAACCGCATTCATGGCCGCAAGTACGCGGAAATCGCCAAGGCCATGGGTCTGTCCCAAAGTGCCGTGGAAAAACATATGATGCGTGCCCTCGAAGCCTGCAAAGCCAGCCTTCGTGAGCCATCACCCCCACGCACGCCAGGGACAGCACCGTGAACCGCACCCCCACGCCCGACCAGGAACACGCCGCGCTGGCCTGGCTGAGCCTGCTGCACGACCAACCGAGCAGCGGCGACCAGGCCACGTTCAGCCAATGGTTGCGTGCCGATCCGGCCCACATCGAGGCGTACTCCCAGGCCCAGGTACTGTGGGAATTGAGTGAAGTGCCTGCGCGAAAATTGGCGGACGAGGATGCATTGGCCTTGCAGGGTTACCTCAAGGCGATGCACACCTCGAAGCGCTCGCGGGTTGTACGCGGGGCAGGCGCGTTGGCGATGGCCGCGTGCCTGCTGCTGATGGTGTCCATGGGCGCAGGCTGGCAGCCATCGCGCTGGGTCGATGACTTTGGCGCCGACTATGTGACGGCGCCAGGCGAAGTCAAAACCGTCACCCTGGCGGATAAATCCCAAGTCACCCTTGATGCCGACAGCGCGATTGCCGTGGATTTCAGCCATGGCGAACGGCACATCCAGTTGCGTCGTGGTGCGGGGTTTTTCAGCGTGACCCACACTGGCGAGTCCTTTGTGGTGGAGGCGGGCAGCGGTGAAGCGCGGGTGCTCGGTACGCAATTCGAAGTGCGCCTGCAACCGGCGGGGGCGCAGGTGACGGTGTTGTCGGGGCGGGTAGGGGTGACGCCGTCCAGGCAGGGCCAACAGCAAGTCCTTACAGCCGGCCAGCAAGTGGCCTACACGCAAGGTGTGGCCGATGCCATGCACCCGGTGGACAGCGAATCGCGCCTGGCCTGGCGCGACGGCTGGCTCAACTACTACAAGGCGCCGCTGGCCGATGTGGTCAAGGATCTGGAGCGCTACTACCCGGGCCGCATCCTGTTGCTCAACGATGAGATGGGCAGCAAGCGCGTCAGTGGCAGTTTCCCGAGCAAGGATCCGCAGGCGGTGTTGAATGCGTTGCAGGCCGTGCTCGGGTTCGAGCAGCACAACCTGCTGGGTCGCGTGATCGTGGTGCGCTGATTATTTCAGCGCCGCCATGATCTTCTCCGGGCTGAACTCACGGATCAGCGTGCCGTTGACGTCTACAAACGGAATCCCGCCGCCGCCCAGCGCCTCGTAGGCCTTGCGCGCCTGGGCGTCCTTTTCGATGTCGAACGCCTGGTAGGGCAGGCCTTTCTGGTCCAGGAAGCGGCGGATCTGCTTGCAGTAGCCGCACCATTCGGTGGAATAGAGCACCACCCGCGCCGAGGCCCGGGTTTGTTCCGGCGCCACCTGGGACGGATTGAACACCCGCTCGATCTTGCCCCAGTTCTGGAACACCACCACCACCAGCAATACCAGCAGGACTTTCTTGAACACCCCGCCGAGCATCAGTTGCGGCGCTTGAGCTGGTCGGTCAGTTGGGTCGGCAAACCCTTGATGATCAGCGTGCCAGCCGCCTCGTCGTACTCGATCTTGTCGCCCAGCAAGTGCGCTTCAAAACTGATCGACAAGCCTTCGGCGCGGCCGGTAAAGCGGCGGAACTGGTTGAGGGTGCGCTTATCCGCCGGAATTTCCGGCGACAGACCGTAGTCCTTGTTGCGGATATGGTCGTAGAACGCCTTAGGCCGATCTTCATCGATCAAGCCCGAGAGTTCTTCCAGGCCCATCGGCTCGCCGAGCTTGGCCTGGCTGCTGGCGTAGTCCACCAGGGTCTTGGTTTTTTCGCGGGCGGATTCGTCCGGCAGGTCTTCGCTTTCAACGAAGTCACTGAATGCCTTGAGCAGGGTACGGGTTTCGCCCGGGCCGTCGACGCCTTCCTGGCAGCCGATAAAGTCGCGGAAGTACTCCGAGACCTTCTTGCCGTTCTTGCCCTTGATAAACGAGATGTACTGCTTGGACTGCTTGTTGTTCTGCCACTCGGAAACGTTGATACGCGCCGCCAGGTGCAACTGGCCGAGGTCCAGGTGACGCGACGGGGTCACGTCCAACTCGTCGGTCACTGCCACGCCTTCGCTGTGGTGCAGCAGGGCGATGGCCAGGTAATCGGTCATGCCTTGTTGGTAGTGGGCAAACAGCACGTGGCCGCCGGTGGAGAGGTTGGACTCTTCCATCAGCTTTTGCAGGTGCTCGACGGCGGTGCGGCTAAAGGTAGTGAAATCCTGGCCACCGTCGAAATACTCCTTCAACCAACCACTGAACGGGTGCGCGCCGGACTCGGCATGGAAGAAACCCCAGGCCTTGCCTTGTTTGGCGTTATAGCTCTCGTTGAGGTCGGCAAGCATGTTCTCGATGGCGGCCGATTCGGACAGCTCCGAATCGCGGGCGTGGAGAACTGCGGGCGTGCCGTCGGGTTTTTTGTCGATCAGGTGGACGATGCAATGACGGATCGGCATGGGCTTCTCGGCTGGTTGAAGGGGAGCGGTTGGCCTCCCCGAAAAGTCGCCCAGTGTACCGCACCCATTGGTCAAGACGCGCTTTCAAGGCGGTTTTGCCGCTCTCCGACATGGCATATGCCATTTTTTCACGGTTTAGAGCGATAAAGCTGACCAAATGGGTAGGTAGAAGCGGATATTTCCCCGTCTCTGTGCTAGTTTTGCCCCGTCTTACGCCAAGTCTCGGCGTTAAGCGTGCATTCAGCATCTGTCAGGTCGAACCAATCCCCGTTTCAAGCATCTATAACCCCGATCTTCGCGGTTATAGCCTGGGGTGCCAGACCTAGACGGTCGGGCTCGACGGCTGACACTGCACTCTGCAATCCATATGAATTTGATAGGGAAGGAACACCACAATGGCTATTACTAAAGACCAACTGATCGCTGACCTGGCTGAAGCAGTAGACGCACCGAAAACCACCGTGCGCGCTCTGCTGGACCAACTGAGCCAAGTTGTTGCTGACCAGCTGGAAAACGGCGGCGAAATCACTCTGCCAGGCGTTGGCAAACTGAAAGTGACCGAGCGTCCTGCCCGTACTGGCCGTAACCCTTCGACTGGCGCTGCCATCGAAATCGCTGCCAAGAAAGTTATCAAGCTGGTTGTGGCCAAAGGCCTGACCGACGCTGTTAACAAGTAAGACGCAGCAAAAAAAACCGTGCTCCGGAGCGATCCGGGCACGGTTTTTTGTTGCCTGCGATTTGTAGAGGCCC
>NZ_JAHPJF010000022.1:0-102399 GCF_020515815.1 Pseudomonas sp. AF03-9 | reverse complement strand
GTTCTGCTGCTGATCGGTAACCATCGCTTGCAGCAGGTTCTGCCAATGCCGCGCCATGCGCTCGATGGTGCTGGCTTCAAACAGATCGGTGGCGTAACTCAAGGACGCTAGCAGGTGCGTCTGGGACTCTTCGATGTCCAGCGTCAGGTCGAACTGGGCGACCGCTTCATCCCAACCGACCGGGCTGATCGTCAACTCGCCCAGGCGCCGCAAGTGCTCGCCCGCGAGGCTGATGTGGTGGTTGAACGCCACTTGGAACAGCGGGCTCAGGCTCAGGCTGCGCTCCGGCTGCAGGGCTTGCACCAGCTGTTCGAACGGCAGGTCCTGGTGGGCCTGGGCTTCAAGGGCGCGCTGTTTGACCTGGGCGAGCAGTTCACGAACGCTGGTGTGCCCGTCGATCTCGGCCTTGAGCACCTGGGTGTTGACGAAGAAGCCGATCAGGCGCTCGGTCTCGACCCGGTTGCGGTTGGCGATGGGCACGCCGACACGGATGTCCTGCTGGCCGCTGTAGCGATGCAGCAGCACTTGGTAGGACGCCAGCAACAACATGAACAGCGTCACGCCTTCGCGTTGGGCCAGGGCCTTGAGACTGTCGAGCAGCGCCGCCGGCAACGGTACATTGAGCCGCGCACCGCGATGGGTCGGCACGGCCGGGCGCTGGTGGTCGAACGGCAGCTCGAGCACCGGCTGTTCGCCGCCGAGCCGTTCACGCCAGTAATCCAGCTGGCGGGCCTTCTCTCCCGCTTCCATCCATTGGCGCTGCCAGGCGGCGTAGTCGGCGTACTGGATCGCCAGCGCCGGCAGTTGCAGGGTTTGCCCCTGGCTGTAGGCGGCGTAGAGCTGGACCAATTCGTCGACCAGCACGTGCATCGACCAGCCATCGGAGATGATGTGGTGCTGCACCAGCACCAACACATGTTCATCGGCTGACAGGCGCAGCAGGCTGACGCGCAGCAGCGGGCCCTGGCGCAGGTCGAACGGCTGGGTGATACAGGCTTCGACCAAGGCTTTCAGGCGCGCTTCATCGGCATCGACGACGCGCAGAGCGATGCGCGTTTCGGGGCTGATCACTTGCACCGTGCGCTCGGCGTCCTGCTGCAAGTGAGTGCGCAGGCTATCGTGGCGCGCCGCCAGGGTGTCGAAGGCGCGCTGCAGGGCCACCTGATCCAGCGGGCCCTTGAGGCGCAGGGCGCTGGGCACGTGATAGGCCGCGCTGTGGGGGTCGAGTTGCCAGAGGAACCATTGGCGTTCCTGGGCATAGGACAGGGCCAGCGGCCGCTCGCGTTCAACGCGTTGGATCGGCTTGTCTTCAACCCGCACGTCGGTCAGTGCGCGGACAAAATCCCCCAGCACCGGCTGGTCGAACAGCGCCTTCAAGCCCACATCCAGCCCCAGGCCGTGGCGGATGCGCGAGACAGCCTGGGTCGCGAGCAGAGAATGCCCTCCCAGTTCGAAGAACTGATCGTTCAGGCCAACCCGCGCCACCCCGAGCACCTCGGCCCAGATCATGGCGACCTGTTGCTCCAGCTCCGTGTGCGGCGCGAGGTATTCACGCGCTTGCACCTCAACGTTCGGCAGAGCCTTGCGGTCCAGCTTGCCATTGGGGCTCAACGGCATGCGCTCAAGCGACAACCATTGCGCCGGGACCATATAGTCCGGCAGGTGCTCGGCCAAATGGGCGCCGAGCACTTCACGCCAATCCTCGGCGGCGGCATGCAGCACCACGTAGGCCACCAGAGACTGGCCGTCGACCGCCAGCACGGCGCTCTCGCGCACCGCGGTGTGTTCCAGCAGGCGCGCTTCGATCTCCCCCAACTCGATGCGTTGGCCACGCAGCTTGACTTGATGGTCGATGCGCCCGGCGTATTCGATCACGCCGTCGTCGCGATAGCGCGCCAGGTCGCCGGTGCGGTACAGGCGTTCCCCGCTGACGAAAGGATGGGCGATAAAACGCTCGGCGGTCAGCGCCGGGCGGCGGTGATAACCGCGGGCCAGGCCGACGCCGCCAAGGTACAACTCGCCCAGCACGCCCACCGGCACCGGCTCGAAGTTGTTGTCGAGGATGTAGCAACCGAGGTTGGCAATGGGACGGCCAATCGGCACGGCATCGCGGCCTTCGTCGATGCAGGTCCAGTGGGTCACGTCGATGGCCGCTTCGGTCGGGCCGTACAGGTTGTAGAGCCCGGCCTGCGGCAGCTTGGCGAAGACTTGCTGCTGGGCGTCCACCGGCAGCGCTTCACCGCTGCACACGATGCGGTGCAAGGTGTGACAGGTGGCAACGCTCGGTTCCTGCAAAAATGCCTGCAACATCGACGGCACAAAGTGCAGTGTGGTGATGTGCTCGGCGTTGATCAGGCTGACCAGCCTGGCCGGATCGCGATGATCACCGGGCGCGGCGACCACCAGGCGCGCGCCGGTCATCAGCGGCCAGAAGAATTCCCACACCGACACGTCGAAACTGAATGGGGTCTTTTGCAGCACGCTGTCGCTGACGTCCAGCGCGTAGGCTTGCTGCATCCAGTGCAGGCGGTTGGCAAGTGCCGAGTGGCGGTTGCCGGCACCTTTGGGTTGGCCGGTGGAGCCAGAGGTGTAGATCACGTAGGCGAGGTTGTCGCCGTCCAGCGCGATGCCGGGGTTGGCTTCGCTGTAGCCCTCGAACGTTGAATCGCCCAGCACCACGCGTTGTAAACTCTCGGGAATCGGCAGTTGCGCCACTAGATGCGCCTGGGTCAGCAGCAGTTTCACGCCGCTGTCGTCGAGCATGTAGGCCAGGCGTTCGCGTGGGTATTCCGGGTCCAGCGGCACGTAGGCGCCACCGGCCTTGAGCACGGCGAGCAGGCCGACGACCATTTCAACCGAACGCTCCACCGCGAGGCCGACCAGCACATCCGGGCCGACACCGGCTTCGATCAAGCGGTGCGCCAGGCGGTTGGCGCGGCGGTTCAGTTCGGCGTAGGTCAGGCGCTGCTGCGCAAACACCAGTGCCGGGGCATCCGGTGTGAGGGCCGCTTGATCCTCGATCAGTTGATGCACGCAACGCTGCAACGGGTAGTCGCGGGCGGTGGCGTTCCAGTCGTGGAGCACCTGTTGGCGGACGGTGTCGGTCAGCGCCGGCAGATCCCCCAGGCGTTGCGGCGTGGCCTGGCTCAAGCCGTGCAGCAGGTGCTGGAAAGACTCGGCCAACTGGCGGATTTCGCCAGCGCCGAACAGTTGCCGATCAAAGCTGAATTCGAATTCAAGGACCGCACCCGCGCCCAACAGCACGGTAAGCGGATAATGCGTCTGCTCCAGGTTTTGCACATTGCTGAACCCAAGCCCGGCGGGCGCACCGTGGGCCAACGCCGCGGACACCGGATAGTTTTCCACCACCAACAGGGTGTCGAACAACGCCGCACCACCCGCCCCCGCCCAGCGCTGGATGTCGAACAGGGGCGTGTGTTCATGTTCACGCAGGCTCAGGTTGAGCGCCTGCAGCTGTTGCAACCAGTCGGCGACCCACAGCTGCGGGCTCGGCGTAGCGATGACCGGCAAGGTGTTGATGAACAGGCCGACCTGTTGCTCTACCCCCGGCAAACCGGCCGGGCGCCCGGAAACGGTGGCACCAAAGGCCACGGTGTCCTGGCCGGTGTGGCGTTGCAGCAACAGCAGCCAGGCCGCTTGCACCAGGGTGTTGAGGGTGACTTTGTGCGCTTGGGCGAAGGTTTTCAGTTGCGCGGTCTGCGCCGGGCTCAGGGCCAGATGCTCACTGCCCTTGGCCGCTGCGGGCGCTGTCGAGACGCCACGCGCCAGTTGCGTCGGGGTGTGCAGCGCGGCCAGTTGGTCTTTCCAGAACGCTTCGCTGAGGGCCCCATCCTGCGCCTGCAACCAGCCGATGTAATCGCGGTAGTGCCCATGAAGCGCGGGCAATGGCTGGCCGGCGTAGTGCTGCAAGACTTCGCCGAACAGCTGCGCACGGCTCCAGCCATCCAGCAGGATATGGTGGTTGGTGTAGATCAGATGGAAGCGGCCGGGGCCGGTACGCACCAGTTTCAGGCTGAGCAGCGGCGCCTGTTCCAGCACGAAACCCTCGGCGCGGGTCGCCTCGCTCAGTTCGTCCAGCGCGGCTGGCTGATCGGCGCGCGCCTGCCAGTCGTACTCGATGAACGGCAAGCCCACCTCACGGTACACCGCCTGCAGGGGCTGGGTTTGCGCGTCCTGCCAGACAAAGCCGGTGCGCAGCATGTCATGCCGGGCCAGCACCTGTTGCCACGCCTGCTGGAAGCGCGGCACGTCCAGGCCCACAAGGTCGGCGCGCAGCTGACTGACGTAGATGTCGTCCTGGCCTTGTTGATACAGGCTGTGGAACAGCATGCCCTGCTGCATCGGCGACAATGGGTAGAGGTCTTGCACGCCTCGGGTGGGCAGCGCCAGCTCGTCCAGTTGCGGCTGGGTCAGGCGCGCCAGGGGCACATCGGCCGGGGTCAGGCCGCCGTGTTGCGGGTCGACGCAATGGGCAATCAACGCCAGCAGTTCCTGCCGGTAGTCGTCCGCCAGGCGCTGGATGGTCGAGCGCTGGAACATCTCGCGGCTGAAGCCCCAGTTCAGGCTCAGTTCACCGCCGTAGACCTGGCCTTCCAGGGTCAGCCAGTTGGCCAGCGGCGCTTCGTCGTCCTGGGCCTGGCCGCTGCCTTGCGTGGCCGGGACGAACAGCGCGGACTCGTCGAACTGGCGGTCGAACTGCCCCAGGTAGTTGAAGGTAATTCGCGGTGCCGCAAGGCCTGCCAGGGCTTCGCGCGATTGCACCGTGCCCAGATAGCGCAGCAGGCCATAGCCCAGGCCCTTGTCAGGCACGGCGCGCAGTTGCTCCTTGACCGACTTGATCGCGCTCGACAGCTCGCCTTCGGCCTGCAAGCGCACCGGGAACAGGCTGGTGAACCAGCCGACGGTGCGGGTCAGGTCAACGCCGTCGAACAGGTCTTCGCGGCCATGGCCTTCGAGTTGGATCAACGCGGCGTGCTGGCCGCTCCAACGCCCGACTACCCGCGCCAGTGCGGTCAGCAACAGATCATTGACCTGGGTGCGATAGGCCGCCGGGGCGTCTTGCAGCAGTTGGCGGGTGTGTTCGCTGCTGAGACGGATTTCGAGCTTGTCGCCCAGGCGCTGTTGCAGGCCGCCCTGGGGGTTGTCGCACGGCAGCTCGGCATCGAGCGTTTGCGCCTGCCAATACGCCAGTTGCGCGTCGAGGTGGTGTGCATGGGCCTGCAACCGCTGCGCCCAGGTCTGATAGGCGCTGGTTTTTGCCGGCAAGGCGGCTTGGCGGTAAGCCTGTTGCAGGTCTTCCAGCAGGATGCGCCACGACACCCCATCGATCACCAGGTGATGCACCACCAGCAGCAGGCGCTGAGTGCCATCGGCCAGCGTGACCAGCGCGGCGCGCAACAGCGGGCCATGTTGCAGGTCGAGGCTGCGTTGGGCGTCATTGCACAGGGCGGTGAGTTCAGCCTCGGTGTTCGCGTGACGTTGCCACAACGGCGCATCCGTCACGGGCTCGGCGTGGGCCTGCTGCCAAGCATCGGCCTGCTGGGTGAAGCGCAGGCGCAAGGCGTCGTGATGGTTGATCACCTGGATCAACGCCGCGCCAAGACGCGCAGGCTCCAAGGCCTCGCGCGGGGTCAGCAGCAGCGACTGGTTCCAATGCTGGCGCACCGGGATCGCCTGGGCGAAAAAGGCTTGCTGCACCGGGGTCAGGATCACATCGCCACTGACCGGACCTTGATCAATAAGCGTGGCCTGCTCGAAGCTCGCCACCAGCGCAAGCGTGCGCACACTCTGGTACTGGAACAGGTCGCGCGGGCTGAAGCGCAGCCCCGCCTGCCTGGCGCGGCTGACCACTTGGATGGAGATGATCGAGTCGCCGCCGAGCTCGAAAAAATTGTCGTCCAGGCCGACCTGTTCGACGCCCAGCACATCAACCCAGATCGCCGCCAACGCCATTTGCAGGGAGGTTTGCGGGGCGCTGTAAGCCTGTTGCGGCGCGGTGTCCGGCAGCGGCAGCGCCTTGCGGTCGAGTTTGCCGTTGGCGGTCACCGGCAGTTTAGCCAGGGCCACGAAGTGGGTTGGCACCATGTATTCCGGCAGGCTGCCGAGCAGCCAGGCCTTGAGGTCGACGGGCTCGTCGTGTGCGTGGACGAGATAGGCGACCAATTGTTTGCCGCCCTGCACCAGCACCACCGCCTCGCGCACGGCGGGGTGCTGCATCAGGCGTGTCTCGATTTCACCGAGCTCAATACGCAAGCCACGCAGCTTGACCTGATGATCGAGGCGACCGAGGTATTCGATCACGCCGTCGGCGCGTTGGCGCACGCGGTCGCCAGTGCGGTACAGGCGCTCGCCGTCGGCGAACGGGCTCGGCACAAAGCGTTCGCCGGTCAACGCCGGGCGCCGGTGATAACTGCGCGCCAGGCCGGTGCCGCCCAGGTACAGCTCGCCGGACACGCCCGCCGGCACCGGATTGAGCTGGGCGTCGAGCACGTAGGTGGCGAGGTTGGCGATAGGCCGGCCGATGGGCACGCTGTCGGCGCCTTCATCGATGCAGGTCCAGTGGGTCACATCGATGGCGGCCTCGGTCGGACCGTACAGGTTGTAGAGCGCGGCCTGCGGCAGTTTGGCGAAGACCTGGGTTTGCGCATCCAGCGGCAAGGCTTCGCCACTGCACACGATGCGCTTGAGGCTGGCGCAGGCATGCACGCCCGGCTCGTGGATAAACGCCTGCAGCATCGAGGGCACAAAGTGCAACGTGGTGATGCCATGACGGCCAATGGTCTCGATCAGCCGCGCCGGCTCGCGATGTTCGCCAGGGGCGGCGACCACCAGGCGCGCGCCGGTCATCAGCGGCCAGAAGAATTCCCACACCGAGACGTCAAAGCTGAACGGGGTTTTCTGCAAGACCGCATCGCTGCCATCCAGTGCGTAGGCCTGCTGCATCCAGCACAGGCGGTTGACCAACGCACGATGGCTGTTGCCGGCGCCCTTGGGCTTGCCGGTGGAGCCGGAGGTGTAGATCACGTAGGCGAGGTTGAGCGCCTGGACCTGCACCGCAGGGGATGCCGTGCTGTAGCCATCGAGTGCGCTGGCCGCCTGATCCAGGGCGATCACCTGCAGGCCCTCGGCCGGCAGTTGCGCGAGCAGGCGCTGCTGGCTGAGCAGCAGCGTGATGCCGCTGTCTTCGATCATGTAGGCCAGGCGTTCCCGGGGGTATTCCGGGTCCAGCGGGACGTAGGCGCCACCGGCCTTGAGAATCGCCAGCAGGCCGATGACCATTTCGATGGAGCGCTCAACGCAGATGCCCACCAGCACATCCGGGCCGACACCACGTTCGCGCAACAGGTTGGCCAGTTGATTGGCGCGGGCGTCGAGTTGGGTGTAGGTCAGGCGGTTGTCGCCAAACACCAGCGCCGGTGCGTGCGGCGTGCGCTGCACCTGGTCTTCGATCAGTTGATGAATGCCGCGCTCGGTCGGATAGGCCTCGGCGGTGTGGTTCCAGGCGTGGACCAACACCTGCTGGTCCTGCGTCGCGAGCATCGGCAACTCGCCGATGCGTTGCTGGCCATCGGCAATCATGGCGCGTAACAGGCTGATCCAGTGTTCGGCCATGCGCGCGATGGAGGGCGCGTCGAACAGGTCGTTGGCGTAGGTCAATGCGGCATGCAGGGTGCCGGATTTTTCGTAGGTATCGAGGGTCAGGTCGAACTGGGTGGTGCGGCCTTGCCACTCCACCAATGCCAGCTCCAGGCCCGAGGCGGTGCTGATGCTTGCGATGTCCGCCACCATCGGTTGGTGGTTGTACATCACCTGGAACAGCGGCGTGTGACTGAGGCTGCGCTCGACCTTGAGGGCTTCCACCAGGCGCTCGAAGGGCAGTTCCTGATGATCCTGGGCGCCCAGCGCGTGTTCCTTGATGGCTTGCAGCAACTCGCCGACGCGGGTTTGCCCGCTGAGTTCGGTGCGCAGCACCTGGGTGTTGACGAAGAAACCGATCAGCCCTTCGACTTCGCTGCGGTTGCGGTTGGCGATGGGCACGCCGATGCGGATGTCGCCCTGGCCGGTGTAGCGATGCAGCAGCACGTTGAAGGCGCCCAGCAGCAACATGAACAGCGTGACGTTGTGCTGTTGCGCGCAACCGCGCAGTTGCGCGGCGAGCGTCGGTTCGATCGCAAAGTTATGCCGTGTGCCCTGGTAGCTGGGCATGGCCGGGCGCGGGCGGTCGGTGGGCAGTTCCAGCACCGGATGTTCATCGCCCAGGCGTGCCTGCCAGTACTCAAGCTGACGCGCCTGCTCCCCGGCTTCCAGCCAGCGGCGTTGCCACAGGGCGTAGTCGCTGTACTGGATCGGCAGTGGCGGCAGTTGCGGCGCTTCGTTGCGTTCATGGGCGTCGTAGAAACGGATGAATTCGTCGATCAGCACGTTCATCGACCAGCCGTCGGAGACGATGTGGTGCAAGGTCAGCAACAGCACATGCTCCTGCGCGTCGAGCTTGAGCAGTTGCACGCGCAGCAGCGGACCGTGCTCCAGGTCGAATGGCAGCAGTGATTGACGGGTCGCGGCGGCATTGACGGCCGGCTCGCGCTCGGCAGCGTCCAGGGCGCTCAAGTCGAGCTGCTCAATGACCAGCGAGGTCGGCGTGGCGATTTGCAGCAGTTGCTCATCGGCGCCGCGCTGGAACACCGTGCGCAACGTTTCATGCCGCACCACCAGGCTGGCGAACGCCTGCTCCAGGGCGCCCAGGTTCAGCGCGCCCTTGAGCCGCACCGCGCCTGGCAGGTTGTAGGCGCCGCTGGCCGGGTCCAGCTGCCATAGAAACCACATGCGCTGCTGCGCGTAGGACAGCGCCTGACGATCCCCCGCCTCCACCCCTGCCGGAATCGGAAACCGGGAAAAATCCACGCCTTCTTTCTGCAAGGCTTGCAGGAACAGTTGGCGTTTTTCCAGGGGCAACCCGATAAACCGGCGAGCAAGTTTCAAGGAGTCTTCAGCGTTCATTTCTTGGAGTCCGGAGCAATAGGCGGGAAGCACAAAGGCACGTCGTCCCTATAAAACGAACCGGAGAGGGAAAAATTAGCGCGGGGTAAAAGGCGTGCTACCGAGTGTCATCAACGAACTGCAACACTAGGTTCGGCGCCAGATCATCGAACAATTGAAATCAGAGGACCTGATTCAGTGAACAACCGACTGAAACACAACGGCTACATTGGCTCCATCGAAGATGACCTGACACGCCAGGCATTGAACGAGTTTTTACAACATCACTGCGCACAGCCGCTCCCAACGATTGGCTGATCAGCCCAATCGCCGATACCCAAGCACCGCTGACCCCGCCACCACTGCCCCCGCCACCAACGCCACCCAGAATCCGCTGGTGGCGCCAAAGTGGTCGATCATCCAGCCGGAGCTGGCGGCACCGATGGCCACGCCGATGCTCAGGCCGGTGATCAGCCAGGTCATGCCTTCGGTCAGGCGGCTGGGTGAGACGATGCGCTCCACCAGGGCCATGGACACGATCAGGGTTGGCGCGAAGAACAGGCCGGAAATAAAGATCGTCACCGCCAGCCCCGGGATGTTGGTCACCAGCAACAGCGGCAAGGTGGTCAACGCCGTGGCCACGCCGCAATACAGGAACTGCCGGGGCAGCGGCGCCTTGAGCTTGAGCGTGCCAAAGACCAACCCGGCGAGGCACGAGCCGATGGCGTACACCGACAACACAATGCTCGCCGCCGCCGGCTGGCCCTGGTGCTGGGCGAAGGCCACGCTGACCACGTCCACCACGCCGACGATCACGCCCATGGCCAGCAGCAGGATCATCAGGATCAGCACGGATGGCGACGCGATCAACCAGCCGCTGTGGTGGTCGTGGCGCACATGCACGGGCGGTTCGGTTTCACGCTGCAACACAAAGGTGGTGACGCCCACCGCCAGCAACAGGGCGGCGACCAGCGGCCCGGCCTCCGGGAACAGCACTACGCTCAAGCCCACCGAAATCGGCGGGCCGATGATAAAGCACACCTCATCCAGCACCGATTCCAGGGCAAACGCGGTTTGCAGTTTGGGTTGCCCACGGTACAACTCGGTCCAGCGCGCCCGCACCATGGCGGACATGTTCGGCATGCAACCGGCCAGGGCGGCGAACAGGAACAACGTCCAGCCCGGCGCCTGCAATCGGGTACACAGCAGCACCATCAACAAGCCACCGCCGCCGATCAACGCGGCGATGGGCAGCACCCGGCCCTGGCCATAACGGTCCACCAACCGTGAAACCTGCGGTGCACAAAATGCCGTGGCCAACGCAAACACCGCCGCCACCGAGCCCGCCAGGCCATAGCCGCCATGCACTTGGGCGAGCATGGTGATCAGGCCGATGCCGGTCATCGACACCGGCATGCGCGCAAGCATGCCGGCCAGCACAAAAGCCCGCGCGCCTGGCACCTGGAATAACGCGGCATAGGGGTTTGCCATCTCTTCTTGACCTCTTCTTCTGCGCCTTGGGGTTTGCCATTTGAAGCGATCAAGGCAAAATACATACGATACGTATGTGACGAATCATGCTTAACATACGCACCGTATGTCAATCACTCACTTGCCCATAACGAGCCCCCCATGAGCCGAGCCCGTGCTGAAATGATCGAAGACACCCGCGCCCGGCTGATCGCCAGCGCGCGCCAGGCGTTTGCCACTCAAGGGTACGCCAACACCTCGATGGACGACTTTACCGCCCGCGCCGGTCTGACCCGCGGTGCTTTGTACCATCACTTCGGTGACAAGAAAGGTCTATTGGCTGCCGTGGTGGCGCAACTCGACAGCGAGATGGATGCGCGTTTGCAGCACATCACCGACCAGGCCCTGGACCCCTGGGTGGGCTTCTGTGAGCGCTGCCGGACGTATCTGGGCATGGCCCAGGACAGCGAGATCCAGCGCATCGTGTTGCAGGATGCCCCTGCCGTGCTGGGAGACACCGGCTCCCAGCAACACTGCGTGGCATCGCTGCGCCAACTGCTGGAAGGCTTGATGCAAGCCGGGGTGATCCACCCAGCCCCGAGCCAGGCATTGGCTCAGTTGATCAACGGCAGCCTGGTCAGCACCGCGCTGTGGATTGCCCGGAATGAACACCCGGACGCGCGGCTACAAGAAGGCTTGCTCGGTTTGGAGCTGCTGCTGGGCGGCCTTAAACTCACACCAACCGCGTGATCTGCTTGTGTCGCCATACCAGGCGGTAATACGTGACCTGCAACCCGAGCATCGCCAGGTAAGTCACCGGAAACGCCATCCACACGCCTTCCAGGCCGAAGTGCGCGTTGAACAGATAGGCCATCGGCAGCTCCACGCAGAGCACGCAGAAGATCGAGATCGCCACCGGCATCAGCACCACCCCGCTGGCCCGCATGATGCCGCCGACCACGGCCTGGAAGCCAAACACCAGGATGCTCCACAGCATGATATGCAGCAGGTGCTCGGCATTCACCCGCGCCGCGTCCTCGGTGATGAACAGGCCAAGCAACCAGTGCGACAGCAGGTAACCCAGCACGATCAAGCCACCAGTGAGGCAAGTATTGATCAGCAGCCCGGTGCGCAGGATCGGCCCGATACGCTCCAGCCGCCCCGCGCCAATCGCCTGGGCGCCGAGGATCGATGCAGTGATGGCAATCGACAGCGCCGGAAACTGTACGTAGTTGACGATCTGCGTCACCGCGCCATAGGCCGCGGTGGCCTGGGAGCCATGGCTGTTAACCAGGGCAAGGATGACCAATTCCGACAGCGACAACACCACCATCTGCAAGCCAGTGGGCAAACCGATGCGCAGGACTTTACCGAGGATCACGCGGTCCAGGCGCAGGGCCGCCAGCAGTTCACGGTCGGGGGCCATCACATGATTTTTATGGTGCAGCCGCAGGATCAGAAACAGCATGGCCGAAGCGTTACCCACCAGCCCGGCATACACCGCGCTCTGGATACCCATGGGCGGCAGGCCGATCCAGCCCCGGATCAGCGCCGGGGTCAGCAGCAGCCCGACCAGGGTCGAGACCATCAGCGCCAGCAAAGGTGACACCGTATCGCTGACACCGCGCAGCAGTTGGGTGTAGAGGATGAACACCAGCAGCAGCGGCATGATCAGCATCATCATCTGCGCATAGCCGACCGCATCGTCCAACACGTCAACCGGCGTGCCCAACGCCTGCAACGCCGGACGCGCAAACAAGCTGCCGAGCACCGCCGCGATCACCCCCACCAATGCGCCCAGGGTCAGGGTCGCGCCGGTGATCACCTTGACCAGCCCTGTCTCCTGCGCGCCCCACGCCTGGCCGATCAGCACCGAGGCGCCCGCCCCCAGGCCGATGACCAGGGCGATAAAGAAAAACACGATGGGAAA
Source organism: Pseudomonas sp. AF03-9 (assembly GCF_020515815.1). NCBI lineage: Bacteria > Pseudomonadati > Pseudomonadota > Gammaproteobacteria > Pseudomonadales > Pseudomonadaceae > Pseudomonas > Pseudomonas sp. AF03-9. Next base: position 90,002 of record NZ_JAHPJF010000022.1, on the reverse strand, counting down.
CATCCCCGACACCGCCGCCAGCGCCTGGGTGCCGAGCATCTGCCCGACGTAGATGCCGTTGAGCGTGCCGGAAAAACTTTGCAGGAAGTTGGATAGCACCATCGGCGCCAGGAAGATCAGGTAGATCTGCCATAGCGGGCGTTGCATAGGGTTTTGCATGAAAAACGGAGCCTCGTGACACATGCGCGATGCGAGCTTATACCGCAAATGGATCCAATCCAGTAACGAGGAATGCAGAACGCCGCAGCTTGCCGCCCTTCATCTGCCATGGTCAGGATGAAACGCTCCACCGCTACCAACAGTGCCGCCGCCTGCGCAGCCTCGCTAAAGCTCGACAGCCACGGGAGATTGGCAGTGCCTGGGCAATCTCCAGCCGAACACTCACGATCCATCAACACCAATCACCTGTGGGAGCGGGCTTGCTCGCGAAAACGGTGTATCAGTCAGCGGTTGCACCAGCTGACAGACCGCTTTCGCGAGCAAGCCCGCTACTACGCCCTAAAACGATGATCAGTCCGGGTTCCCGATAACAGCAGCGATGAGCCGGGCCACCGACTCATCGCTGTGCCTCAACCCGCTGACGATCAGCTTTTACCGAGCATGTGGTTGAGGTTGTCGATATCGAAGCGTTGGTCTTCTGCGCCCGGCTTGCCACTCTCCACTTTGATACCGATGTCCAGGTCTCGTAGCAGGCCTGGACGTTTGAGAAGCTCAGCAGCCAATTGGCGGGCTTCCTGACTGAACGTACGATTGGACGGGATAAGCCCTGCCGCTTCCTTCAACTCATTGACGTTGACGTACTTATCGTTGGCGCCAGCGGTGAATTGCCTGAAGTTGTCTTTAACGCCTTGCAGCAGGTCGTGATCACCCATATTGCGATACTTGTCCGACGAGAACTGCAAATTGCCCCTGGAGAAAGCGCCGTCCATTACGCCCATGCTGCTTTGATCAAGCTCCTTGAACAAGCCACCCCGCTCCAGCAGTTCATTGGCCAGATCTACCTCCTTCTGCGTGGCGGGCTGGCCATCCAGGCGATAACCGCTGGCAACGGCACTGAGGGACTTGTCGGTGATCATGCCCGGAGAATTCGGATCTTCAAAGGCACTGAAACGCGCCAGTATCTTGTTGCAGAACTCCTCCTTTGAATCATTGGCATACGGACGATTCCCGGAATCTTGGGCCGGGCCGTTCCACTGGCTGCGATTGGCGTACTGGCCGCCCAAAGCCGGCAGTTGCGGGGAGGCTTGAAGGGCCAAGCGAAAGTTGAATTGACCGTCGGGCCGCTGCTGCAAGCCACTGCAGTGGTACTTGGGCGCTTCACGCAGCATTGGAGCTTCCCGTTGATCAAAATGCATGATCATAGCGTCCGCATCGCCCCGGCTGACTTGATTATTCAGCAGTTGGCTCACTTCAGGACGGCTGAGGAGCTCTCGGGCGAGGGAGGTCATCCGGTTGACGTAGTTATCCCCCATCGGCTGGCGGCCGGCCGCCCACTCAAGGTTTGGACGCGTGACAAAGTCGCTGCCGAACCTGCGGAAGTGATCGAAGTTGTGGGCGAACTCACGGGCCACTGATGAGTTGGGCACGTTCATATAGATGCTGGTAAGCGCAATTCCGGGCTGCTCACTACGCTGGATAAAACCGCCATTGAAAAGCGATTCCTGATGAAGACTTAAATGGTACATGGCACAACCTCAAATAGTGGAATCGATAACTGCCGACCCCCACTCGTTGGCGCGCACAGGATCGACCTCCTCTCTGTGGCAACTGGCTGTCGAATGGTTCCTGCAAGCACCCATGAGCTTGCCGATACCTCTCGGTTAACTTTCCTCGCTCCCCGCACGTTGCTTTCGCCGACAAATAACGACCTATCGCCATGAAACCTGCAAACTCCAGCGTCAGATCGGGGTAATTGGCAGTGCGCGCTTGTGAGCCGTCTTCATGTAAGCACCCTGCAGTATCCCCCTCACCCGCTCGCTCACCGGCTCGCCCATCAGGTACGCATCGATTTCCTCGTAGGTGCACCCGTAGGCGTGCTCATCCAACTTGCCAGGCACCAGCTCTTCAAGGTCAGCCGTGGGCTGTTTGTGCACCAGCCTGGCCGGTGCGCCAAGCGCCGTGGCCAGCAGGCGCACCTGGGTTTTGGTCAAGCCCGACAGTGGCGCCAGGTCGCACGCGCCGTCGCCGAATTTGGTGAAGAACCCCATCAACGCTTCGGCACCGTGGTCGGTGCCGACCACCAGGCCGTTGTGCAGGTTGGCCACGGCGTACTGCGCGATCATCCGTGCGCGCGCCTTGACGTTGCCCTTGATGAAGTCGAGATGGGCGGCGCTGGCTTCAGTGGCACCCAGGCTGGCCATCAGGCCATCGACGCTGGCGGCGATGTTCAGGGTATCGACCTGGTCCGCAGTGATAAACGCCAGTGAGGCCTGGGCATCGGCTTCATCCGCCTGGCTTTTGTAAGGCAGGCGCATGGCAATAAAGCGTGCGTCGTAGTGCTCGGCGCGTAATTGCTCCACCGCCAGTTGGCACAGGCGGCCGGCAGTCAGGGAGTCAACACCACCGCTGATGCCCAGCACCAGGGCTTGGCAGCCGGACTGGCGCAAGGTGGTCTTGATAAAGTCGATGCGTCGTTGGATTTCCCCGGGCTCGCCACCCGCCACCAAGCGCCGATTGATGTTCAGTTCCTGCGCAATACGCTCTTGCATGTCACACCTCCACGCTACCTACGTTGAACACCTGTGCCGCGTACTGCAAAAACGAGGCGTCTTCGCAGACATTCTTGATCGGGTCATCGGAGAACTTCACCACTGGCTCGCCATGCACCCGCACCAGTTTCATCACGATGCTCAGCGGTTCGACGCCTTCTACATCACACGCCAGGCTGGTGCCCATGCCGAAACCGAACCTGGCCTTGCCACGCACGTGGCGCAGGATCGGCAGGCATTTTTCGAAATTCAGACCGTCGGAGAACATCAGGTCCTTGGTCATCGGGTCGATGCCCAGTTGTTTGTAGCGGGCCAATACTTTGTCGGCCCAGGCGATGGGGTCACCGGAGTCCTGGCGCAGGCCGTCGTAGAGCTTGGCGAAGTACAGGTCGAAGTCCTTGAGGAAAAAATCGGTGCTGATGCAGTCGGTCAAGGCAATGCCGAGGCGGCCACGGTACTCACGCACCCAGTTCTCCAACGCCGCATTCTGGCTCTCACGCAGGCGCCCCAGTTGCTGGTGCACCATCAGCCATTGGTGGGCCATGGTGCCAATCAGCGGCAGGTCGAACTCATAGGCCAGGTGCGCGTTGCTGGTGCCAACGAACTGGCCGGGGAAGTCGCGACGCATGATGTCGACCACTTCGCGCTGGGCCTTGAACGACAGGCGCCGGCGGGTGGAGAAATCAGACACGCGCAGGTCGGCCAGTTCGTCGCGGCTGAGGTTTTTCTCCAGCCAGTCAAACTTCTGGTAGAGCTTGCGGGTGACGTCTTCGAGGCTCACGTCGGGGTACTTGTCGCGGTTGCGCAACTCGCTGACCAACGCCAGCACCGGCTGTTCGAACATGATGCAGTGCAGCATCGGGCCGACCACGCGGATGTTCAGTTGGCCATCGACTTCACTGACATGGATATAGCGCAGGTTGAAACGGAACAGGCCGAGGAAACGCTCGTAATCCGGGGTGAGGTATTCGCGAAAACGCGGGTTGAACAGAAACCGCAACTCGCCTTCACGCATCTGCAGGTCAGCGAGTTTTTCCAGTTCGTCGCGCAGTTGCGGGATCAAGTGGCCGAGCTTTTCCTTGGAACGCACGATGAAGTTGTATTCCACATCGACGTTGGGGTGCTGGTGCAACACGGCCTGCATCATGGTGAAGGTGTAGTAGTCGGTATCGAGCAACCCCTGGATCACCGGGGATTCGTAGTCGTAGGCACTTTCCATGGTGGTTCTCCTTAACGCGTGGCCATCGCGGCCAGTTCTTCGCGGGTGCTGCTGATCACGGCACCGGCCTTGAGCAGATCGTTGACCGCCTGCACACCGCCCTCTTCGCTGATGCCTCGGCAGGCGGGCAGGTGCAGGACCACTTCCAGGCCGGCCTTGAGCAGTTGCAACGCGGTGGTCTTGACGCAGTAGTCCAGGGCCAGGCCGCCGACGAGCACGCGGCTCACGCCGTGGGCTTTGAGGTACTCGATGACGCCGGTGGACAGTTTGTCGTGCAGGTCATGAAAGCAGGCGCCGTAGGGGTGCAGGTCGGGTTCGACGCCTTTCCAGATGAAGTAGTCGTAGTCATAGGGGGTGGGCAACTCGTCGAGCAAGGTGAAGCCTTTGGTGCCGGGTACGCAGTGGCTGACCCAGGTCACATCGGCATGGGCCAGGCCGGTGGGTTGCAGCATCTCGCTGTGTTGCGCCACCACCCACGGGGCGTGCGGGGTATGCGCATCCTTGCTGCCGACACGATGGCCGGCGAGGCTGGCCATGAAGTTGAGCTCGGCGCCGATCTGGTCGCCGCCGGCCACTGGCAATTCGTTGGGGCACAGCGGCGTGAAGCTCTTCTGGGCATCGACGTCGAATGAAGCAATGGCGGTTTTCGCGAGGGTCATGGCGGTTCTCCTGTGGCCTGGAAACAAAAGTACACGTCATGTACTTTCATTGCAAGAAACATTTGTTTATCTATGCTGGACTCAGTACATGACATATCTGTTCGATCCGTTAGACTGTGCCCCGCCACTGTTCATAAGGATGTTCCATGTCACTCAGCGCCTACCTGCATACCATCGACCTGTGCGTGTTTTACTACTGCCGCGCCTCCGGTGAATTGAAGCTGCTGCTCAACAGGCGCGAAGCCGAACCGTTCGCGGGGCATTGGGCACTACCGGGTGTGGTGGTGAATGGCGGCGTGCAGGACCTGAGCCTCAACGATGCGCTGGAGCGGTTGCGCGCCAGTGACAAGGTGGGTTTTGAGCTGGCCTGGAGCGAACAGGTGGGCACCGTGGGGGATGCGTTCCGCGACCCGCGTTGCTGGTCGTCGTCCACCTACTACCTGGCGATCGTTGCGCAGGCAGTAGAATTGGGCGCGCATCAGGCCTGGTTTGGCCTGGATGCCGTCGCCGAGGGCCGCCTCAAGCTGCCGTTCGACCACAACCTGATCGTCGCGGCAGTGCAGGAACGGCTGTTGTCGAAGTCGTTGTACAGCAGCCTGCCGTTGATGTTCCTGGGCGACGAGTTCAGCGCACCGGAGGCGACCACGATATTTTCCGTGGTGCTGGCGCGGCCGGTGTTGAAGACCAGTATTCGCCAGCGCCTGATGAAGCTGACGGAGGCAGGGTATTTGCGGGAAACGGGGCGCAAGAAGCAGGGTGAAGGAGGAAGACCGCAGGCGACGATGGAAGTGTTGAAGCCAGGAGAGATCTACTTTTTCGACCGTAGCTTTGCGGACTGACGCGTTCTGCCGAACAACACAGCTCAACTGTGGGAGCGGGCTTGCCCGCCCCCTACACAAGCCCTTCCCACACCCCGGTACGACGCTAATTCATCCAGTTGCCGCCGTCGACGTTGTAGGTCTGGGCCACCACATAGTCAGCGTCCTTTGATGCCAGGAACACCGCCATCCCGGTCAAATCCTGCGCCGTGCCCATCCGCCCAAACGGCACCTCTGCCCCCACCCGCCGCTTCTTCTCCCCCGGCGCCAGACCTTCATGCCGGGCGAACAGCGCATCCACCCCGTCCCAATGCTCGCCGTCCACGACCCCCGGCGCGATGGCATTGACGTTGATGCCCTGCTTGATCAGGTTCAACCCCGCCGACTGCGTGAGGCTGATCACCGCGGCCTTGGTCGCGCAGTACACCGCCACCAACGGCTCGCCACGGCGTCCGGCCTGGCTGGCCATGTTGATGATCTTGCCACCGTGGCCCTGGCGGACCATCTGCCGCGCTGCCGCCTGCAAGGTGAACAACGTGCCGGCGACATTGATCGAGAACAGTCGCTCGTAGCTAGCGCGGCTGATGTCGACAATGGGCGCCAGGTCGAACAACGCGGCGTTGTTGATCAGAATATCCAGCTTGCCAGCCTCGGCCACCACGGCGGCAATCGCGTCGTCGATGGAGGTCTGGTTGGTGACATCCATTTCAACGGCATAGGCGTGTGGACCCAGCTCGGCGGCGGTCGCTTGCGCCTGTTGCAGGTTTATATCAGCGATGGCCACGCGGGCGCCCTCCGCGATATAGGCCTGGGCAAAGGCGCGGCCGATGCCGCGCGCCGAGCCGGTGATCAGCGCGCTTTTACCTTCCAGTCGTTTCATGGCTGCTCCTGTCAAAGTCATTTCGGATAACCCGCACGTTTCATCTCGCGTTCGGTGGTGGACTGGGCCTGAAGCAGCGCCTGGTCCACCGACATGCCGCCGGTCAGCGCCGCCGAGAACAGCTTGCCGACCGAGGTGCCGATGGCCTGGAACTCGGGGATGGTCACGTATTGGATGCCCACGTACGGCACCGGCTTGGCCGACGGGTGCGCGGGGTCGGCATGCTTCATCATTTCCAGGGTCACCTGGGCGAACGGCGCGGCCTTCAAGTAGGCGTCGTTGTAGGTGGACTGGCGGGTGCCTGGCGGGACGTTGGTGATGCCTTCTTTATCGGCGACCAATTGGACGTAGTCCTTGGAGGTGGCCCAGGTGATAAACGCTTTCGCCGCGTCCTTGTGCTTGGAAGTGGCCGGGATCGCCAGGGACCAGGCGTACAGCCACGAGGAGCCCTTGTCGGTGACTTCGGTCGGCGCGGCGGCGAAGCCTGTGCGGTCGGCGACCTTGCTTTGGCTCTTGTCGGTGGTGAAGGAGCCGGCGACGCTGGCGTCGACCCAGATCGCGCATTTGCCGCTGTTGAACAGTGCCAGGGTTTCGTTGAAACCGTTGCTGGACACCCCCGGCGGGCCGTATTGCTTGAGGTTGTTGACGTAGAAATTGGCCGCCGCGGTCCACTCGGGGCTGGTCAGTTCGGGCTTCCACTGCTCATCGAACCAGCGCGCGCCGAAGGCATTGGCCATGGTGCTCAGCAGCGCGATGTTCTCGCCCCAACCGGCCTTGCCGCGCAGGCACAGGCCGTACTGATCCTTGTCCTTGGCAGTGAGCTTGGCGGCGAATTCGCCAAGCTGGGTCCAGGTCGGATGCGCGGGCATGCTCAGGCCAGCCTGCTCGAACAGGTCGGTACGGTAGTAGGTGACGGTGCTTTCGCCGTAGAACGGCAAGGCGTAGAGGGTGTTGTTGACCGACAGGCCCTGGCGCACCGAGGGGAAGATGTCGTCGGCGTCATAGCCGGCCGGCAGCCCGGTCAGCGGTTCCAGCCAGTGTTTGGCGCCCCACAGCGGGGTTTCGTAGGTGCCGATGGTCAGCACATCGAACTGCCCGCCCTGGGTCGCAATATCGGTGGTAAGGCGCTGGCGCAGCACGTTTTCTTCGAGCACTACCCAATTGAGCTTGATGTCCGGGTGCTGCGCTTCGAACACCTTGGACAGACGCTGCATGCGGATCATGTCGCTGTTGTTGACCGTGGCGATGGTCACGGTATCGGCGGCGTGACTGGCCATGGCCGAGGCCAGGCCGGACAGCAGGAACAATGCTTGCGTAAGCTTGAGCATGGCGGTTTCCACCTGTTGTTTTTGTTGTTGAGGGCCGATTACAGCAGCTTGGCCAAGCCCCCACAAACCCATGGCGGACGCGCGAGTGGTACTTTTTTAACCGTCACTCGCGGGTTAAAAAAGTATCAGTCCCGGGCAAAAACAGGGGTAGCGCGGCCACGCTCGAGGCGCGTATTTTGGAGCGATTCCAAGAATCATAAGAAGCCCCGCCATGCCTGCCAGCCGCGCCCAGCTGTTCGAGCACCGCCCCGCCGAACGTGAAGTGATCCTGCCCGAACCGGACCACTGCTTTCGCTGGTTCGAACACGACTACCCCTATGACCTGGCGCGCTGGAACCATCACCCCGAATTTGAAATCCACCTGATCCGCCAGGGCAGCGGCAAGTTGGTTGCGGGCGACTATATCGGTGCATTCAGCGCCGGCCATGTCGCCCTGATCGGCCCCGACCTGCCCCACGACTGGATTGGCGAACTGGCCCCCGGCGAACACCTGCGCGGTCGCGATGTGGTGCTGCAGTTCGACGGCACCGCGCTCCTCGCCCTGCGCAAGACCCTACCGGAACTCGGCGACTTGCAGCCGCTGTTCGAGCACGCCCGACGCGGCCTGCAATTTCACGGCGACACCGCGCTGCGTGCGGCAGCCTTGATGGAAGACATCGGCCGCGCCCAGGGCCTGCAGCGGCTGATCCTGTTCCTGCAACTGCTCGACACCCTCAAGCACGCCCCGGCGCAGCACGTCCAGGCACTGGCCAGCCCGTGCTACGCGCCGACCCTGGATGCACGCAGCGCCGAGCGCATCAACAAGGCCTTCGATTACCTGATGCGCGAACTCACAGGTGACGTGCGCCTGTCGGAGATCGCCGCGCAACTGGAGATGAGCGAGCCGGGCTTCTCGCGCTTCTTCAAGCGCAACACCGGCCACGGTTTTATCGACCTGATACGCAAGTTCCGCGTGCAACGCGCCTGCCGGTTGTTGCTGCAAAGCGAGATGTCGGTGGCGGCAATCTGCTTTGAAGTGGGCTACGCCAATCTGTCCAATTTCAACCGGCACTTTCGCATCGAGATGCAGCAGACGCCGAGCGAATACCGCCGGGAAACCGCGATGCATCTGTTCAATCGCCTCGACACAATGACACCCAGTCAATTCTGACCAAAAGGTCGATTAATCACGCTTTTTCCCTGCTTATTCAAGCCAATAGACAAAGTTGGTACAGCCTGTGCAAACGTTTGCGGGACGAACTTGCCAGCCAAGTTCACCACGACCCGAAGAATTGGGTTCAAACCGCGTACGAATAGGGATTTTCAATGCATTCCACTTCAAGGCACCCCTGCGCCCTTGGTGTTTCCCTGCTACTGGCTGTCGTTACGGGAGTACTCAGCGCACCCATTTTGGCGCAGGAAAACCCTGTCGATGACTCAGCACAGGGCGAAACCCTGAGCCCGGAAGCCAGCCCGACGAAAAAAGGCGCTTACCTGTCAGACTGGTTCAATCAGGACCTGACACTTATCGGCAGCAAAGACATCAGCTTCGGCCCCAAGCCGTCCGACGACATCTACCTGGAATACGAGTACTTCGGCCGCAAGGGGCCGTTCGAGCTGTATGGCTACATCGACGTGCCCAAGATCCTCGGCATCGGTAACAGCAATGACAAAGGCGCGTGGGACCATGGCTCGCCAGTGTTCATGGAGCACGAGCCGCGCATCTCCATCGACTACCTGGCGGGCCGCAGCCTGGCCATCGGGCCGTTCAAGGAATGGTATGTAGCGTTCGACTGGATCTACGACCACGGCAGCAACCAGGCCAACCGCGCCAACACGCTGTACAGCGGCCTGGGCACCGACATCGAGACTCACTCGCGGGTCAACCTGTCGGCGAATTTCTACGGGCGTTATCAGTGGGAAAACTATGGTGCCAGCAATGAATACTCGTGGGACGGCTACCGTGCGCAAATGAAATACATCGTGCCCATCAGCAGCTTCGACAACGGTGCCTCGCTGACCTACATCGGCTTTACCAACTACGATTTCGGCTCGGACCTGCACAAGGACAACCCGGCGCGCACCGCCAATTCCCTGGTGGCAACCAACGTGCTGCTGTACTCGTTCACCCACCTGCGCTTCACCCTGGTCGGTCGCTACTTTCACAACGGCGGCAACTGGGAGGACGGCAGCGAGTTGAATTTTGGCGAAGGCAACTTCCGCGCCCGTTCGGACGGCTGGGGTTACTACGCCGGCGTCGGTTATCAATTCTGATCAAGGAGCTTTGGATGAAACTGTTTACCCGTCTCTCGCTGGCCGTCGGCCTGGCCCTGCTATCCCCTGTGGTGTTGGCGGATGCGCCCATCAAGCCCAAGGTGATGCTGATCACCATGTTCGCCCCCGAGGCGCAGACCTGGATCGATCGCCTGGAACTCAAGCAGGAAGTCCGCGTACCGGGCCTTTCTGCCGAATACCCGGTAATCCGCTGCAACACCCAGGACGTCTGCCTGCTGGTGACCGGCATGGGCCAGACCAATGCCGCCGCGTCGACCCTGGCGCTGGCCTTGTCGCCCAAGTTCGACTTGCGCCAGAGCTACTTCCTGATCGCCGGGATCGCCGGCATCAGCCCCAAGCATGGCACCATCGGCACTGCGGCCTGGGCTCACTATCTGGTGGAGTTCGGCACGCAGTGGGAACTGGACTCGCGGGACGCGCCAAAGGATTGGCCGACCGGTTACATCGGCATCAACACCAAAGGCCCGAACGAAAAGCCGCCGCTGGACTACAAGACCGAAGTGTTTGAGCTCAACCCCAAGTTGCAGGCCAAGGCGTTTGCCCTGTCGCACCAGGTTAAGTTGAGCGAAAGCAAGGAATCCGCTGCCTGGCGCAAACACTACCCGGCCGCCCCGGCCAATCAACCGCCGCAGGTCACGCGCTGCGACACCCTGGCGGGCAATACCTGGTTCTCCGGCACACGCCTGAGTGAACGCGCCGAAGTCTGGACCAAGCTGCTCACCGACAACAAAGGCGAGTACTGCACCACCCAGCAGGAGGACAACTCCACCTATGAAGCACTGCTGCGCGCCAGCCGCGAAGGGTTAGTGGATATTCAACGCTTGGCGGTGGTACGAGCGGGGTCGGACTTCGACCGGCCTTATCCGGGCTACAGCGAAGTGGACAACCTGCTGAAGTACGCGGACCAGGGTGGGTTCGTGCCGGCGCTGGAGAACCTGTATCGCACGGGTAACCCGCTGGTACAGGCGATCCTCAAGAACTGGTCGGCGTGGGAAAACGGCGTTCCCGAGGCCTGATAGGGATCAAGCTGTGGGAGGGGGCTCGCCCCTCCCTCATTTGAATGGCATTAAGGCAAGAAGATGATCTTGTCTGCACTGCCGCTGTTCACTTCCTCATAGCTCACCAAACCATCGGCCAACGCCACTTCCCGCAACCCCGTCGGCAGCGGCAGCGACCCCTCATCAAAAAACCGCCCGAACTGCTCCAGCATCCGCGCGCATTGCTCGCAGTTGTAGAGCAACGAATTGATCCCCACCACCGACCCGCCCTTGCGGTACAAGGCCAGGGCTGGCAGTTGCACATGACCGTCCAGCGGCGCGGCGATGATCGCGATACGACCGAACGGCGCCAGGCCGGCCACGGCCGCCGGCAGCCAGAAGCCAGTGGTGTCGAAGATCACATCGGCACCGCCGGTGAACACGCGGTTGACCTGTGCACCCAAGTCCTCCGGCTGCCCCAGGGCAATCGTGTCTACCCCCTGCCCTTGCAATGCCTCAACCTGCTCCGGGCGCCGTACCGCCGCCAGCACCTGGGCGCCACGGATTTTCGCCAGGGCCAAGGCCGCACCGCCGACGGCGCCATTGGCACCAATCACCAGCAAGCGCGTGCCTTTGCCCACACCGCTGCGCTCCAGGGCATCCCAGGCGGTAGTGTAGGGAACACCAAGGCTGGCGGCTTGGGCGAAGCTCAGATGGCTGGGCTTGCGGGCCACGCCGTTGGCCGCCACCTTCAGGTATTCGGCATGAGAACCGTCGGCAAAAAAACCGAGGTCGCGACCGGTGCCCCAGACTTCCTGGCCAAGCAACGCCTGCGGACCTTCGACGACAACGCCAGCGAAGTCACGTCCGGGAATGCGCGGCAACGTGGTGTAAGGGAAACGCCCAAGCAGGTTTTTCACATCGCTGGGGTTCAAGCCTGCCGCCTTGATCTGCACCAGCACTTCATCGGCGCCCGGCACCGGGGTGGCGACGTCGACGAAGCGCAGGGCGTTGAGGTCGCCGGTAGCGGAAAATTGCAGTGCTTTCATGACCAATATCCATCGCAGGGAAAAGGGAAATCAGGACCACCAACCGCTGACCAGCTGCCGACCCAGGGGCCAGAGCTTTTCGCCGAGCAACATGCCCATCAAACCCACCAGGGCGATGGCCGGCGGCGCGGGCGAGCGGAAGTCCAAGGCGCCGTAGATCACGCCGACAAACAGGCCGATGGCGAGAGAAATGAGGTAGTTCATGGGGTGGCGCCTTGTAGGTTGATGGGCTCAGTCTAGAGCCCGCCCTCCTCACGCATCGGCCAAGTGCTTCAGGATTTCGGCCAATTCCTCAGCCAACGTAGTGCGACGGCGCCACACCGAGTGCGCGGCGGAACATGTCGCTGAAACTGCTTGGCGAGTAACCCAGAGCGCGCGCGATACTGCTCACCGATTGGCCCTGGATCAACTCCGCGACCGCCGTGGCCAGTTGCACCTGGCGACGCCATTCGGCGAAGCCCATGCCCAGGTGGCTTTGGAACAACCGCGACAAGGTACGCACGCTGGCCCCGGCGGCTGCGGCGTGTTGTTCGAAGGAGATGTCCAGGGATGGTGCGACCATCACCGCCTGGCACGCATTGCTTAGACGACGGTCGGCGTCCATCGGCATGGCGATGCGGATTGGCGAGCGCCGCGCCCGTTGCAATTCCAGCAACGCCAGACGCACCACCGCGTCGTAGTAGCCGGCATCACCACTGTCGCCCTCGTCCACCAAGGTCACGATCAGTTCGCGCAGCAGCCCGCCGACCTCGATCACCTGCACCTGGCTGTCCAGCGTCGCTGCCAATGCGGGGCGCAGGTAGATATTGCGCATCTGCAAGTCCGACACCACGCGAATCCCATGCTCCACCCCCGGCGGCAACCAGACAGCACGCTGGGGCGGCACCACCAGGGCTTCGCGCGGGGTTTCGACCCACATCACGCCGCTCATGGCGTAGAGCAATTGACCCCAGTCATGGCTATGGGGCTCCACATACAACCCACGCGGATAGGTGCGTGCCAGGGGCTGCACGGGAACGGCATGATCACTGAGGTCGGGGGGTGCGGCCAGGGCCATGGGGAGCACATCAGTCAGGAGTGAGTGCTCATGGTAATCAGCGACGCTCGACAATCCGAGCTATTTTCCGATGTGGGAACGGGTTTGTGTGGGTGTGGGAGATTCTATGGTTGCGGCGCAACCTCTCTACCAGCAGTGCCGCCGCCTTCGCAGCCTCGCTAAAGCTCGACAGCTCCCACAGGGGATTGGCAGTGCCTGGGCGATCTCTAGCCGAACACTCACTATCCATCAACACCAATCACCTGTGGGAGCGGGCTTGCCCGCGAAAGCGGTGGTTCAGCCAACACCTCTACCAGCAATGCCACCGCCTTCTCAGCCTCGCTAAAGCTCAACAGTTGCTCCCACATTTCTTTGACCACATCAGTCGGCCTGGCGAGTATTGCTGCGATACATGAACACCAATGCCAGTGCCAGACAGGCCATCGCCACAATTCGGCTCCCCGATAACTCAATCGCCGGGTTGCCCAGCCAGCCGAAGTTGTCGATCAACATGCCCATGCCCAATTGACCGACGATCACGGCCACCGTCGCCACGGCGGTGCCGACCACAGGCACCGCGCCGACCATCACCAACATGTACACCACGCCGAACAAGGCGCCGGTCAGTTGCCATTTCGGCACGTCCAGCAAGCTGACGGCCTGGGCGGGCTCGAAGAAGAAAATCAGCAGCGCCGTACTGAGCGCACCGACGGCAAAGGTCAGCAAGCTGCTGCGCAACACGCCGACCGTCTGGCCCAGGCGCCCGTTGATCGCGGCCTGCACACTCAATACCGCACCGGCGGCAATGACCAATACCAACAATAGAATCAGATTCATCGCCTTACCCTCGTGCAATCAGAACAAGTGCCACCACAATCAACGCCAGGGCTATCCAGCGCTCGCCGTTGACCCGCTTGCGCGCGGTGCCGAACCAACCGAAATGGTCGATCAGCACGCTCTTGCCGACCTGCCCGGACAAAATCGCGACCATGGTCATCGCGATGCCGATATGCGGCGTAGCCAGGGTCAACACCACCACGTACATCGGCCCGAGGAACCCGCCGATCAATTGCCAGCGCGGCAGGTCGGCCAGCGCCGGGCCCTTTTGCGGGCCGCTGAACAACAAGAGCACGTACAAGATCGCCGAACCAACGCCAAAGATGCTCAACGTCGCCCACAAATGCCCGACTTGCTGGCCCAGCGGCCCGAGCAAGCCTGCCTCCACCGACAGGCCCATGCCCGCCAGGATCACCAACGGCAGCAACAACAGCCGCAGAAGGTTATGTTTCGGACGGGCCGACGCCACACCCTCGATAGAACTTGCCTGCATACATCACCTGCGCTTCAAGAAAGGAACCATGGCGCGCATTATCCGGTGGCCGTGCTATGCAATAAATGGGAGCATGCCGACAACACCTTTGCGCAAAACGCACAGCACGGAGTCATGATGCAGGGTTTGAATGAATTGAGTTTCAAGGCGCTGCGCCTGTTCGTCGCGGTGCTCGACCACGGCAGCTTTTCCGAAGTGGCCCGCCGGGAAAGCCTGGCACCCTCCTCCATTTCCCGGCAGATCCAGCTGATGGAGCACGCCCTGGGCCAGCAGTTACTTTACCGCCACACCCGAGCGGTCAGCCCGACCGAGGCCGGGCGCCTGCTCGGGCATCATGCGCGACTGTTGCTGGAACAACTGGAAACCGCCGGCCAGGCCCTGCAGGAACAGGAGAGCGAACCCAGCGGCCTGGTACGTATCAACGCACCGATGGTGTTCGGCCAGCGCCACCTGTCACCGTGGCTCGGCGAACTGTGCCGACGCTATCCCAAGCTGCAACTGGACATCCAGCAGACCGACACCTACGTCGACCCGCTGCAAGACGGCACCGACCTGCTGTTTCGCATCGGCGTGCTCAACAACTCAGGCATGCAGGCGCGCATCTTCGCCCCGCAGCGCTTTCGCATCGCCGCCAGCCCCGCCTACCTGGCCCGACACGGCACACCGCAGCACCCCGACGAACTCGTCCACCACCAATGCCTGGCCTACAAAGGCATCACCGGCCAACAACGCTGGTTCTTCCGCCGCGCCGGCAGCGACTGGACGCCCTACAGCGTCAAGGGCCCGATCACCGGCAACCACGCCGACACTCTCACCCACGCCGCCGAACAAGGCCTTGGGCTGGTCGTGTTCCCCTCCTGGCTGATCGGCGAAGGCTTGCGCGCCGGCACCTTGCAGGCGGTGCTGAGCGAATACGAAGTGGCGACCACACTGGAGCCGCAGCAGATCGCCGCACTATGGCCGGGGAGCCGGCGGTTGTCGCTGAAGGTGCGCACGGTGATTGATTACTTTGTGGAGTGTTTTGGGACCGTGCCGTATTGGGATCGATGATTTAAAACAGCCACTGCCCAATCAACCACGCATTCGCCCCGCTGATCACGGTAAACAGAAACCACGCCAACACCCGCGTCGGCAGCCGGTTCACAAACGGCCCCATTAGCTGCTTGTCTCCGGTCATGCGGATCAGCGGGAACAACGCAAACGGCAATTGCAGGCTGAGCACCACCTGGCTGAGGATCAACAGCTTGCCGATGGCCGCATCGCCCATCAGCCACACGCCGAGGAACGCCGGGATCAGCGCCAGGCCGCGGGTGATCAGGCGGCGTTGCCAGCAGGGAATGCGCAGGTTGAGGTAACCCTCCATGATCACCTGCCCGGCAATGGTGCCGGTGAACGTCGAGCTTTGCCCCGACGCCAGCAAGGCGATGCCGAACAGAATGCTGGCAAACGCGCCGCCCACCAGTGGGTCGAGCAGATGGTAGGCGTCCTGGATCTCGACCACATCGGTGTGGCCACTCTTGTAGAACGCGGCGGCGGCGAGGGTCAGGATCGCGGCATTGACCAGCAAGGCCAGGGCCAGCGAGCCGATGGTGTCGATGCGCGCCAGTTTGACCGCGTCCTGTTTGCTGGCGAGGTCCTTGCCGATCAGACGGGTCTGCACGATCGAGGTGTGCAGGTAGAGGTTATGCGGCATGACCGTCGCGCCGAGAATACCGATGGCCAGGTACAACGGCGCAGCGTCGCTGATCGCCGAGAGTGACGGCGTAAAACCGCTGAACACATCCGGCCAATACGGTTTGATCAGCACCAGTTCGATAAAGAAACACACGCCGATGGTCGCCACCAGCGCCAGCATGATCGCTTCCAGGCGCCGGAAGCCTCGGTTCTGCAGGGCCAGGATCAGCAGCGTATCGAAGGCGGTGATGACAATGCCGGTGGTCAGCGACACCCCCAGCAGCAAGTGAAACGCCAGGGCGCAGCCGAGCACTTCGGCCAGGTCGGTGGCAATGATGGAGATTTCCGCCAGCGCCCACTGGGTGCGGGCGGAGCGCCGGCTGTAGCGCTCGCGGCACAGTTGCGCGAGGTCCTTGCCAGTGGCGATGCCCAGCCGCGAGCACAAGCACTGCACCGCCATCCCCGCCAGGCTGGCCAGCAGCACCACGAACAACAGGCTGTAGCCGTAACGTGAACCGGCCTCGATGGCCGTGGCCCAGTTGCCGGGGTCCATATAGCCGATGGAGATCAACAGGCCGGGGCCGGCGAACATCAGCATGCGCTTGAAGAACGAAGCCTTGGGGTCGACGGCAACGGAGCCGGCCACTTCCGGCGGGCAGAACGGGGCGGTGGCAATTTTCGGCAGGCTGAATTTCACACGGTATCCCAGGCAAACACACTAGACAGGCGCGCAGCTTAGCAGTCGGACGCGACCGTGCGCATTACCGTGTCCCTGGGCAGGTCAAACGCTTCCACGACTTGCACCACCAGGTCCATTTCCTGGTTCAGCGCCTCGCGCTCCATGCGCTGACGGATCACGCCGACCACCAGCACCGCCAAGGTGGTAATCGAATAGGCCGGGCCGGAAAATGCACGCACCCCGCTCACCAGCAACATCGCGGCCGCCAACGCCTGGCCCACCAGCGGAATCGCCGTGGCCGCACCGCGCCGCAGGATGAAACCGGTGAGCCCGGCCAGCGCCGTGCCACTCAACGCCGTGGTCGCCGAGCGGCCCATGTCGAAACGATTGAACAAGCCCTGCTCTTTTTGCGCCGCGGCCTTGAGTTCGGCGTCGAAGGCTTGCCGGTCAGCGCTGTTGAGTTTGCCCTTGTATTGTTCGATGAGCTGCTGCGCGACCTGTGACTCGATGTCCGCCAACGCCACGGTTGCAACCGGCTGATCAAACTTGATCCCCAGCCGTTGCGCGACATCCTCGGCGATCTGTCGATACCCCACGCCATGGCCACGGGCCAGGTTCATAAAGCTGTCGCCGCCCATGCGTTGCAGCTCGATGGCCAGTTTCAGCGGCTCGCGCACGCTGGCATCAATCGACGCGCTGCGTTTTTGCGCCATCAGTTCGGCAAGGAACTTCAACTCATCCGGCCGCGCCTGCACCAGTGCCGGGAACAGTTCGGCGTCCTCTTCGGCAAAGCGCACCTCGCTGCTGCGCTGGTCGGCGCGGATCATGCCGCGCCGTTCCTGCAACAGGTCGGTGTATTGCACCACCGTTTTAAGCTGCGGCCAGTAGGCGGCGTGATCGAAAGTTGCCAGGTGCACATTGGTGACCTTGGGCTTGAGGGCGGGCGTGAGCGGGATGGCATAACGACCGATGCAGCGCTCGTTGTCCGGCTTGATCGCCAGTGCCCAATCCTTGCTGGAATGACAGTTGATCAGCCGGCCCTGCAGCGGCGCCGAGACTTGATCCCATGGGCTCGACGTACAGATCGCCCCGCCCATCAGCAGCAAGTGATTCAACGGCAGTTCGCGAGCCACCTCAGGGCTGGCCAACAGGCTTTTGACCAGAATCCGCGCGCCGAGGGAATGCCCGATCAGGTTGATGCGCCGCACCGGCAGGGCCTCGGCGTGCAGAAAGTTGGCCAGTTCAGGCAACAGGGTCTGGGCGACTTCGTCGACACGCGCCTCAACACTTTTGTAATGGTCGAGAAAATACGCAATCGCCTTGCCCACCCCCACGGTAGCGGCGCCCAGGCCACCGCCGCCGAGCATCGCAGCGATCACCTCCTTGAACGGCGCGAACAGGTTTTCCAGAAAATGCCCGGCCGGCCAGAACAGCATCACATTGGTCGAGCCTTCGATACTCGCCAGTTGCGCCTTGAAATTACCCAGTTGCTGACGGTTGAAGAACGCCGAATAACCGTGAACGTAGAGATTGAGCACATCCCCCTGGGGCTCGCCACACAACACAAAGGTGGGCTTGCGGGTGCGGTGCATTTCATCCCACTGGTGCTGCATGGGCCGGTGACTCCTGGTGACGATGGACGGCGATAGTAACAAAGCGTGGCCGGCGCAACGGTGAATCCTGACCGATGAACGATCAGAACAACGCCGCCGCCCTTGATTTGGCCAGGTAGCGCGCCGGCGCCTCCCCCACGTTGCGCCGGAACACCGAGGTAAATGCGCTGGAGCTGCTGAAGCCCAATGCCAGCGCCACGTCGGTAATCGAGGCACCGTGGCTGAGCCGCGCAGTGGCTTCCAGCAGGCACACCTGCTGGCGCCAGGCCACGAAGGTCATGCCAGTGTGTTCAAGGAACTGACGGGTAAAGGTGCGCCGGCTCATACTTGACCATTCGGCCATGGTGTCGAGGGCGATGGTCTGCGTGGGCGCGTCCAGGAAGCGCTGGCAGGCGCGGGCGAGCCGAGGCTCTAACGGCAGCGGCGCGCTGAGGGGC
The DNA here is from genome assembly GCF_020515815.1 of Pseudomonas sp. AF03-9. NCBI lineage: Bacteria > Pseudomonadati > Pseudomonadota > Gammaproteobacteria > Pseudomonadales > Pseudomonadaceae > Pseudomonas > Pseudomonas sp. AF03-9. Next base: position 71,321 of record NZ_JAHPJF010000022.1, on the reverse strand, counting down.
AGTTCTGGCATGGCACCGATTTCATCCACCAGCAACGTCAGCACGCAATGCTGCCTGACACTGGGCCCCGCCGCCGGGTCAATCGCCAGTGCCGCCTCCAGCAAATGGCGCAGCAGCGGCGACACCTCGAACACCTGGCAATGCCCCTGCAAACCTGCGCGCCGGGCAGCGGCGTCAGAGAGATAGGTGTTGAGCATGACCACATCGCCACGCATGTGCATTTCATGGGGCACGCCGCCGGGCACCCAGATCGCCCGCTGCGGCGGCACCACCCAATTGCCAAGGTCGGTAAACATCTTCATCGCCCCCGTGGACGCATAGGCGAACTGGCCACGGCTGTGGGCGTGGCGCGCAAACACGGTGCCCGAGGCATATTCGTGCAGCGTCACTACGGCTTCGGGGTCATCGTGGGTGAAGGTCGGGATCATGGCCCGATTTTGTCAAAACATGACCTGGCATAGCAAGCGGGCCATACGAACGCCGCCTACCATCGTTGCCTTTGGACACGCCTGCCAGCTCAAGGGAACGACCATGCTCAAGAAACACCTGGCACTTGCCATCCTCGTCACTCTGGTCTGGGGTTTGAACTTTCCTATTACCAAGCTTGGCCTGCGCGGTATCGACCCCTTCGTACTCACCGGCATCCGCTTCGCCCTCGCCGCCTTGCCGCTGGTGTTCTTCATCCGACGCCCCGCCGTGCACTTCGCCTATGTAGCGGCTTACGGGGTGATTTTCGGCTTGGGCATGTGGGGCGTGATCAACTACGGCATCCAGATAGGCGTGAGCCCCGGCATCGCTTCGCTGATCATCCAGCTCAGCGTGTTCTTCACCCTCGGCTGGGGCGTGGTGCTGTTCAACGAAACCCTGCGTGACGCACAACTGGTCGGCGCCGGGCTGACCTTGCTCGGCCTGGCGGGCATTGTCGTCACCCAGGAGGGTAGCCACGCGGTGCTGGGGGTCATGCTGATCGTACTCAGCGCACTGGCGTGGAGCGTGGGCAACGTGATCATCAAACGCTCAGGGGTGAAGGAAATCTTCGCGTTCATGGTCTGGGCCAGCCTGTTTCCACCGATCCCGCTGTTCCTGATGGCCTGGTGGATGCACGGCAACGCTGCGTTCGAAAGCCTGCCCGCCCACCTGGACGCCACGGCCATCGGCTCGATCCTGTTCCAGGTCTACCTGGCCACGCACTTTGCCTACTGGGGCTGGAACTCATTGCTCAAGGCGTACCCGGTATCGACGGTGGCACCGCTGTCGCTGCTGATCCCGGTGTTTGGGATCGCCAGTTCGATGCTGATCATTGGGGAGCGGGTTTCCTGGCTGGAGCTGGTTTCGATGGCTGTCATTCTGGTGGGGTTGGGGGTGGGGTTGTATCGCTGGCCGGTGAAACGCAAACCCGGCACAGGGCCGGGTAGCCTTCAATAGGCAAAGTTATCGATCTTGACCTGGCCGTCTGGAAACGTCGCGATAATCTCCAAGTCGCCGCCCATCGCACGGATGTAGTCTCGCAATGTACTGATGTACATGTCGGTGCGGCGCTCCATCTTGGAGACCGCCGCCTGATTGATATTCAATAGTTTGGCCAGGCTCTCCTGGCTCAAGGACACGCCACATGCATCACTCACCGCAAAAACACAATTCTCGAAATGTAAAAAGCGCTCTAATACGCTCCTGTTGATTCGCTCTAAAGATCCTGGAGTTCCCAATGCCCCATGAAGGCAACCTGTTACAAGCAGCGGTGGTGTTCCTGCTCGCCGCCGTATTGACCGTGCCCCTGGCCAAGCGCCTGCAATTGGGCGCGGTGCTGGGCTACCTGTTCGCTGGCGTGATCATCGGTCCGTCAGTCCTCGGGTTGGTGGGTAACCCGCAAAGCGTCGCGCAATTTTCCGAGTTGGGCGTGGTATTGCTGCTGTTCATCATCGGCCTGGAACTGTCGCCCAAGCGTCTGTGGGTGATGCGCAAGGCGGTGTTCGGCGTCGGCCTGGCCCAGGTGTTGCTCACCGGCCTGGTGATGGGCGCTGTAGCCTTGTGGCTGTTTGGCCAGTCGTGGAACAGCGCGATCGTGCTGGGCCTGGGCCTGGCGTTGTCGTCCACCGCCTTCGGCCTGCAAAGCCTGGCCGAACGCAAGGAGCTGAACCAGCCCCATGGGCGCCTGGCCTTTGCCATTCTGCTGTTCCAGGACATCGCAGCCATCCCGTTGATCGCCATGGTGCCGTTGCTGGCCGGCAGCGATCATCCGACCACAGAGGCCCAGGGCTTGCAGCATGTGTTGCAGATCCTCGGCAGTATCGCCGTGGTGATCATCGGCGGGCGCTACCTGTTGCGGCCGGTGTTTCGCGTGGTGGCCAAGACCGGCCTGCGCGAAGTGTCCACCGCCACCGCCCTGCTGGTGGTCATCGGCACCGCATGGTTGATGGAACTGGTGGGCGTGTCGATGGCCCTCGGCGCCTTCCTCGCCGGGCTGCTGCTGGCGGATTCGGAATACCGTCACGAACTCGAATCCCAGATCGAGCCGTTCAAGGGCCTGCTGCTGGGGCTGTTCTTTATCAGCGTGGGCATGGGCGCCAACCTCAGCTTGCTGCTCAGCAGCCCACTGCTGGTGATCGGCCTGACCCTGCTGCTGATCGGCCTGAAATTACCCCTGCTCTACGCCGTCGGCCGCCTGGTGGGCGACCTCAACCGCGAAAGCGCCCTGCGCCTGGGCGTGGTGTTGGCGGCAGGCGGTGAATTTGCCTTCGTGGTGTTCAAGATCGGTCGCGACCAGGGCCTGTTCGAACCTCATCTCTACGATGTACTGGTGCTGACCATCACCCTCTCGATGGCGGTCACCCCGTTGCTGCTGTTGGTCTGCCCGAAGCTGTTCAAGCCCAAGGTCAAGCCGGTGGAAGTGCCCGAGGAATACCGCACCATCGAGAGCGATGCGCCTCGCGTGGTGATCGCCGGCATGGGGCGGATGGGCCAGATCGTCGCGCGGATCCTGCGCGCGCAAAACATCTCGTTCATTGCCCTCGACACCTCGGTGGAAACCATCGAGCTGACCCGCAGCTTCGGCGGCATGCCGGTGTTCTACGGCGACCCGCAACGCCCCGAGATCCTGCACGCAGCCAAGGTCGACCAGGCGGAGTTCTTCGTGATCGCCATGGACGACCCGGAAATCAACATCAAGACCGCCGAACTGGTACGCAACCTCTACCCGCACATGAAGATCATCGCCCGTGCGCGTAACCGCCAGCACGTGCACCGCCTGGTGGACCTCGACGCCTCACCAGTGCGCGAGACCTTCTACTCCAGCCTGGAAATGAGCCGCCGCACCCTGGTCGGCCTCGGCTTGACCCAGGCCCAGGCGGATGCGCGCATCACCCGCTTCAAGAACCACGACCTGCAAGTACTGGCCGCGCAGCACGCGGTGTACGACGACGCGGCCAAGGTCATGCAGACCGCCCAGGAAGCCCGGGCGGAACTGGCGCGATTGTTTGAGATGGACCGGCTCGAAGAAGAGTCCGACAAGGTGTAAGGCCCAGGGCGAACGAGATTGCGATTTTTCTGACAGAATGTGCCGCAATTTCGTTCACCCCTGGAGCGCTTCATGGCCACTTTCACCAAGACCGCCGCCCTGCTGGCCCTCGCGCTTGCCGCCGGCAGCGTGTTCGCCGCCAGCAAGCCGACCACGCAGACCATCTCCACCCTGGGTGGCAAGTTCACCTTCAACCTGCCCAAGGCCTACGCGGCCGACACCCTGCCGGTCAGCAAGGCCGAAGATGCCAGCGCCGCCACTCAAGGCACGCTATACGCCAACCAGACCGCGAAAAGTGTGGTGATCGTCGCCGAAACGGTACGGACCGACGGGGTGAACGTCGAGGATAACGACGCACAGTTCCTCGACGGTGCAGTGGCCGGCTTCGTCAAGGATCAGAGCACTGCCCTGCCGGACTTCAAGAAACAGAGCGAGAAAAAACTGACCTTCAAGGGCCTGGGCCTGCGCCAGGTGGACAGCACCGCGACACAGGGCGGTGGCAAGACGCTGAACAGCACATTCCTGGGGGGATCGGGCAACCACATGCTGGTGATCCAGGCGATTTCGCGAGGCGATGACGCCAAGGGCCATGCCGAGCTGGTGAAGCAGATCACGGGCGGCAAATAACCCGACCCGCCTAGCAACACCAAACCAAATGTGGGGCCCCGCCCCACATTTTTTGACCGTGCTCACTTCAAGCTTTTTTCCAGCCAGGCCTTCAAATCCTGCACTTCAGCCTCGCTGATGGTATGCGGCATGCCCATATACCCATGAAACTCCGGCTTCAACCCCACCCCCACCAACGCCTCATTCGCCCTCGTCGCCGACGCATACGCCAGCGCCTGGTCCAGCGTGCCGTGGCCAATGAAGATCGCCAGCCCGCTCAATGCCGCATCCGGCTTGAGCTCAGCCTTGAGCACTGGCAACACACTGCCACTCAACGCTGCAATCCCACGCACCAACGTCGGCTTACGCAACCCCACCTCGTAGGACATGATTGCACCCTGGCTGAACCCCACCAGAAACACCCGATCGCTGCGGGTGTGGTACTTGGCGGTGGCCTGGGTCACAAAGTCTTCGATCAACCTGGCGCTGCGTTGCAAATCGGCGGTCTCGCCGTCGTAATCGCCATCCCCGGGTTTCTTCGCAAACCAGCGATAGCCACGCGCATCCACCGGCATCGGCGCCCGTGCCGACAGGTAGGTCCAAGTGGATGGCAGTGCGTCCTTGAGGCCAAACAGGTCCTCTTCGTTGCTGCCAAACCCATGCAGGAAAATCACCAGCGGCGCATTACGCGCATCAGCCTGGGTCTGTTCCAGGTACGCCAGCGGTAAATCGGTGTGTAGCGTATCGTCGGCATGAACGGCGCCGGCCACCAGGGTCAGCGCGAGGGCAAACAGCTTGAGCATGGGGCGATACCTCAGGGTTTGCGCAACAGATAAGTGTCCATGATCCAGCCATTGGCCAGGCGTGCCGCCTTGCGCACCCGCTCGATTTCTTCGGCGACTTCAGCGACTTTGCCGCTGATCAGGATCTCATCCGGCGTGCCCAGGTAGGCCCCCCAGTAAATGTCCAGGTCCTGATCGGCCACGGTGCGGTAGGAGTCTTGCGCATCGAGCATCACCACCAAGGTGTCCGCATCACTCGCCTGCCCTGCCGCCAACCGGCGCCCGGTAGTGATCTCGATGGAGCGGCCAATACGGTTCAGCGGCACTTTGTGTTGCGCCGCCAGGGCCTGCACGCTGGTGATGCCGGGGATCACTTCGAATTCAAACTCACTGCGCCCGCTGGCCAGGATCGCTTGCAGGATGCGGATGGTGCTGTCGTACAGCGCCGGGTCGCCCCAGGCCAGGAAGGCACCGACTTCTCCGTCGGCCATTTCCTCGTTGATCATGCGCTCAAAGGTTTGCTGCTTGTCGAGGTTCAGATCCTGCACGGCGGTGGTGTAGTCGACTTCACCGCGCACGCGTTCGGGGCAATCGGCCTCGACAAAGCGGTAGCCGGGCTCGGTGATGTAGGTCTCGCAGATCTCGCGGCGCAGGTCGATCAACTTGTCTTTGCTCTGGCCCTTGTCCATCAGGAAAAACACGTCGGTGCGATTGAGCGCCTTCACGGCCTGCATCGTGATGTAGTCAGGGTTGCCGGCGCCAATGCCGATGATCAGGATGCGTTTCATGGGTTGCTCTCATTGCGGGGCGTGGATTTTGCCATGTTCGGCGGTTCAGGCGTGAGTTTCCAGGCGCAGGCGCCAGACCGTATTGAAGCGCAGCTCCGTGCTGGACAGCGGCTCGACGTCGATCCGGTAGAACATCGCCACCGGAAGCTGCAGGGCGTAGAGCATCGCCGCGCGAATCACCAAGGGGTGGGTGACGGCGACGATATGGCCGGGGTGCGCTTCAAGGGCCTGCATCCACTGCGCGACCCGTGCACAGACCTGATCCACCGATTCGCCACCGTGGGGCGCACTGGCGCTGTCGGCCAGCCACGCGTTCAACTCATCGATCGCCAGCTGGCTGATGTCCTGGCCTTTCCACTGGCCGAAATCGCCATCGCGCAAGGCCTCTTCAAGCAGCGCATCGCTGCCGAACAAACCCGCGGTCTGCCGAGTGCGTGCTTCCGGCCCGCACAGCAGGCGGCGGCTGGGCTTGTAACGCGCGGCCAGCGACAGCGCCGCGCCTTGCCAATCCATCGCCACCGCTTCGTCAGCGCAGAAGCGCCCGCGTTTTTGCAGGGGCGTGACGGCATGACAGATCAGGGTCAAACGGGTGGCTTGCACGGGCTTCGCTCCGACAGAGACAGGTCGGCAAGCCTCGCGCACTTATCCCTCAAGCGCAACGCCCTTGAACGGGCTTACCCCAATGCCAGTCGCTCAAGCAGTCCCGAGGGCAAACCACTCGCGCCGCCCCTCGAACGTGCTCACGATCAACTCCACAATCACCTGCACCGCCTGCGCATCCCGCACCTGGGCGTTCACCGCCAGCCATACCTGGCGCTGCATGCTGTCGTCCAGCAACCCCGGCAACGCCACCAGCCCTCGGTCGAAGCTGCCCATGTAGTGCGGCAGCAAGCCGATGCACGCGCCGCAGCGGATCATTTCCAGCATCAGCGAGTAGGCCTGCACTTGCACCACGGCGGCGCGGCGTTGTTCCACCACGTGGTTCCAGGGGTGCAAGGCCTCGACCTGCACGTCGGGCTGCCACTGCACCAACATGTAGTCGTCGAGGTCGTCGACGCTGTCCGGGCGCGTGGTCAGGCGTGAGTAGCGCTTGGCGATGTGCGGCAGGTAATGCAGGCGCGCCAGGGACTGCGGCGGTTCAGTGGGGAAACTCGGGCCGCACGCCGGGCCGTCGGCGTCGGACAACCACAGCACCACGTCCACATCCACCGCTTGCAGCGACAGCTGGCTGTCGATAGAGATGATCTCCAGGCGCACGCTGGCATTACGGCGCAGCAAGGCAATCAGGTCGCGGCCGAGGATGTCGTGCAGGATCGGTTCGGCCACGGCCAGGCGGATCAGCGGCTGCTCCACCACCGGCAGGCGCCGTTCATGGGCCAGGGCGACCAGTTGTGCCTGCAATTGCTGGCCATCACGACTGAGCACCAAGCCGTTGCCCTGATACGTGAACAGCGCATGCCGCACCTGTTCTTCGAGCTGCGCCAGGCGTTTGCGCAACAACGTCGATTTGATATTCAGGCTGCGCGCCGCCTGCATGAAACAACCGCAGCGCGCACTCACCAGGAAGTAGCGCGCCACCTCCGGGTCGATCTCGCCGGCCAAGGCCTGCCAAGTGCGGTGTGGCTCATTCACGGCGCGCCAGGGGGCGGGCGATTGGACGCCGGACGGTTCTAGAAATGCCATGGGAGACTCCCTGTCTTGTTGGTCTGTGCATCCAATGCGGGTGGTCGCGCGTTACTCCAACACCTTGTTCAACTCGGCGCCATCAATGCTCAAGGTCGCGGTGTTGAGCATGCCTTCCAGGTACGCCTTGGCGATCTGCTCCTGGCGTTGGCTGCGCAAGGCTTCGGTGAGCCGTTCACGCAGTTCGTCCAGGGTCGCGGTGCGCGCCGGTTGCTGGCCGGTGAGCTTGAGCACATGGAACCCGGCCGGGCTCTGCACCACCTCCGACACCGCGCCGACCTTGAGCCGCGCCACCGCCTCGCGTACCTGGGGCACCAACTGCTGCAACGGCTGCATGCCCGAATCGCCGCCGCGCTGGGCGGTGTTCGGGTCCTGGGAATATTGCGTGGCCAGCGCGGCGAAATCTGCCGGCGCGGCCTGGGCCCTGCGACTCAGTTCCTGGGCCTGGCGGCGGACCGCGTCGGCGGACTGCGGGTCGTTCACCGCGAGGAAAATCTGACTCACCCGATACAGCGGCGGCGTCACCCACTGTGCCTTGCCGGCGTCGTAGGCCTGTTGCAACTCAGCCGCACTGGGATAGTCGGCAGGCACCTGGCTGACCGACAGCATGTAGTCGCGAAACACAATCTGCTCGGCGGCGGCACGGGTCTGCTGCTCCACCTCCGGGCGCTGGCGCCAGCCCTGGGCGTCGGCCTGTTCAAGCACGGCTTTTTGCGCCAGGCGCGAGCGCAGCCACGTCTCCAGCGCGCCACGGTTGCCGCGCAATTGCTCGCGGGACTCGGCCGGCAGGCTCGCCAGCACGCTTTTCATTTCCGCCAGGTCGATCTGCTGGTTGCCCAGGCGCGCCACCGCCGGGCCGCTCGCCGGCGTCGCGGCTACCGGCGCCGGGTGTTGCGCCGCCACCGGGTCGCTGCCCGGCCGCAAGCTCAAGCCCACAGCCACCACCAGCAGGGCCAGCGCACCGGCGCCGACCATCAGGGTTGGCTTTTTCACAATACGCCCGCCTCTTCGCCCACCACCTGCGCGGCGGCCTGCAACTGCGCCGCCTGCTGGCTGTACTCACGCAGGTAGACGATGAACTCCTGCAACAGGCGGTCCCACAGTTCCAGCTGGCTGCGCAAATGCGTGACGCCCACACCGGCCACTACCACATCCATTTCCATCAGCAAAAATTCACCTTGCACCGACAACCGCGCAAAGCGCCGCGAGGCGTTCCACACCTCGGCCAGGCCTTGCGGCAATTGGCCCTGGATGCGCAGCGCGCAGCTGTAGGTGAAGTCCACATAACTGCCCTGCTCCGCCGCCGGGTTGCCGAAGCGCACGGCAAAGCCGATGCCCTGGCTGGCGCTGAGCAGTTGCACGATACCGTTCTGTTCGCTCGGGTTGACCCGGTAACCGGCGTCCTGCAACAGCTCGGTGAGACTCTGGATGGTCACGCTATCAATCAATTCGCTCATGCTGATCTCTTCCCTGTCTATCAATGATTGGCGGTTGCCTGGGGCGCATCGAAACGGCTCTTGTACAGATCGTCGCCAAAACCTTGGGCCAGTTCCTCGAACTTGACCCGCGCGCTGCTGGCGAAGGGCTGGCGGATGCTCATCACCTCAGCCACATCGATCTTTTCGTAGGCCGCCAGCAACTGCTGGGCCACCCCGTACATCTGTTGATTCTTGACTGAACATTGCTGCACTTGTGTGTCACGTTCGCTCAATTGCGCCTGCAAGCGGGCGCGTTCGGCCTCCTTGCCCTTGGCGAGCACCAGCAGTTCCTCATAGGCCTTCTTGAATTTGCCGATCTGCTCGTTGCTCGCCGCCACCTGGGCTTGCGCCTGGTTGTGCAGGCTCTGTTGCTGGCCGGCCATCTGTTCGGCCACGCCACGGGTCTTTTCCAGCTCGGCGGTCAATTGCTTGATTTGCGCCTGGGCCTGCTTGGCCTGGGCTTCGGCGGCGATGCGCGCGGCACTGGCCTGGGCCTGTTCGCTTTGCAGCGCCTGCAACTGCTGGGTGGTGCTGCGCAGTTGAGTACGCAGGCGCTCTTCCATGCCTTCGGCGCAAGCGCCGCTGGCGATGAACAACAACAGCAGCCCGCAGATTCGCGTGTTCATGTGGCATCTCCTGTGCGCCTCAGAAGCGCGTGTTGAGTTCCAGTTGCATCACATCGACTTCGAACGGCGCGCCATACACCTCGGAAGCACTCAACCAACGCGCACTGGCGTAGACGTTCTTTTCCAGCCCGTAGTTGGCGCCAATGAAGTAACCCTTGGCGTTGGTGCCGCCCAGGTGAAACGAGGAATCGTTGAAGCCGTCGGGCAAGGCATCCGGCTGGATGTACTTGTAGCCGGCCAACACGTTCCAGTCGCCACGCTTGCGCATCTCCAGTGCACTGCCGAGGGTGAACGAGACCATCAGCGCATTGCCGCCACTTTCAAACTGGCCGTTGCTGTTGATGTTGTTGACGATCTGGCCTTCGCCGCGCTTGAGCATCTCGCCCTTGTCGTAGGCCAGGTTGTGGATGAAGTTGGCCTGGCTGCGCAGCTTGAAGTCGCTCGGCAGCTCGCTGTCCCACACCGCATTGAGGTCGAGCACATTGAACTTGGACGCCAGCCCCACGTACTGCGGGTTCGGCGTCTTCGCCGGGTCGGCCGGGTTGGGCGTGATGTCGCGCAGCAGGAACACGCTGTTGCCCTTCTGCATAAAGGCCACGCGCGTGCCGTCGGTGTCGCAACCGGCGGCACCGGCCCACGGCGTGCACGGGCTGGAGCGCTGCCCTTCGATGTCCTGGAACTGGTAGTAGGCGCCCGCCAGCTTGAGGCTGTTGCTGCGGTTGATCTTCCAGTCCGCACCGATCTGCGCGCCGAACAGCCACTTGGTCTCGCTGTCCTCCTTGTCGATGCCGTTGCTGCTGGCGGCATCCGCGGTGTATTCCACCGGGAACGCCCCCACGGTGCCGAACAAGCCCCACTCGCTGTTGAGCTTGTGGTTGAAGATCGCCGCCACGCCGTCAAAGTTGAGGTCGTTGGAATACATCATGTCGGTGGAGTAAAACGGGTTGCCGATACGCCCGGCGGTCAGCGCCATGGAGTCGCTGGCCTTCCAGGTCAGGTAGCCCTGGTCGAGCCAGATGTCCTTCTTGCCAAAGCCGCCGCCGAGGGTCTGGGTGGTCGACACCGGGTTGTTGTCGGAACCGGTGCCGATGCGGATACCGGCGGTCCACTCCGGTGACAGCACCGCCTTCATGCCCAGGCGTGCGCGCAGGCGGAACAGGTTCTCGCGGTCCTTGGTGGTGTTGAGCAGCGGCGGGAACTTGGTGTTGGAGTCCTTGTTCACGTCATACGGGCCGGTGTCATTGAGTTTGGCGTAGTCGACGATCTGGTTGCTGTTGTTGCCGGAGAAGTAACGCGACTCGTCACGCAGGCGGATGTCGCCGTCAAAGCTGATGCGCGAGACCCAGTCCGGGAACGTGTTGGGCTGTGCCCAGTTTTCCTGCTTGGCAGTGGCCATGACTTCGGCCTTGACCTGATCGCGGATCTGATCGCGCACCGCTTGCGGCACGTACTGCACACGCACGTCCCCCGGCGCGGCGGCGGGACCGGCGGCCACCACCGGCGCGGCGTTGGCCTGGCGCGCCTGCTGGGCTTCTCTTTCAGCCTGGGCGATCAGCCCGTTGGCCGTGTCCTGAGTCAATACCCCCTGCTGCACCAACAGGCGGATCAGGTTGACGGTGACGTTTTCCGAGGGGGCGACCGGGGCTGCCGTCGCCTGGCCGACCAGGGTCGCGATGACCATGCCAACCGCCAGGGTCAGTCGATTCACGGGGGAAATCATGTGTACGCAACTCCTGTAAAAAACCGTAGAAAAGGGGTTCGATCAATCCGGCCGCCGGCCCTTGAAGGACAGGCGTACCGGCATCTTCACTGCGTCCGGAACACGTTGCGGCACGTGGGAGGCACGCAACGCCACCAGCACCTGTGCATCGATCTCGGCATCACCGCTGGACTTGACCAGCTCGGCCCGCGTGACCTGCCCGTCACCGCGCAGCCACAAATCGGCCTGCACTGCATAGGCGCGATTGCGCAACTGCGGGTCATCGCGCAGCAAGCGCTGGAACACACCGGCCAGGTACTGCTTGTAGGTCCCCGCACCCAGGCCGCCGCCACCGGAACCGGCCATGCCGCCGCCCTTGCCGGCGCCGATGTTGAAGCCGTCATTACCCGACTGCGCATCACCGTCGATCTGCATCGGGTTGGCCAGATCATCGGCCGGCGACGGTGGTGCTTCGTCCGCTGGCTTGACCTCTTGCGGCTCAGGCGTCGGCACCGGCTCGGGGATTTTTTCTTCGACCTGGGGCTCGGGCTCCTTGGGTTTTTCCGGCGGCGGTGGTGGCGGTGGCGGCAACGGAATAATCGTCGGGATCTTTGGCGCTTCACGGCGCACGCCGCTCATGTCATTGGCCCACTGCCACAAAAACCAGGCCGCAACCGCGCCCAGCAAGAGGCCTGCGCCCCACTTCAGCGGGCGCAGCGGCGGCTTGTTTTTCACCGGCAACGGCGGCATCGGGATCTGTGCGGTCATGGCTCAGCCCTGGCTCGGTTTGCCGGTGACCAGCCCGACCTGGGACAGCTCCAGCCGTCGCAGCAAGTCGAGCACCTCGATCACCTTCTGGTATTGCACCAAGGCGTCACCGCGCACGATCACCGGGAAATCCGGGTTCAGCGCTTTCTCAATGCGCAGGCGCTCTTCCAGCTCGCCGAGGGTCACCGGGTAGGCGTCGAGGAACACCTGGCCGCCGTCGTTGACGGAGATGGCCTTGGTCTTGGCCTCCGACAGCGACACCGAGGCGCTGGCCTTGGGCAAGTGGATCTGGATCCCCGAGACCTGGGCGGTGGCGGTGAGGATAAACATCACCAGCACCACCATCAGCACGTCCACCAGGGGCGTGATGTTGATACTGTCGACGGCGGCATCGTCGTCATCGTCGTGGGAGGCGTTTACGGAAGCCATGCTGATACTCCTCAGGCCGGTACGGCGGCGTGCTGCTCGCGGCGATGCGCGGCTTCACTGGACTGGCTTTCGCCGTGCATCTCCGCCAGGCGGGTGATGAACTCGTCGACGAACACCCGCATATCGGCGCTGACTTCCTTGTTGCGTGTGATCAGGCGGTTGTAGCCAAACAGCGCCGGGATCGCGACGAACAGGCCCATGGCCGTGGCCAGCAAGGCGGCCGCCATCCCCGGCGCAATCGCGTTGATGTTCACGTCACCGGCCATGGCCGTGCCGAGGAACACCACCATGATCCCCAGCACGGTGCCGAGCAGGCCGATGTACGGGCCGCCGGCGATGGCGTTGGACAGGGTCGAGAGCTTGGCGCTGAGCGCCTGGTTTTCGCGGGTACGCACACCGTCCATGGAGCAGCGGATCGCTTCGATGGTCGCCGCCGAGACTGACGAGGTGTCAGCGCCCTGGGCGCGGCGCGTACGGATTTCCTTGACCGCCACCAGGTACAGGCGCCACAGCGAGGAATGCTGCAGACGCTCGGCCAACTGCGCGTCGTCGGCATACATCTCCAGACGCGTGCCGATCTGCGCGAAGTGCTCGCGGAACACTTCGTTGGCCGCGCTGAGACGGCTGACCTGGCGGTTCTTGCGCAGCATGATGACCCACGACTGGAACATCATCGCCACCAGCACCAGGATGATCACCCAGGCGTCCACCGGCACGGCGTTGAGCAAAAAGCCCAGGCTGCCGAAACCAAAACCGGACTGTTCTTCATCGACGCCGTACGCCACCAGTTTCGACTCGGCGCCCTGGGCGCTGGCGTCGGCCAGCAGCAACGTGGCCGGGCGTGCGACCTTGGACAGGCGCAGCTCGTCGATGGCCCCGGCAAACGGCTGGTGAGTGCTGGCGGCGTCCGGCAGGTCGCCACCAATCGCCAGTGGCGAGTTGAACGCAGGCACGGCCACGGCCAGGGTCGCGGTTTCGCGGCCATTGACATACAACGCGACTTTTTCACCCTCGGCGGTGAACGCCAGGTGCTGCCATTGGCCGGGGTTCAGCGCTTGGCTCGACACGGCGCGCTGGCCGTCGATGTCCACAAACGGCGTGCCCTGGTTCAAGCCCAGCAACAGGCTGTGCGCACCCTCGCGACGGGCGAAGACGATTTGCTCGCCGCTGGCCTGATCCAGGCGCAACCAGGCGCTGAAAGTGAACGCCGCGCCGGCGGCGTGTTGCAGCGACGGGCTGGCCGGCAACAGAAGCGGCTGGCCGCCGAACTGCAAGGCGCGGCCGATCACGCCATCGATGCTCGCGCCGGTGGCGTTCAGCGCGGTGTTGGCATAGGCCGTGGTGTCACGGGCCGGGGTGCCGTTGGCATCGTCGAAGTGGTAGAGCGCGGTGTAGTTGGGGTCGAACGCCAGTTGGCCGTTGCTGGTAGCCGCAGCTTTCTGGTTGCCGTAGTACATCCACAGGTCCTGGCGCTGGCCGCCTTCAACCTTGGGCACATCGACCCAGATCAGGGCCATGCCCATCAGCGGGTCGAAGCTCTCGATCTGGTGGTTGAGCACGGTCTTGTCATCGGCGCTGACAAAGCGCAGGTCGGCGCCGTCGTCCTTCACCCCGTCAAAGGTGAAGTTGCCGGTGTGCAGGCGCACCAGCAGCGCGGTGCGGCCCAGGGCCTGGCTGATCGCGGCGCCTTGGGCGGTGGTGTCCACGGAAATCTGTTTGCGGTAGTGCCAATCGTCTTGCCACCAGGCATGGGCAGTGGCCGGGAGCGCGAGGCCCAGGCAGATCAACAGGCTCAGGAATAGGCGTTGCATGGGTGGAGTCTCCGGAAGAAAAAGTCAGAAAGTCGCCTGCACACTGAAGTGCAGTCGCGAGTCCTGTTTCTGGGTGTTCGGTCCATCGAGCAGCGGGTAGCCCCAATCCAGGCTGCCGGACAACCATTTGCTCAAACTGGCGCGGGTGCCGAGGCCGACGCTGGCCAGGCTGTATTCGTCTTCTTGCTCGGGCATCGGGTCGTGCAGACGCAGGCGTGCGCCTTCGGCAAACGCGTAGAAGCGCCAGTCCTTGACGTAGCTGCCGACGTACTTGGCCAGGGACGGCGTGCGCAGCTCCTGGGAGAGCAAGTAGCCCTCGTCCCCAGTGCGCTCCGCTGCCAGATAACCGCGCACCGAGGTGGCGCCGCCGGCCGAATATTGCTCGTTCGACACCAGCGGCCCCGAGGCCAGCTGGAACGCGGCCTTGGACGCCGACTGCCAATCGCCAGTAAAGGTGTAGGTGTAATTCAGGTCGCCCTTGAGCACGGCGAAACTGGGGCTGGCTTTGTAGCGCTTGTAGTCGAACGCTTCGGCATCGCTGCCATAGCCGAAGAACGCGCGGGTGCCCACCACCAGGTTCAAACCCAGGCCGAGCTGGGATTGCTCGGTGTAGCGATAGCCGTTGTAGCCGAGGGTGAACGGCGCGTACTTGAGCGGCACCTGGTCGCTGCTGGCGCCGAATTTCATTTCTTCGTCGAAGTCTTTGAAGTCGATACCCACCGACAACGAATTGGCCCAGACGCCCGCGCCCGGAAAGCTGTAGATCGCCGACACGCCATAGGAATGCCCCTTGCCCAGCACGTTGCTGCCGCCGAGGGTGGCGATATTGCTATCGGACTGGTAGCCGGAGAACTGCAACGCCCAGCGATCATCCAGCGGCGCAGTGTAGGAGCCCGACCAGACCTTGGCGTTGGCGCTGTCCTGGGGCGCGGTGAAGTAGGTCAGGGAAATCGCGTGGCCCAGTTGCCAGAGGTTGTCGTAACTCAGGGTGGCGACCGAGCGCAGCTTTTCAGTGTCGGCGCTGTAGTCGTTGTTCAGGCCGATGCTGGCGTGCCAGGGATTCTGGTCTTCCACCTGCAAGTCCACATCCATGGTGCCCGGACGCTGGCCCTCGCGTACCAGTGGCGTGACCTGACGTCCGACGCCACGGTTCAGCCCGGCGAGCTGGGTTTGCACGGTGGCGAAGTCCGGCACCGCACCTTCCTTGAGCGCCGACACTTCGTCGCGGATTTCCACTGGCGAGTAATGCTTGGCACCGACCACGCGTACGCGGCCGATCTTGGTTTCGCTGACTTGCAGGTAGACGATGCCGTCATCGACCTTCTGCTCCGGCAGCTCGACAAACACCGACTGGTAGCCCCGTGCCTGGTAGATCTTTTGCAGCGCGTCGCGGGCGCCTTCGATGTCGCCCAAGGTTTTTTGCGGGCCGAGAAACGGGTACACCGCCTCTTCAATCGCCGCCGCATCGAGCACGGTGTTGCCGCGCACGAAGTACTCATTGACGTCGACCCGGCGTGCTGCGCCCTCCTCCTCGGCCTGCGCAGGCTGGGCTTGGGCCCACAGCGTCAGGCAGCACAGCGCCAGCGTTGACTTGAACAGATGCTCCACACCGCCCCCTAACTTTCCAAGTTTTTGCACCGTCGCCGTTTGCACGGCGTTTGGCCTGCTCAATTGCTGGTTGTCGAAAGATGGCTGTGCCGGGCCAGCCAGGTGTGCAGCAAGGCGAAATTCAGCGAGAACTCCGGCATGTGCAGCAAGGCGCCACAAAACACGTCACCGATGATGGTCTGGATCAACTGCACCGCCCGCGGGTTGCCCAGCACGCTGGCGATGTCCCGTTGCAGGACGTGAATGCCCCACACCTTCTGGTTCAGGTCGAGGCCGACGAACCAACGGAACAGCAGGTTGTAATTGAGCTGCTCGTGCAGTTGCTGCTCGCTGGGCACCGAATACAGCAGTTGCAACAGGAGGATGTGCACCACGGTGTGCGGCGCAATCAGCATGCCCGGCTCGGGCTGGAGCCAGTCGCGATGGCTGTCGAGCACCTCATCGATCTGCGGGCGCAGCAACACCAGCGAATGCCCTGCCGGGATAAAGCTGGACACTTCCTTCAAGGCGCCCTGCCAATCGTCCTGGGAGACGATCCACACCCACGGCGCGCCATAGCGGTACACCGAAACCGGCTTCTTGCGCGCGGCTTCGACGATCTTCGACAGGCGCTGATCGAGCTCCTGCATGCCGACTTTCGAGTAACGTTCCATAGTTCCCATTGCCCCACTCCTGGCGTCCTGCTGACGGCTTCGACAACGACTTTTGATCGTATCCAGCGCGTTACATAGGACAGACAGGCGCGGGTGGGAGCTACCGAACTTTTGTCATGAAAGCTTCATTTGGGATTGATTCGCAGGCAATTTTCGGGACCGGGCACGGCAGGACATGTGTGCATGGGTTCTGTGGGAGCGGGCTTGCTCGCGAATGCGGTGTATCAGTTGATGCATGTGCTGACTGACCCACCGCATTCGCGAGCAAGCCCGCTCCCACACAAGCCCGCTCCCACATCTGGATCTGCGCCCACCCTCTTGCTTCACATCGCCCACAAAAAAACGGGGCGATCAGTGATCGCCCCAAAGGTACATCGAGAGGTCCTTCAAAAAGTCTACAAACTGATCTGCTTGCGCTCCTCATCCGTCAAGCGCGCCCGCGCCTGGTCGCTCAGGGGGCCGGCGCCCAGCACCTGCACGGGGCTGTTGGGGTTGTAGCCGCTGGTTTTCGGCGCGTCTTCGGGGCCGCGTTCTACCGGCTCGGTGCCAAAGCTCAGCACCTCCACGGTGACGATGGACGGCCGCCCTTGCTTGGCCGCCGCCTGCTGGCTGCGCGCCGCCTCTTGCGCCGCCTGGGACGCCGCCGCTCCGGCCGCGCTGGCCGAACTCATGGCGCCGGTGTTGACCGCCGCCGCCACCGGCACCCCGGACGACTTGCCCTGGGTCTGGATGTTCGCCGCGTTCACCACGCGCAACGCGGCGATGTTGACGTTGCCCGACACCCGAATGCCCGCCTCGCCCGCATCGATGGTGCCCAGCGGTGCGATCAGGTCGATGTCCCCCGCCGGTATTTCCGGGATCGGGTTGAGCGTGGCGATCCCCGCGCCGGTACTCGGCACGGACGGCGACAGGCTGACGTTACCCCAGTTGTCATAGACACGCTTGGGCGGCGTGTACACCACGGTGGTCTTGGAACCGCGCCCGGCGTTGATGTCGCCCTCGGCGGTCCAGCCCATGATCGAGCCACCAAAAGTGGTCATGATGCGGCTCTGGCCGAGCAGGATGCTGCCCATGGAATACAGCTGGATATCGCCAGCACCCTGGGTGATCACCCCCGCCGTGGACGGTGGCGCCTCGCCTTCGATACCGAAGGTCTGGCTGCCGCCTGGGGTGAGCATCTGGATCGCGCCACCGAAGTTGGTGTGCACGCCCGAACTGCCGAACAGGGTGATGTCGCCCTTGTAGGTGATCGGGTTGCCGGCCACGTCCTTGTCCGGGAACAGCGCGGCGATGGCGGCACGCCCACGCAAGTAGCTGCCCTGGCGCACGCTGCCATCGGTGTTGTACTCGCGGCCGGCGGCCTTGAGTTCGGCGAAGTACACGTCACGGGCGAACACCCGTTGTTGCTCCGCAGGCAGCGCCTTGTAATAGGCCAACGCCTGCGTGCTATCGCCGACAAAACCGAAGCGCTCGGCGAGCCAGGTGACCAACTCGTTTTCGTAGGTCTTGGCCACCTTGGCGCCCTGGATCGACTCGCCGGCTTGCGCCAGATTGACGGGGTCCAGGTAGGGCTCGACGAAACGCAGGTAATCCGGGCCATTGGGGCCGACACCGGCTTGCATCACGATGCTTGCGCCTGGACGGTTATCGCCTGCCACGACTGCTCCGAGGCTGGTGACACTGACCTCGCCACCTGTCGCCGCATCCCGCCCGGACATCAGGATATTGCCGCCCGCCGTCACCTCCAGCAGACCAGGACCGGCGACCTGGAAGTTGCTGTAGAGAATGTCGCGGCCGGCGGAGACGATGGAAATATCGTTGGGGTTGTTGTGGATGAACAGGTTGCCGGTTTGCCGCTCCGAGTCCGGTCCCCTGGTGTTGTTGAACGCGCTGCCGCTGCTGACGACATCGCGCCCGGCCATCATCCACACCGCTCCGTTGCCCTCGTACCAGACCTGCCCCGCATTGCGCGTTCCAGCCGTCGTGGAGAAAGTAATCACCCTGCCGCTGCTGACGCCAATCAGGTCACCGCTCAACGCGTAGAAGCGCGCCGGGGCACTCGGCACATACCCCGCCGCAGAGGCCGTCGGGGCTCCAAAGGTGAACAAGGGACGCGGAATACTACCGATAACGCTACCCCCCGACACCAGGCCGCTGCTGTCGGAGATATTGTGGCTATCGGCGTCTGTCTGGCCGTTGATCGTGCCGACGAATGCCGGCCGCCAAGGGGTGGCCATGATGCCGGGGTTGGCCGCAGACGGCGTGACGAACATGCCGCCCGCGTAAATCGAATCGCTGGCCAGGAACTGCAACTCGCCATTGGCGCCTGGGGCGAGCAGAAGGCTAGAGAGGTAGCCAGCATCAATCGAGGATTCTCGCACCGCTCGTCCATAGTAGAGACTGCCACCGGCGGCGGTTGCTCGAAGGATCGAGGGATACACGATTGCCAGATCAGAAGGAGTGCCGCTGACATTCGGCGTCACATTGCCGCCAGCCGAAAAAAGATCAATCGCGGTGTGATCCGTCCATAACGTGAACCAGCTGTCCCCTACACCCCGCTCGGCTCCCCGTGTAAACGCGGACTTGTTCGCCACCGAGCCCCGGCCCGGGTCGAGCACATTCTGCACCACCAGATCGCCGGCCGCCGCCAGGTTGAACGTGGCGTCACCCGGCACCAGGGTAATTGCGCCCAACGGCAAGCCACGGGTGGCCTTTAACGGATCGTATGCGCGCGTTTCGCCAGGGCTGTGCTGTGTGGTCGTGCTGCCGTAAGTCAGATTGATACCACCCACCGCGCCGCTTTGCACCTGTGCATTGCCACGCACGTTGACCAGCACCCCGTTGCGCAAATCCGTCGTCTGCACCCCAACCGGGTTGAGCGTGCCGCCGACACGCAACCGCAAGTCGCCCCCGCCGTTCAGCACCAGGCTGCCGTCGTTGGCCATCCGGCCGGTGCTGCCCACCGCCAATACCAGGCCTTGGGTACGCGGGTTCAAACCGGGATCAAGCGCGCTGTTGGTCCGGCTGTCCAGCAACCCGGCGTTACCGCGCACGTTGACATCCAGGTCACCGCCGCCAAGGGTGCCAAAGCCGGTGAAGCCGAGCATCTGATCGACCGAAGGGGTGCTGGCATAGGTGCCGAAGTTGATCCACCAGGCCGTGGGTTGGGCCTGCCCGCCGGTGGCCACATCGGCACTGCCTTGACGCCACAACCAGTTGCCGACGCTGGCGGAATCGTAGCCACGGTCCTTGGGATCAGGCCGCCCGGCGATGCCCTCGGAGATACCGGTGATATTGCCCGTCAGGTTCCCGCCGACGTTCAGCGTGAGGTTGCCGCCGGCATCGGGATACCAGGCGCGGTACAGGCTGTCGGCAGAACCATTGACAAACTTTTCGTAGGCGCTGGCAGGATCGGCCAGGACGGTGTTAGTGCGGCCCAGGGTCCGCGCTTGATTGTAGGGATCGCCCGCCTGGGTCGCGACGGAGGACGTGCCTGCGGTATAGACCCCATAAAGTGAGTCCATGCTCAGGTCGCCAGCAGTCAACAGCTCCAGGTCGCCCGTGCCGGTACGCAGCACACTGAAGCGGGTACTGGACGGTGTCGAGGCATACTGCTTGCCGCCTTGGGCGAGGCAGTAGGCGGGCGAGCCCCCGCAGAATTCGTCTACGGAAGGTATGCCGAACAGGTCCAGGATGCTTTGCTCGATCACGGTACCCACCGTCACGACCACGCCGTTGGCGGCCAAGTCTTGGACCGCATATTCGGTCCAGACGTAGCTGACCTTGATCTTGCAATAATTCGGGGAGCTCGCGCAGAAATCGGCAATCGCTCCCAACTGGAAATCATCCAGGATCTTCTGGTCGATCGGGTCGCCTTCCTTGACGATCACGCCGTTGGCAGCCAAGTCCTGGACCGCAAACGCGGTCCAGGTCTGCACCCCGGTAGCTGGCAGTTCCTTGGCGAACATGCCGTAGTGACTGTCCGCCAGGCGCAAGTCGCCACTGCGCGGATGGGCTTGCAGGATACGGCTGTCCGCCGCGTCGGTGTCGGCGCCTGCCACCAGACGCAGTGACCAGGATTGCGAACCCTCGGCCAGCATCGGTGCGATGGCCCAGAGCTTGCCCTGGCGCCCCGCCACTTGCGGACGTAACTGGATCGAGTCCACCCCGCTCGGCAACTTGACGTTGGTGCCAGCGGGAATCAACGCCCCGCGTGGCAAGGCGCGAGCGCCGTCCAGCAACACGATGCTGCTGGTCAGCGAGCCCTGGTGAACCTGGGGTAATGGCACGCCTTTAGGCCAGACCATGCTCATCAATTGCGTGCCCTGGCTGAGCAACGTACCGGCGTCCAGTTGAGTACCGGCTTGCAATGTGATCGTCGCGCCAAGCAGGGTGCCAGCGGCAAACAGCACATTGCCCGAAGCGTCCCGTACAGCGGCCGCCAACACCGTGCCCGCCGGCAAGACCAGGTCCTGATTGAGTACGGCGCTGACCGGCAAGCGCGTGCCGGCTGCCACCGTCAGGCCCTTGATCGGCAGGTCGTAGTTCAACGTACTGCCCGCCGGGAACGCCGTGCCATCGGCCAGGGTCACGCCGTTGCCCGGCACGACGATATCGCCGCCGCTGAAGTCTTTGCCGGGCAACAATACCCAGCCCTTGTCATCCACGGTTTCCGGCGGCGGTGCAAAGCCATCGTTGATGCTGCCGTAAACGCTCAGGTCGCCGCCCGCGCGCAGGGTCAGGCTGCCAGATTCACCGGAACCGTACACCGAGGTCTGCCGGGTGTGCGGGTTGAGGCTGGCGTAGCGATAGCCGGACAGGTCCAGGTCGCCCTGTACCACCAGGTCACCGTCCGGGGTGCTGCTGACGATTTGCACCCCTGGGCGCAGATGGAACGTATCGGCATACGTACTGTTGTTGAGCCCGGCGAGCTTGTTGTTGAGCAAGTCCGAGTTGAGCAAGGCCGCGTTGATAAACGCCGTGCTCAGTGCGTGCTTGCCATCCAGGTAAGCCTGGTCGATCTGCTGATAAGGTCGCCCGCTGGCCGTCGGGTCGGTGATCACGGGCGCATCATCGTATGTGGCCATGCCGTTGAGCGTGATCGAGCGTGCACCCTGGATTGCCAGGCGGCCACGGGCGTCGATGTCGATGTCGTCGCTGCTGCCATCGGCATTGATCAGCCGTGGCGCGTTCAATTCAAGGCTGCCACGCGCGAGCCCGTCGTTGTGGGTCGAACCGGCGGTGCCGTGACGCAGGTCGATGCGCACGCCATCGGCGAGGGTCAAGCGCCCGTCGCCGGAGCCGAGCACCACCATGGCACGGTTCGGCGAGTCGATGATCTTGCCGTAGCTGTCCACCCGCAGTTTGCTGCCGTGGGCATCCAGCACGGCACTGCCGTCCAGGCTCAAGCCGTGCTTGCCGGCCAGGTTGATGCTGCCCACGCGTTCACCGCTGGCATCCACCAGGCCAGTGACACGCAGGCTGCCGTTGTCTACCGAGACGCTGATGTTGCCGGCCTTGAGGCCGTTGCCGATGGTCAAGTTGCCTTGCTTGAGTTGGAAGCTGCGCGCGCCGAACACCTGCCCAACGTTGAGGCGGCTGTTGAGGTCGGCAAACTGCTGGTCCAGCGCACCGCTGCTGCCCAGGCGCTGGGCCTGGATCTGCACGCCGCCCGCCAGATACGGCATCAAGGTGCCGCCCGCGTCGTAGTAGCCGCTGCTGCTGCCCAGGAGTGTGCCTTGCAGGTCGACGATCCCGCCCGCCGCATCCAGCGCCACGGCCCGCAGCGTGCCCGCCTGGTTGTACTGGGCCGACAGGTCGATGGTCGAGCCTGCCGCTTGATGGATATTGCCGGTGCGGCTGTCGAGGGTAATGTCGCCGCCCCAGCCGTACTTGGTCACGTCGTTGAAGGTGATCGCACGCCCGGCGACATCAATCAACGCCGCGTCCGTCAACTGCACATCACCCCGCGCTGCAAGGCTGACCTTACCGCTCGGCAGCACCACGGCGCCCGCCAGACGAATGCTGTCGCCGTTCAAGGACAATTGGGCACCCTGCCCCTCGGCCTTGCCGCGTGCCCCGGCAGACGCCGCCACATCAATCGCGCCACCGGCAGTGATGCGGTTGACTGAGCCAGCGGCACCGGTCATCAGCGGCGTGAGGATATTCAGGTTACCGCCTGTGTAGGTGAAACCCTTCACCGCGTCATAGGCACCCTGCTGTTGATAGACCGACAGGCTGCCCTTGTGGTTGGCGGTGATGCGTTCGCTGGCGTTCAGATTGACGTTGGCAAAGCCCAGCGCCAGGCGGTCGAAGTTCAGGGTCGTGCTCGGCTGGGCAAAGCTGCCGTAACCGAATTCGATGCGGTCGGCGTTGATGTCCAGGCGCCCGCTGCCGGTGCCCGCGCCGCCGCTGACCACGGCACCCGCCGGGTTGGTCGCGCCTTGCCAGATCAGGTTGGCGGTGTGGATGCTGGCCACATCGTTTGCACCGCCGGCGCCATAGATCGCCGGCGTGGAGATCATCAGGTTGCTCAACCGCGATTTGCCGGTCAGGGGGTCATAAGTATCCAGCGAGGTGCTGCCGTAGAAATTGAAGCTGTCACGGGCCGAGAGTTGCAGGGTCTCCAGGGCCGGCGCGCCGAACTGGGTATCGCCCTGCAGCAGACGGTCGAGCAGTGCCTGGGACAACGTGAGGCCTGCCGGCCGTTGATTCGCGGCTTCTGCGGCGGCGAGCGCAGCGGCGCTGCCAAGGTTGATCGCACTGACCCCCAGGTTGAGGTAACGCGTGCCGTAGCGCACTTGATCGCCCAGTGCAAACGAGGCGTCGGTCAAAGCGACGATACTGCCTTCGGAATACAGCCCGGTCTGCCCACTGCAAGGGCTGGTGCTACAGGTGCCGATGCTGATGCCCCCACTGACCTCGCCACCAACGCCCGGCGCCGCGATCACATTGAGCAGGCCGTTGGACACCGCCAGCATGTTGGTGACCTTGTAGATAAAACCGTCACGGGCGTCGTAGCCCGCGTTGCCTCGGCCGATAGTGTTGATCGAAGCGCCCTGCTCAACGACGATCGAGCCGGTTTGACTGACCAGGAACACTTCAGGCGCAGCCAACGTCGCGCCTTCACGCAGCACAATGTTGCTGCCGGCGCCGTTCACCCCATCCACCAACGTGATGAAGTTGCCAGACTGGCCATACGTGACGCTGGTCATGCCCCCGACGACCAGGCGCGATGCCCCCAGTGCATTGAGGCTGTCAGCCCGCAAGGTGATCCCTGCAAAACCCTGGGTCGCCGCCCGATCTGCGCCCACTACTTCAATGCCACCACGGGTCGTATCGACTACCGTTACCGTACCGCCATAACCCCCCTGCGCTGCACCGAAGCGGCCAATACCCTGGAATGAAAATGCATCCGCACCACCACCGGTGCGCAAGGCCAGTTTCAAGGTCTTGGCATCCACCTCAAGCATGGGGCGTGGCACGCCGTTTTTTGCCGCGTCCGCCCTGGCGAACTGCGCATAGCTGGTTTCGTTGTACTGGGAATAGCGGCGCAGTGTATCGGCCGACGTCAGGATCAATTGACTGGCAACGTTGTCGCTGATTCCGGTATTGGCAATCGACAAGCGCCCGGCCGTGCTCCACGAACCGTTGCGCATCAATTGGGCCGCGCCATCGCCGCCCAAGCCAGCCAAACCGTTGATTTCAACGCGATAGGCCCCGGGCAGTAACGCGTAGGTCGATGGCATCAGCGTGTAAGTTCCGGCGGGCAGCCCCGGTATACCGGCGCCGATCGTGACTTGCTGGCCAACCAACGGCGTGACCGCCCCGGCCTCCCCCGCCACAGGCGCGGCAACGGGCTGCACCCCCGGCACAATCGCGTAGATCGGGTTGGTGGACAGGCCCGGCAGGCTGAACCCACCGTTGGCACCCACTTGCACCAGCGGGTTGTAGCGCGCATCGGTGGAGCCGCCGCGCCCGGACACAAACCCGGCACCCAGCAATTCGCCGCCGCCGGACAGGTCCACGGTGGCATCGGGCAGCACGGCGACGGTCTTGCCGCCCAGGATCACGCCAATCCCCAGATCCTGACCGCTGGCACTGAGCCCGCCTTGCCCGACAAACACCACTTGCTTGCCGTTATAGCGGTAGACCTGGCCGTCCACCGTGCCGCCAAACGGCATCACCAGGCCCTTGCCACTCGCCGACGTGAGGCTGCCCGGCAGCAACTGCACGCGCTCGCTGCCCGTGCTGCCAATATCGATCAGCCCCAGCGGAGCGCGTACCACGCCCCCCTGGATAATGTTTGCGGCACCCAGTTGCAGGTGGCCGAACACCGAATAAGGCAGCGGTGCATCGGTGCTGCCGACACGGCCGATGGTCAACGTGCGCAAGGGGTCAAAATCCAGGCCAAGGGCAACGGTGGATGAATCGCCCAAATAGCCGGCGACGATACGCGCACCGACTTCGGTGGCCGGGTAGAGTTGCGCAGCGCGCAGAGTCATGTCGCCTTGGGTCAGCAACTGCGTGTTGATACCGGCGACGATAGCGTTTTCAACGCTACCCGCCAGGAAGCGCAAGTCGCCCTGACTGGTGAGGTTCACCTGATCAAAACCACGCCGCTCGACGGTGAGCAAGCTGGCGTCGGCCTGGAGCAGGCTACCCTTCATGCCAAATATCACGTTGTCGCGCACATCAATCAGAGCACCGCCAGCATTGAACTGCGCCGCCGTGGCGAGCTGGGACGGCTTGCCCAGGTTGATGGTCGGGCGCACGTTCGGGTCCAGGGTCTGCGTCGTCAGACCGGCCAGCAACAGATACGGCGCCGACAGGTTGATCCGTGAACCAGCGGCGGCACCTTCACTGAGGTTATACGCGGCGCTGAACAGGCGCAGGCTCTGCCCCATGGCGATGTTCACGTCGCCATCGAAGCTCATCAGGCCATTGCTCATCAGCGCCAGGTTGTCAAAACCACCCGCGCTGATTTGGTCCGCTCCGACACGCGCATGCCCATAGACCAGGCTGTCGGCGGCGGCCTCGGCGGTGTCCGCCAGATTCAGGGGCTGGTGGGTCTGGCTGATGCTCAACTCGCGGCCGTTGAGTACCCGGTTACTGGCGTACTGCTTGAGGTAGTTCGGGCTCTGCAACGCGACGACCAGGCTACCACCCGCCGCCCCCACGCCACCGGCGCGGGCGACAAAACTGCCATCCAGGTACAGGCCGTTGTTGGAGGCCAGGCTGATGGTGCCGCCGTTGCTGGCGACCTGCACCGTGCCCTGCCCCGCAACATTCAGTGTGGCCTGGGTGCCGGACGCTTCCAGGCGCGCCCCGTCACGCACCACCACAAACAGGTCGCTGGCGCTGGCGACGCCGGTGGTCAGGTCAAGATCGCCACCGATGCGGATCTTGCCACCGGCGTCCACCACGCCGTAGCGGCGCCCTTGGTTGTCCACGGCGCTGACGGCGCGGGCCGACACATCGACCACGGCCTGTTCACCCAGCCAGATCGAGCGGCCATGCCCTTCGGCATTCGCCTGCAACAGCACCTGCGGGGTCACCGCCAGGCCGCCCAGGCTGACGTTGCCGCCCCAGGCGTTGAGTGTGCCGTTGAGGGTCAACTGGCCAACGCTGCGCAGGTTGATGGCCTGGCGCGGGTCGACGTTGATCACCGCACCCTGGCCGACGGTCAGGGCCGTGGTCGCCAGTTTGTCAGCCGTGATGTACGGGTTGCCGGCGGTCAGGTTCAAGCTGGCGCCGCGCCGTGGGGTCAGCACGCCTTTGACGGCGTCCGGCTGATACAACTCGGGCAGCCAGCGCGCCATGGCGCTGGCGGGGTCACTGCCACTGGGCGCGGTACTCGCCTGGTCACCCAGGTGCAAGACCGGCACCGTCACGTCAACCTGGGTGCCGTCGGCGACGAGCAGCCCTTCATTGCCAGTGATGTCGTAGGCCGAAAAGCCCTTGTTGAAAAAGTCCCCGGCCAATTGCAACGTGCCGGTGGCGAGGGGATCGGCACTTTCGCCAATCAACACCTTCTGGCTCTGCAAGGCCAGGGTGCCGCCGCCACTCACACCGTAACCGCGCACCTCGCCCTTGAGGCTCAACGCGCCCAGGGCGCTCAGGGTGGCGCTGCCGCCTTTGCCACCGTTGACACTGCGATCGACGCCAAGTGTGGCCCCGGAGGACACCTCCACCAGGCTGCCCGCACCAAGGCTCACATCGCCGCTGCTGCGCAGCGAGACCTTGCCGCCGTTCACGTACGCCACACCGTTGCCGCCACCGGCAGGGTCCAGCAGCAGATTGTTCCAGCGCCCCGAGGCGTCCAGCTTGACGCCCTCGGCCACGTCGATCTGCCCGCTGCCCGCCAGGATCACGTCGGCCACGGCGTTGTTGCCGTTGAGATTGACCTGGTTGAGCACGTTGCCCAGATTCAGGCTGCCGCCGTGGGCAGTCAGGTTTGCGTTCACCTCGACACGCGGTGCGTAGAGGGTGATGTCGCCGCCATCGGCGACGTTGAGTGCGCCATTGACGGCGATGCCCTGCTTGGCGCCGAGCTTGATCGCGCCCAGCTGGAAGCCATTGAGTTGATCGGCGTCCAGCACCACCGCGCCTTGACGCTCGGCGGGCAATGCCGTGCTCAAGTCCATACCGGCGGCGATCTTTTGCGCGGACTGCTCGATCAGCACCTGCTCCGCCATCGGCGTCAGACCATAACGCAGGGTGCCGGTGGTCTTGTCATAGATCGGCGTGTATTGCCCGATGATCAACTGCGCCCGCTGGGCCAGCGCTTTCTGCGACTGCTGGTAACCGTCGAGGTTGAGCGCCGGTGCCCGGGTCTGGCGATCACCCTGGAACACGTCGCTGAGAATCTGGCCTTCCAACACCGCGCCTGACGTGCCGACCACCAGCTTGCCGGCATCGCGGCCCACGGTGTAACCGGACTCCTGGCGGCTTTGCTGGGCGATCAGGGGGTTGTAGTAGTAATCGGTCTGGCCCCAGCGCGCACTGGTGTCTTCAAACCCCTTGTAGACGCCGGAGTAGAGAATGTCGCCCGGTGCCTTCGACAGTTCGTACAAACGCCCGTCCGGCCCCTTGAGCCAGGTCAGGCGGATCTTGCCGGCCTGCACATCCACGGTGCCGCCCGACAGGTTGATCTGCGCGCCCTGCTGGGTCACCACGTCCTTGCCGGTAAACGTCACGGTGCCGCCCTGGGCCATCCACTCGCCCACCGAGTGGCCCTGGGTGCCGAGGTAGCCACCGACTTCGAGCAAGCCGCCCGCGGTGTACCAGCGATCCGTCGTATAGCCGTTGGTGCCGGCCGGGACAAACACCAGCTCACGCAGGTCGACCCACACGTCGTTGTTGATCAGTTGCCCGCCATCGCGGTTGACCACCGCATCGCGCTGCTCGTTGCCCTGCACGTTGATCTTGATGTTGTTGGCTTCCATCGCCACCTTGACGCCGACCGCGCCCGACACATCGATCTTCGCGCCGTCGCGCACCAGGCTGCGTTGCCCGGCGCTGACGGCGACCTGCCCGCCGGTGGCGAGGGTGATCGAGCCGTTCTGGAAGTCCACCGTGCCGCCGCTGACGATCTCGACCCGTGATTGGTCGCTGCGGTCGGCCACGGCGCTGAGGTGATTGAACTGCCCGTTGATCAGGTTGGCGGCCAGGCCATCGAACTTGCTCAGGCCGTTGGCCTGCTGGCTGTTGAGCGCGGTGCTGGCGCTGGCATCCAGCAGGATCGCGGTAGTGCTGCCTTCGCCCAGGGTGACACTGCCAGTGGTGTCAGTGGCCGCGTTGAGCAAGTGGATGGTCCCGCGCGTATCCACCGAGGTACTGGCCAGGGCCACGCCGTTCTGCGCGACCTGGTGGCCGGTCAGGGTGATGTCGCCGGTGGAGGCCATGATCAGGCCGCTGTTGCTGACCTTGCCCGCCGTGCTGCCAGCGTTGAGGCCAGCCACCACTTCGTTGCCACGGGTGGTGGAACGCTCGTTGCCGGCGGTGCCGACACCTTTGCGGATGTAAAAGCTGTCACCCGCCGCCAGGGTGGTCTGGCCCTTGGCGGTGATGATCGTACCGGCGTTGTCCACCTCGGAACCAAGCAGCAAGGCATAGCCGCCGGCATCGGTGGACGTGGCGGCGTTGTGGGTCTGGATCACTGCGCCGCGCTGGACTTCAACCTTGCCGGCCGCATCGGTAAACGTCGGCTGGGTGCCGTTGGCATCGACGTAAATGCCGCGCTGGGTGAACTGTTCATCGGTGATGTTCGCCGCCGCCGCCACCAGGTTGCGCACATTGACCTGGCTGGTGCCGCTGAACACCACGCCGTTGCGGTTCATGATCATGACCGTGCCGGCGCCGTTGATCTGGCCCTGGATTTCACTCGGGCGCGCATTCGGATCGTTGACGCGGTTGAGCAGCGCCCAGTTGGACTGCTGCTGGAAGTCCACCGTGGTGTTGCGCCCGACGTTGAACGTCTCCCAGTTGAGGATCGCCTTGTCGGCGGTCTGCTCGATGTTCACCGTGGTCTTGCCGCCGGCCTGGGTCTGGGTCGGGCCCTTGGCGTTGGTCCAGCCCTGGGTCAGGCTGTTGTCGACCTGCAAGCCGCCCTTGCCCAAGCCATCGGGAATCGTCGACACCTGCCCCAATGCCGCCTGCCGCCCGGCCGCTTGCGCCGCCTGCTGCGCGGCAATCGCCGCGACGCTGGTATTCAGCGTGCTGATCGAACGCGCCAACTGCTGATTGGCCCGCGCCTGCTGGTTCAAGGTCGGAATGCCCGACACCTGCCCACTGGTACGCGCCGCCGTGGCCGCCTGGGACGCGCCCTTATCGGCAAACCAGCCGGAACTGAACGCCGACGCCGCCTGGGCGTTGCCCGCCACCATCAACAAGGCAATGGCCTGCGCCAGGGGCTTGAGCAACAACACGGGCTGGGCTTTGCGGTGAACCGTTGGTTTGCAGCGGACCATCTGGATCTTCCTTCTTTGTAGTTGCCCAGGGGCAAGACACGCTCACGTATGAGGGTTAGGCGGTTGGCGAGGGGCGCGACTGAACTTCTGTCATGCAAAGTTCATAAAGGGCTGCTAACGCAAAAAAAATCAGCAACGGCACAGGCCGTTGCTGATCGGTGTTGCGGGTCGTTGAAGCGGGGTTACAGCGGACGACCGATGCCGTTGCACACGTTGGACTTGCCGATGCTCAGGGCGCTGGTGGCGGTCAGGAAGTTATCGTTGATCGCGGTTTTCCAGGAGTCTGGCAGAGGCACGAAGCGGTTGTTGCGGATCGCGGTATCGTTGCTGCCGAACGCGCTGAGGTTGTAGTGACGGGTGAAGAAGTTGCGGACCTGGGTGGTCTGGTCAGCGTTGGCGTAGCACTGGCTGAAGATCACGTTGGTGAAGCCCAGGATTGGGTAGCCCGAAGTCGGGTAGGCGACGACGCTTGGGTCGGTAGTGCTGGCAGCGGCGGCGAAGGTTGGAACCCAGGCGTTCTGGTTGGCGACGTTGGTGCCAGTCGGAACCGGTACAAGGGCGATGGCGGCAGATACGTTGGCAGGTGCTGGGGAAACGCCGTTGACCTTGGCAACCTTGGTCGCGTCATCCAGACCGGCCAGAGTGGTGGCCGCGTAGTCCGGGCTCATGTAGGTGATGGCACCGTCGGTGGAGTTCAACAGAGTCATTACCGCTTGGCTGCCCGAGGCAGAAACGGAACCGGCTGGAACCTTCTTGGTCACGTTGCCGTAGCTCTGGGCAAAGTTAGTGGTCACAGCGAATGCCTCGGTCTCGGCGCACTTGGCGTTGAGGAAGCGCGTGAACAGTTCGGTGGTGCCGCTCGCTTCGCTGCGGTAAACAACCTTGATCGTGCCGGTACGGCCCGAACCCGCGATCTGGCTCCAGTCGGTCAGACGGCCGGAGAACACGCCGCACAGTTGGTTGACACTCAGGTCAACGGCAGCAGTCCCTGCCTTGTTGAACGGAATGGCCACCGAAGTCGCCACCGAAGGTACCTGGATCAGCTTGCCCCACGCGGCTTCATGACCGTTCTTGTAATTGAGCAGTTCATCGACCGTCAGCTTGGAGTCGCTGCCAGCCCAGTGCACGTTCTTGGTGCCGGTGCCGAATTGGCTGTAGTCGTTGTTGAGGAACGCCGCTTTGCCTTTGCCGCTGCCAACGCCGATGTAAGGGGCAAAGCCGGTGGTGAGTACGCCAGCAGTCTGGTACAGCGGCTGAGGCAGAGTGGCGCCGCCGCCGTTTACGTCTGCGAATGCAGCTTGTGCCGAGCACAGTGCAGCGAGGGTCATGGATACCGCGAGAACGTTGCGCTTAAACATGAAGAAGCTCCTTTCGTCGTGTTTGTACGTTTGGGGTAGATGGCTCTTGCATGACGCCATGGCTTCGGTCCCAAGCCGTCGTGCGGGGGTGGCCAGGGGTGAAAACCATGGGAGAGAAATTCGCAGTTTCCGATGACGGTTGTAGGAAAAAAACTCGGGAGGAACGCCTTGATTTTTAAAAAGATTCTCGGGTGTTTTGGTCATGATTTTGAGCGGTTTGGGCGCAGGTGACAGCGAGGTTTCAGCGGGTGGGGCTGGAGGCCGTATAGACCTTGGGATGTGACGGAATGAGGAACCCGAGGTAGAACGGGAGCACGATAAATGTGCTGAACACACATAACCCATGTGGGAGCGGGCTTGCTCGCGAATCCGGTGGATCAGTCAATGAATTCATATCTGACCCACCGCATTCGCGAGCAAGCCCGCTCCCACACAAGCCCGCACCCGCATGTGGATTGGGTTTCGCCAGTAGGTCAGGTGACGAGTTGGTTGATCTCGATAATTGGCAGCAACACCGCCATGACAATGACGAGTACGACGGCGCCCATCACCACAATCATCAGCGGCTCCAGCAACGCGGTCATGCCCATCGCCCGCCGTTCAATATCCCGCGACAGCGTCTGCGCCGCACGCTCCAGCATCGGCGGCAGCGAGCCGGTCTTTTCGCCGCTGGCGATCAGGTGGATCAGCACCGGCGGAAACACCTTCTCCACCGCCAGCGCCGGGGCCAGGTTGACGCCTTCGCGCACTTTGGCGGTGGCCTCGCAGACGCACCGGTCGAGGCGGTCGTTGGACAGGGTCTGGCGCGCCGCCTCCAGGGCGCGCAACAGTGGCACGCCGGCACCGCCGAGGATCGCCAGGGTCGAAGCGAAGCGCGCGGTGTTGAGGCCCAGCACAAACCGCCCGATCAACGGCAAGCGCAGCACCCGGCTGTGCCAATTCAGGCGTGCCACGGGATTGCGCAAATACAGGCGCCAGCTCCAGAAACCAGCGACGATCCCGGCAAAACACAGCCAGCCCCAGGCGCGGATAAAATCGCTGGCGTTGAGCATCGCCAAGGTCAGCCCCGGCAAATCCTGGCGCGCCTGGGAAAATGCGCTGACCACCTGGGGCACCACGTAGCTGAGCAAAAAAATCACGATACCGATGGACACCAGCCCCACCACGCCAGGGTAGATAAACGCCGTAAGGATCTTGCCGCGCAGGTTGTTGCGCTCCTCGATGTAGTCGGCGAGGCGCTCCATCACCTGGGCCAGGTCGCCGGACTCCTCCCCCGCCGCGATCAATGCGCGGTAGATCGAGGGGAAGTCCCGTGGCCGCGCAGCCAAGGCATCCGCCAGGCGCATGCCGCCACGCACATCGGCACGCACTGCGCTGAGGGTCTGGGCGATGTGTTTTTTCTCGGCCTGCTCCACCGTTGCGCTCAACGCCGCTTCCAACGGCAGGCTGGCACCCAGCAGGCTTGCCAGTTGGCGCGTGGCCCAGGCCAGGTCGTTGTCCGAGAGCTTGGGGGTGAACAGGCTGCTGCCGGCGACCTGCTGGTTGCTCTCCAACTGCACCAGCAACGCGGTCAAACCGCGCCCGCGCAAGTTGGCAAATGCGGCGCTCTGGCTGTCGGCCTCCACATGCCCGGTCTCGACGTTGCCGCTGGCATCGGCGGCCTCGAAGCGATAGCGATTCATCAGGCGTCCCGTGTCACACGCAGGATTTCTTCAGGCGCGGTGGCGCCGCTGCGCACCCAGCGCTCGCCGTCTTCACGCATGCTGAACATGCCGGCGCGGCGGGCGGCCAGGCGCAGGTCCTGCTCGCCGGCGCCCTGATGGATCAGGCTGCGCACGGCGTCATCGACGCAGAACAACTCGTGGATACCGGTGCGGCCGCTGTAGCCGACCTGATTGCACTGCGCACAGCCCACCGGGCGCCAGGTACCGGGCGCGGCCGGATCTTCCTGCTTGCAGTGCGGGCACAGGCGACGCACCAGGCGCTGGGCCAACACGCCCAACAACGACGAAGCCAACAGAAACGGCTCGACGCCCATGTCGATCAGCCGGTTGACCGCCGACACCGCATCGTTGGTGTGCAGGGTCGCCAGCACCAGGTGACCGGTCAGCGAGGCCTGCACGGCAATTTGCGCGGTCTCCAGGTCGCGGATCTCGCCAATCATGATGATGTCCGGGTCCTGGCGCAGGATTGCGCGCAGGGCGAGGCCGAAGGTCATGTCGATCTTGGCGTTGACCTGAATCTGGCTGATACCCGGCAGGTCGTATTCCACCGGGTCTTCCACGGTGAGGATATTGCTGGTACTCGCATCCAGTCGCGCCAGCGCCGCATACAGGCTGGTGGTCTTGCCGCTGCCGGTCGGCCCGGTGACCAGCACGATGCCGTGGGGCTGGCGGATCAGCGTGTCGAGGCGCGCCAACAGCTGCGGTTCCATGCCCAGGGTCTCCAATTGCAGGCGCCCGGCCTGCTTGTCCAGGAGCCGCATCACCACCCGCTCGCCATGCCCGGTGGGCACCGTCGACACGCGAATATCAATCGGCCGCCCGGCCACCCGCAGTGCGATGCGGCCGTCCTGGGGCAGGCGTTTTTCGGCAATGTCGAGCTGGGCCATGATCTTGATCCGCGACACCAGCGCGCCGTGCAACGCCTTGCGCGGTGACACCACATCACGCAGGGTGCCATCGACGCGGTAGCGCACCACCGAGTGGGTTTCATAGGGCTCGATATGAATATCGCTGGCCTCGTCGCGGGCGGCCTGGGTCAGCAAGGCGTTGATCATGCGGATCACCGGCGCGCCGTCCTGGGTGTCGAGCAGGTCGGTGACTTCGGGCATGTCTTGCATCAGGCGGTCCAGATCCACCTCGTTTTCTGCCGCGCCGACCACGGCGGCGGCGCTGCCGGTGTCGGCATAGGCGCTGGTGAGCAGGCCGTCGAGTTCGTCGTCGCGCACTTGTTCGATGGGGGATTGGCCGAATTGGCGGTGGACTTCGCTGATGGACCAGCCGGGGGTTGAGGGGCATACCGTCAGGAGCAGGCCTTCGGCGTTAGTGCGCAGGAGGATGCGTTGGGATTTGGCCCAGGCGTAGGGGAGTAGGCTCATGTTGTTGGCCCTGTTTGTCGGTGTACATATCCGTTTTTTGGGCAACGGCGGCTTATGGTTCCGCTCTTACAGCGGCTCACTTTTGAAAAGCGCAAAAGTAAGCAAAACGCTCTTGCCCCAACACTCGACACCTCGCCTAGGCTCGGTGTGCCCGTAATCCATGTCGAATTCCGGCCAGCGTGTTTAACGGGGCGCCTAAGATCAAAATCAAGAGCCAGAGCACAGTTCCATCTGAATACATGGAGATCCAAATGTGGGAGAGGGCTTGCTCGCGAATGCGGTGTGTCAGTCAACTGATTCATTGGCTGATCCACCGCATTCGCGAGCAAGCCCGCTCCCACAGTTTTGACCCAGTTCATCCCGCCCATTTCGGTCGGCTCTAAGGCCGCCGCGCTCTGGCTTTTGATCTGGGATCGCCCCGTAAAACCACGCTGGCCGAAGATCACTGCGGCACCGCCCGAATCACCGCCCGCGGCCCCTGCTGCCCGCCCGGGATCGCCTTCTCCACCGACGGTAACTGCGGCGCCTGCACATCCGGCATCGCCCAACTATGCTCCGGCTGCAACCCACCCTGTGCCCGACGCATGAATTCATAGCGGTTCAGCGTGATACTGCGCCCCGCGCCACTGTCACGAATGATGTAAGGCCGCAAAAACACCATCAGGTTGGTCTTGTTCACACTGCGCTTTTCATTGCGAAACAGCGCACCCAACCCGGGAATATCCGACAACCACGGCACCGCATCATTGCTCTGGCTGTAGCCATCCTGCAGCAACCCGCCAAGCACCATGATCTGCCCGTCATCCAACAGGATACTGGTATCGATCGCCCGCTTGTTGGTCACGGTGCCCGCCTCCACTGAGGCCCGCGAGTCGACGCTGCTGACTTCCTGGTAGATGTCCAGCTTGACCGTGCCGCCTTCGGAAATCTGCGGCCGCACATTCAGCTTGAGCCCGACTTCTTCACGCTGCACGGTCTGGAACGGGTTGTTGCTGGTGCCGCCACCGCCGGTCACATAGCTGCCGGTGACAAACGGGATGGTCTGGCCGACAAAGATGCTTGCCGCTTCGTTGTCCAGGGTCAGCAGGTTCGGCGTCGACAGCACGTTGGTGCCGCCCTTGCTCTTCAAGGCGCGGGCCAGGACCTTGAGGTCGAGAACCTTGCCGATGCCGGGGATGTCCACGCTGCCGTTGACCAGGCCGATGTTCAGGCCCTTGGGCAACACGTCGATGCTGGTCTTGCTGGTGGGCGTGGCGTTCACACCGCTGCCGCCCAGGTTGACCCCGCCAAAACCGCCCTTGCCCCCCAGGTTGCCGGCCTGCCACTGCACCCCGAACTCGCTGGCATCGTCTTCGCCGACCTCAACGATCAGGCTTTCGATCACCACCTGGGCGCGACGCTGGTCGAGCATGTCGATGACTTCGCGCAGGTTGCGGTACAGCGGGTCCGGGGCGGAAATCAGCAAGGTGTTGGTGGTGGCGTCGGCCTGGATGGTCACACCGCCGGCACTGAAGGCGGTGTCTTGATCCTTCGTAGTGCCGGTGCCGCTGGTTTGTTTGTCCTGGGCATAGCTGGACTGCACGCCACTGCCAGTGGGCGTGCCGCTGCCGTTTTGCGCGGCGCCGCCCTGGGTGTTCTGGCCATTGCCACCCATTGCACTGAGCTTGCCCCGCGCTTCGTCGCTGACGCCGGACTCGCTCTCGCCGGTCAACAACCCACGCAGCGACTGGGCCAGCTTGCCCGCCTGGGCATTGCGCAGGTACACCACGTGCATATTGCTCGGGTTGCTCTGGGCATTGTCGAGCTTATAGATCAGGTTGCGCGCCAGCTCGGTGCGCTCGGGGCTACCGGAACGGATGATGATCGAGTTGGAGCGCGGGTCGCCGACCACGTTGATCTTCTGGGTCTGGTCGGCGCCTTGGGTGTCGAGCAGTTCGGCGACCATCGCGGCGATGTCCACGGCGATGCCGTTCTGCACTTTCACCACGTCGGTATCGATGGCGCTGGGGGTGTCGATGCCGTTGATGATCTGCGCCACGCGCGCGAGGTTTTCCGCGTAGTCGGTAATGACAATGCTGTTGTTGCCGGGGTAGGCGTTGATCGGGTTGTTCGGCGACACGATGGGGCGCAGCACCGGGATCAGGTTCACCGCGTTTTCGTACTGCAAGCGGAAGGTGCGGGTCTGCATGCCACTGCTGCCGGCGCTGTAGATCGGCCCGCCGAGTAATTTGGCATCGGCTTCGGGCACCACCTGGGCGACGCCGCCCACGTCCACCACGCTGATGCCCTGCATGCGCAGCGCCGCCAGCAGCATGTCGTAGGCCTGGTGCGCCGGCACCTGGCCTTCGCTGACCAGGGTCAGGTTGCCCTTTACCCGGGGGTCCACCAGGAACTGCTGGCCGGTGGCACGGGACAAGGCGCGCACCACTGCCTGGATGTCGGCGTCGACAAAATTGAGCTGCACCGGCTGGTCACCCAGTGGGTTGCGTGCCTTGAGCACCGCCGGGGCATGACCACGGGCGCTGCTGGTGATCGGATGTTGCACGGCGGGCTTGGGCGCCAGTTCGCGCTGGCGCTCCAACGCGCTGTCGCCGCCGCTGCGCCGGGTGTCGGCCAGGGGCTGGCCGAGTTCGCTGTCCACCAGCAACGGCTTGGTCGATGGGCTGTTGCATGCACTCAGGGCCAGCAACAGCAACGGCGCGGCCAAACGGAAAGGGGGGACTGACCACTTCATGAAGCTTCCTTAGCGCCAAGCGCCTGATCCATGCGAACGGTCCCGGACACAGTGCCGGCCGAGTTGTCGAGGGCGTCCGGGGCACGCTGTAAGCGCGCCGCGGACACCTCCAGGGAAAACGAACGGGGGCTGCCCAACAGCCAGTCCACCACGGCGTCGGCCGGGGCGTTGTCGAAGGTCAGTTGCCAGCCGCCGGGGGCCTGCGCCTGCAAGTGGTAATGACCTTGCAGACCCGCGCTGTCGAGGGCCTGGCGCAGCGTCGCTTCATCGGCCTGGCGTGGCGCGGCGACCCCTTGCAACAACACTTGCAAGGCTTCGGCCTGGGCGCGCAGCTTGGGGGTTTCGACCTGCCAGTAAGCGATCTTTTTCAACGCTGGCTGGACCAGCACCAGCCAGGTCAACAGGCTCGCCAGCACCAGCCCGGCGCCACTCAGCAAGCGTTTTTCGCGCAGGGCCAGGCCGCTCCAGAACACACGCCATCGAGCCTTCCACTTATTCATCGCTGGCTCCCGCTACGGCCGGGCCGATGCTCCAGCCGTGTTCTTCGCGAGTCGCGGCAAACCCGGCCTGGGCCAGGGCGGCCTGCCACTCGGCCTGGGCTACCGGGTTGCGGATGTCGGCGAGCAATTGCAGGTGCAGGCGGCCCTGTTCAAAGGTCAGGCGCTCGACGCTGGCGACCATAAATGGCAGGTTGCTGCCCGCCAGTTGCAGCAGGCTGGAAAAGCGCTGGCCAGCATCGGCACCCGCGCCGCTCTGGCGCGCCGCCAATTGCTGGCGCGCCTGCTGCAACGGGTTGAGCACCACCGGCAATTCGGGAAACGCCTGGCGCACCTGCTGGCTCATCAACCCCTTGAGCCGCTGGCCTGCGTCGGCCTGGCGCGCCGCGTAAAGGTTGAGGCCCAAGGTCCAGATCGCGACAGCCAGCGCAACACACGCCAGCGCCCTGCCCCAGCCGCCGCTCGGCGTATGACTGAGGCCTGCGTGCAAGCCCCAGCCGGGCACGGCGCCGCTCCAGCGTTGCGCGGCGTCCACCAGCGGCCTATCCAACGGTGGCTGGCCCAACGGATGCACCGCGCCTTGTTGCAGGCTGTCACGTGTCAGCAGGTAGCCTTCGTCCAGCGCCGCCGTGCCGACCGGCAAGGCATAGGGCGCCGGGTACAGGCCGCGCAGTTTCAGTTGCAATTGGGCCAGGCGCTCCAGCCCGGCCTTGGGCAGCCACGCCACCTGCACACCGCCGTCGCTGTCACGCGGGCCGTGGGCCACGTGCATCTGTTCCACCGCACCGAGGATCAACGCCTGTGCGGCGCAGGCCACGGCGGCGGCGGTTTTCGCCGCGGGCAGTGGTGGCAATTCCAGGCGGGTGAGCAGGCTGTCACGAGGATGCAGAAAGCACTCCAGCGCCTGTCGACGATTGCGCAATTCGGCCAGGCTGGCGTAGCCCTCATCAATCACCACGCCACGCTCAAGCGAGGCGAATTTGACCTGGCTGTCGGCGCTCAATTGCTCCAGTGGCGGCAAGCCAATGCGCAGGCGCTTCATACGCCCACCCGCGACCAGATCACTTGCGGTTGGCGGTCTTCGGGGCGGTGCAGCAACGCATCGATCGTGACCCGGCGTTGCTCACGCCGCGCCTGGCCCTGCACGCGAAACCACTCACTGGTAATCCCCACCAGCACCGATTCCACAGCGACCTGCGGCAAGTGCAGGCGGTTGACGAAATCCCCACGGTTGATAAACCAGCGCCCGCTGTCGCGCTCGGCCACCAGCCCCTGGGCCTGGGCCAGGCTCAGTTGCGGCACCACTGCACTGAGCACTTCGGCGCTGGCGGTATTGCCGTTGACCCAGGTCTGGCCGGGCAGCACGCTGATATACGCCTGCAAGCGGCGCAACAGTTGTGGATCGAGCCCTTCGATTGCGCTCAACTCGTCCAGGCTGCGCAGCATCGGGTATTTGGCCGGTACTTCATACGAGCCGATCACCCGCTGGCTGATGCGCCGGCTCACGGCAGGGTCGACGCCCAGCGTGCGGCACAGGCGTTCAAAGCCCTGCAACTGCTCGGTATCCACCTGCTGGCGATTGACCAGGTTGCGCAGGTTGAACTTGCCCTGCTCGTCGTCGATGCGCCCTTCGAACACGCCGCCCTGCACCCGTGCCCACGGCTGGTCGAGACGGGTCAGCACATCCTTTTGCCGCGCCTCCCAGAGCATCTGCCGGCTGCGCTCCAGGCTGCCCTGCAACAGCCATGTGCCCTGCAGGCGCAACTGCTCGGCCTCCAGGCTGCGGGTGAACACGGTCTGGCGGGTGAGCATGGCGCCGGCCAGCACTGCCACCACCGCGGCGATCAGCAACGCGCTGATAATCGCCATGCCGCGCTGCTTCGCCGCTGTGGGCGAATGCCGTTTCATGGCGCGCCTTACAACTGCCAGGAGCCGATGTCGGCGTTCACGCCGTCGCCATCCGGTTGGCCATCGGCGCCGAGGGAGAACACGTCGATCTCGCCGTTGGCGCCCGGGTTGAGGTAGTGGTACGGATGGCCCCAGGGGTCGTTGGGCAAGCGGTCGAGGTAGGCGCGCCAGCTGCCGTTTTTCGCATCGGCCGGGCGCTCCACCAACACGTTGAGACCCTGGTTCATGCTCGGGTAGGTGCCGTGGTCGAGGCGATAGAGTTTCAGCGCCTGCATCAACCCGCCGATGTCCTGCTTGGCGGCTGTGGCGCGCGCCTGGTCCGGGCGGTCGAGCACCTTGGGCACCACCATCGCTGCGAGGATGCCAAGGATGACCACCACCACCATGATCTCGATCAACGTGAAGCCACGCTGGCTGCGACGGCTCTGCATCGGGGACTTCAGGGGCGCGATTTCCATCTCGACATTCCTTGGCTTGAGTGCATTTCGAGGCCGCAGTGTTGCAAGAACACATGTCAGTCGTATTGAAAATCCTCGGGAGTTTCGGTCGCCAATCGGTCAACTCGCGGCGTTAGTCTGCGGGCCTGTTTCCCCGGTTTGAGAGCGCCATGCACGGCCGTCGCAACGAGAGCGGTTTTACCCTGATTGAAGTGCTGGTGGCGCTGGCGATCATTGCCGTGGCCATGGCTGCCGCCGTGCGCGTGGCCGGCTTGATGACCCAGAGCAACGGCCTGCTGCGCGACAAGTCCATGGCGTTGCTGGCGGCGCAGAGTCGCCTGGCGGAGCTGCGCCTGGAAGGCGGGCTGCGCAGCGGCAAGAAGACGTTCGAGTGCGATCAGGGCCGCCTGAAGCTGCGCTGCGAACAAACCATCAACGCCGATGGCCGACTGTTTCAGGTCGCGGTACGAGTGCTTGATGCCAGCCGCGAAGCACCGCCGCTGGCGTGGTTGCAGACGCAGGTCATGGCCGAGTGAGGCGCGGCAACGCGGGGCCGTCCGGCAGCTTTTCGAGGTGGACGCGAACCTTCTCGCCCGCACGTTCGATCTCCACGGCATCGCCCTCGATGGCCGTCAACCGCACGCCGGGGCTGAGGCGTTCACCCAGTAAAAAGCTGCGCGGCGGGCCGTCGTTGAGGCTGAGGATCGCCACCGCACCACGGGCCCCGGCAAGCACGCCGGTGACTTTGACCTGGGGCGTCGTCGCCACATTGGAAAACCACTGCAACGCCGGATTATCGCTGCGGGCGGCCAGTGCCTGGGGTGTGGCCGGTGGCGTGCTGGATTCGGCGGATGTGAGCAGCAGCGGCGCCCAGATGGCGACGCCAGCCAACGCCGCCAACACGCCCAGGGCCTGCACGCCATGGGCGGGTGAAACACGAAGGGGAAATGCCATGGGGGACCTCCTGTTTGTCCGTGGCCTCAGCCTACAGGCCAATTCGCACTTTTTTATTTCACAACCTCGCCAGTTCTCCAGGTGCCGACCGATGAAACAGCAAGGCTTCACCCTGATCGAACTGATGGTGGTGCTGGTGATCATCGGCATCGCCAGCGCCGCCATCAGCCTGACCATCAAGCCCGACCCGCTGCAGCGGCTGCGCAAAGACGCCGAGCGCCTCAGCCAACTGCTGCAAATCGCCCAGGCCGAAGCCCGCGCCGACGGGCGGCCGATCACCTGGCGCGCGGATGCCAAGGGTTATCGCTTCAATCGGCGCAGCGATGATGGCGCGGGCGTGGACGCGTTCCAGGGCGACAGCTCATTGCGCCCGCGCCTGTGGGACAGCACACCGATGCAGATCAACATCGAGCCGCGACAAACCCTGGTACTCAACGCCGAATGGATCAACCCACCCCTACGCGTAGTGCTGTCGGACGGGCAACACAGCCTCAGCCTGCAACGCGACCCCGCCGGCCTGCTGCGCGTGGTGAGCCAGCCATGAATAAGCCTGTCGTGAGCGGGCTTGCCCCGCGCTGGGTGGCGAAGCCGCCCCAAACCCAGGCACCGCGGTGTTCCCGAGACGCCGCAGCGCGGGGCAAGCCCGCTCACTACAAAGGCAATTTGTCGGTTCATGCAGTGCAACGGGGCTTCACCCTGATCGAAGTGATGGTGGCGATCATGCTGATGGCGCTGGTCAGTGTGATCGCCTGGCGCGGGCTCGACAGCGTCACCCGTGCCGACCAGCACTTGCAGGCCAGCACTGAACAGACCGAGGCGCTGCTGCGGGCGCTGAACCAGATGCAACGCGACCTCAGCCTGCGCGCCAGCGTCGAACTGACCGCGCCCGAGGCGCCAAAAGCCGAGGGGCTGGCCGCGGTGACTGTG
Organism: Pseudomonas sp. AF03-9; assembly: GCF_020515815.1. Taxonomy (NCBI): domain Bacteria; kingdom Pseudomonadati; phylum Pseudomonadota; class Gammaproteobacteria; order Pseudomonadales; family Pseudomonadaceae; genus Pseudomonas; species Pseudomonas sp. AF03-9. The sequence continues at coordinate 29,990 of NZ_JAHPJF010000022.1, read as the reverse complement.
CGCAGCTCCGACAGCAAGGGCTTTCGTCTGGAGGTGATCCGCAGCGCACCGGCGTTGGGGGACGGCCTGCAACGCGTGCGCTGGTGGCTCAAGGGTGACGCGCTGTACCGCGCCGCCGCACCGGCACGGGATCGCTTCCCGCTGCCGGCGGCAGTGGATGGGGTGATGGTGCTGGCGGGCGTCAGTGACTTGCAGGTGCGGGTGTGGGAGCAGGACAAGGGCTGGCGGCAGTTGAGCGGCAATCGGCGGGACGACCCATTGGGGCTGGAGATCAGCCTGGTACGCCAGACGCCCCAGGGGGTTGAGCGCTATCGGCAGGTGGTGGGGCCGCTGAAGTAAGGCGGCTCAGCTCAACAACACCACGCCACCCGGCAGTTCCGTGCACTTGGCGCCGTACGCATCGCGAATCAACAAGGCCACCCCGGCCAGTTGCTGCAAGCTGAAGCGGGCCTGCACGCGACGCTGGCCCAGCTGCTTGTTGAGCAGCACCAGCATGCCCGGCCGGTAGCGGTTGATCTCGTCCACCACCGTGGCCAGCGTGGCGTTGTTGAACACCAGCACCTGCTCGCGCCAAGCCACCACAGCCTGGGTATCCACCGCCACCACAGCACCGATACCCCCTGCGCCATAGGTCAATTGCCGGCCGCTGCCCAGGCTGACGCTGTTGCCGCCCACGTCCACCGACAGCGAGCCTTCGATGCAGGTGACGCACACCGTCTGGTCAGTGTTGCGCACATTGAACCGCGCCTGGGCCGCACTCACCCAACCGGCGCCGGCCTGGACCTTGAGCGGCTGCGCCAGGTGGGCGACCACTTCGACTTCGCCTTCGAGCAATTCAATGCCCGGCCCGATCCGGCTGATGCGTGTCTGCGTGTTGAGCTCCAGGCTCACGCCGTCGCTCAACAGCACTTGGCGCTGCTCGCCGACTTCGGTGCGATAGTCCGCCGTGAGCCCGGCAAAGCCGCCCGGCGTCCCCACCCGCACCATCACCACGGCGGCCGAAGCGGCAATCGCGCCACCGAGGAATGCACGACGGCCGAAGCGACGCGGCTGCGTCGCCTGCTCAAGGGCCGGGGCGAGTTGCTGCCACAGCACTTTGGCCTGCTCGAACGCCTGGGCATGTTCCGGGCTCTGCTCGCGCCAGGCCTGCAAGGCCTTGGCATCGGCCACGGTGGCGCGGCCCGAGGTCAGCAGGAGCAGCCAATCGCGTGCTTCGTCATGCAGGGGGCTGGCGGATGTTTCCCGGGCGGTGGAGAGGCTAAAAATGTTCAAGCGCGCACATACTCACGGTTTTATCAGGGACTCGACACTAAGACGGTTTTCCGGCCCCGGGACCGAACCGCTGAATCACTTTTCTTTCCAGACGCTTGGCGCAATGGCCAAGGGCGGCCTTGATTTCCTTCTCGACCATGCGCGTGGAGATGCCGAAACGCTGGGAGATTTCCAGGTGCGGCGCTTCTTCCAGGCGGGCGGCGATCAGGATTTTGCGCCGGCGGGCCGGCAGCTCGTAGAGCGCCTTGACCAGGGACTGGATCTCACGCTGGCCCCCCACCACCCGCGACGGGTCCTGGGCTTCGTCGGCGGTTTGCAGCAACTCTTCGACCTCGCTGCCGGTGAGCAGCCGGGCGTCGGCCTGGCGGCGGTCGGCGGCGATGTTCAGGGCCATGCGGTACAAGTAGGCGTTGGGTTGCGCAAGGTTCGGCGGCATGTCCATGCGGTCGACCCGCAGGTAGGTTTCGTGCAGCACGTCGTTGGCCAGGTCCTCCGAACCCAGGCGCTTGCGCAAACGCACCTTGAAGTCTTCATAGGACGCCAGGAACAAGCTGACCATCGTACTGTGCCCGGTATTTTTCATCCGCCCGAGGCTCCCTTCGCTGCTGTGCATTCCATGCGTGTTCCTGTTGTGTCGGGCATCAAAAGTAAAGTCACCGGCTGGCGCAGCGAGCTGGGCGCCGGGCGTTCGACCCGCGCCGCACCCAGGTTGCGCACCAGTGCTTCATCGCGTTGTGCGTCGCCGGTGGAGCTGACCAGCCGGCTGTATTGGATCACCCCGTTCGGGCTGACCCACACCTGGACCAACGCCCGGAAACTGCCAGGCCGGGTCAGCGGCGAACGGCACAGGCTGGCCTCGATGGCTTGCTGCAAGGCGGTGGCATAGCTGTTGTTGATCCGCGCTGCATTACGCCGCGCGGGGGTGTGACTGACCTCGGGCACCTGCAAGGTGAACGCGTCACTGCGCGCATAACGCGCCATCAGGCCACTCCCGGTGAGCAACATCGCCAGTGCCTCCTGCGCCGTGAAGCGCCCATGCACGCCGATGGAACGCCGACCCCGGGTGAGTTCGCGATCAACCAGCACCGCCATGCCGGTAGCGCGGCTGTAGGCTTGCAGGGCGTGTTCCAAGTCTTGGGGCGGCAGGTCCAGCAGCAACGCTGGCTCTGCCTGTGCGGACGCCGCCCCCGTCAGCAGCAACAGCAGGACCCAGGCGCAAACGGCGCGCCTCCAGCCCCCCTGTTCACCTCCCGCTCTGCATCGCTGCACGGCCGACGTGTCCTCGAAAACCGTCATCCTGAGGCCAGTTTATGAACCTGATGTTACGGTGATAGCAAAAAAAACATCACGGTGACGACAAGCCCGCTGCATTACACTTTCAAACCTAACCGGCCCACCCCTCGGGCCTGCCAGGAGGCCCCGATGAAGCTAGTCCCGACCCTCGCCAGCCTGCTGCTGTGCACCGCCCTGCCCCTGCTCGCCCACGCCGACAACGCGGCACGCACCTGCACCGAGGTGTCGGTGGATGGTTACAAGGCGCCCGACTATGGCTGCCTGAGCCGACAGATGGGCGGTGACACAGACGCGACCAGGGCGGCGAAGAAAAACCGCGAGGCGCAACAGATCCCGATCGAAAAACGCCCGCCGAACGCGGTGGGTCTGGCCACCCCGGCCGCCACGGGCGTGCGCATGGGCAATACCTTCGGCAACTCGGTCAAGCCGCAACGGCCCTGAGCCTTTTGACGAAATAATCATCTTTGCCTGCCTATGATCGCCCCCCTCGTTGGGGAGTAACCGTGTCCACCGACGCCTTCGCGGCGGCCTGATCTTTGGTGTGATTGAAGCCATCACACCGATGATCGGCTGGGCCATCGGCCATGCCGCCACGCGCTGGGTCGAAAGCTGGGCACCGTGGTGGGCAAGCGTGCGGAGATGGTTGGCGGGGTGGTGTTGATGCTGGTGGGTGCGACGATTCTGTATGAGCACTTGTCGGTCTAAGCAACAGCGCTGAGCAAACATGTGGAAGCGGGCTTGTGTGGGAGCGGGCTTGCTCGCGAATGCGGTGGATCAGTCAACATATCTGTGTCTGATACACCGTCTTCGCGAGCAAGCCCGCTCCCACATTAAGCCCGCTTCCACCTGGGACTTACGGTGTTACTAGGCAGCGTTGCGCTCTTTTTTCAGGCTGTCCATATCGATCACAAAGCGGTATTTCACATCACCCTTGAGCATCCGTTCATACGCCTCATTGATACCCTGGATGTCGATCATCTCCACATCCGAGACAATCCCATGCCTGGCACAGAAATCCAGCATGTCCTGGGTCTCTTGGATCCCGCCGATCAACGAGCCCGCCAGGCTGCGGCGCTTGAAGATCAGGTTGAACACCGACGGCGACGGGTGCGGGCTGTCCGGCGCGCCGACCAGAGTCATGGTGCCGTCACGCTTGAGCAGGTTGAGGAAGGCATCGAGGTCGTGGGGCGCGGCGACGGTGTTGAGGATGAAGTCCAGGCTGTTGGCGACCTTGGCCATCTCGTCCGCGTTCTTTGACACCACCACCTGGTCGGCGCCCAGGCGCAGGCCGTCTTCGCGTTTGTTTGGCGAGGTGGTGAACAAGGTCACGTGGGCGCCCATGGCGTGGGCGATCTTTACCGCCATGTGGCCCAGGCCGCCGAGGCCGACCACGCCGACCTTCTTGCCGGGGCCGACCTTCCAGTGGTGCAGCGGCGAATAGGTGGTAATGCCGGCGCACAGCAGCGGCGCCACGGCCGCCAGGTTGGAATCGTCGTGGGAGATGCGCAGCACAAACTTCTCCTTGACCACAATGCTGTCGGAGTAGCCGCCAAACGTGTTTTCGCCACCAAATACCGGGCCGTTGTAGGTGCCGGTGAAGCCGTTCTCGCAGTACTGCTCTTCGCCCTCGGCGCACGACGCGCAGTGTTGACAGCTGTCGACCATACAACCGACACCGGCGAGGTCGCCGACCTTGAAGTGCTTCACGCTAGCGCCCACCGCCGTGACGCGGCCGACGATTTCATGGCCCGGCACCGACGGGTACAGGGTGTTGTTCCATTCGTTGCGCGCGGTGTGCAGGTCGGAGTGGCAGACGCCGCAATAGAGGATGTCGATCTGCACATCCTCGGCCCCCGGCGCGCGGCGTTCGAAGGTGTAGGGCTTGAGGGCATCCTTGGCGTTCTGCGCGGCGTAGCTGTAAGTCTTGGCCATTTCGTTCACCTGTGTGATCGGACAGTGGAAGTCAGTGGACCAGCATAGACGCTGAACCGTTCAACCGAGCACACCCGTACAAGCCCTTTGTCCGGTTTCACGCAATAGTGAACTACAGTTCTCGTCCCACCCACCCAGGAGTTTTCCATGAGCACATTCGTTGCCAAAGACGGCACCCAGATCTACTTCAAGGATTGGGGCAGCGGCCAGCCCGTGTTGTTCAGCCACGGTTGGCCGCTGGATGCGGACATGTGGGAATACCAGATGGAGTACCTGAGCAGTCGCGGCTACCGCACCATCGCCTTCGACCGCCGTGGCTTTGGCCGCTCGGACCAGCCCTGGACCGGCAATGACTACGACACCTTTGCCGACGACATCGCGCAGTTGATCGAACACCTGGACCTCACAGACGTGACCCTGGTCGGCTTCTCCATGGGCGGCGGCGACGTGTCGCGCTACATCGCCCGCCATGGCAGCGCCCGTGTGGCCGGCCTGGTGCTGCTGGGCGCGGTGACGCCGATCTTCGGCCAGCAAGCGGATTACCCCCAAGGCGTGCCGCTTGATGTATTTGCCGGGTTCAAGGCCGAGTTGCTCAAGGACCGTGCGCAATTCATCAGTGATTTCAACACGCCGTTCTATGGCCTCAACAAGGGCCAGGTAGTCTCCAACGGCGTGCTGACCCAGACCTTGCAGATCGCGCTGATGGCGTCGCTCAAGTCGACCGTGGATTGCGTCACCGCCTTCTCCGAGACCGACTTCCGCCCGGACATGGCCAAGATCGACGTACCGACCCTGGTGATCCACGGTGACGGCGACCAGATCGTGCCGTTCGAAACCACCGGCAAAGTGGCCGCCGAACTGATCAAGGGTGCCGAGCTGAAAGTCTACAAAGACGCGCCCCACGGCTTTGCCGCGACCCACGCCCAGCAGTTGAACGAAGACCTGCTGGCCTTCCTCCAGCGCTGAACCTGGGTCAACAGCCTACCTGTGGCGAGGAAGCTTGCTCCCTCGCCACAGGCAATGCGCTACGTGTTGACTGCCTGGCGTTGGCCCAACGCCAGGCGCCCCGGCCCGCTGATCAGCAACGTGATGAAGATGATCAGCAACAACCAGCCAAACTGCGCCTCGAACAGCGTCCACTCGGGATGCACCACCAGCAACGCGATCAACAGCACCGCAAGAATCGGCAGGCACGCCAGCCGCACCAGCACCCCGGCAATGATCAACAACGGGCACAGCACCTCGGCAAAAATCGCCAAGGCCAGGGTGATAGGCGCACCGAGGTGGAACGGGTCTTCGATCAGCTTCAACTGCTCGCTGTAGTTGAGCAACTTGGGCAGGCCATGCACCCACAGCAAAAACAACGCCCCGCTGGCCCGCAGGAACAACAGCCCCAGATCCTGATACTTTGATTCGTGCATATGCGCTCCGGTGTGAGTTGACCTTCTGTCGCGGTCGATTCTGTCGACAGGCGCGCGCGCACGCTTGCAAGCCTGTGCTGACCTCACTCCCCCGTGCCGGCAAACGCCGCGACGATTTCATCGATCACCACCCGCACCCGTGCGGTGTGGCGCAGGTCGGCGTGGGTCACCAGCCATACGTCGTAGGGCGTCGGTCGCGTGCGCTGCGGCCACAGGCGCACCAGGCCGTCGCGCTCACCGCTGGCCACCGGGATTTCACCGATGCCGATGCCGGCGGCAATCGACCGGCGCACCAGCAGGCTGGAACTCAAGGCGGCGACAATGCGCCCACGGCCCAGCGGCTCGGACACCAGCGTCAGGTCCTTCTGGTGTTGCAGATAGGGTTGATAGACCACCAGATCGTGGCCGTCGAACAGGCTGCCGGGCTCGGGCACACCGTGACGCTCGACGTAGCCTTGGGAGGCAAACAAGCCCACCGGCCAACGGGCGATGCGCCGGGCGATCAGGTCGGGGTTGTCCGGGCGCGTGTTGCGCACCGCGATGTCGGCTTCCCGCTTGGCCAGGCTGAGGATCTGGGTGGACGCGTCCAATTGCACGCGTACGTCGGGGTGTTTGTCGTGCAAACAGGCAATGGCCGGGATCAGGAAGTCGATGGCCAGGGAGTCGGTGGTGCTGACCCGCACAGTGCCGGTCAGGCGTTCATCCAGGCCCTGGATCTGGCGTTGCAGATCAAGGGCCGAGCGTTCCATTTTTTCCACCGAGAGCAAGGCCGCCTCGCCAACGGCGGTCAGTGCGTAGCCCTCGGAGGTGCGCAGGAACAGCGTCGCGCCCAGGGATTTTTCCAGGGCATTGACGCGCCGGCCAACGGTCGCCTGGTCCACCCCCAGCACCCGCGCCGCCCCGCGCAGCGTGGATTCGCGGCAAACCGCGAGGAATACCCGTGCATCGTCCCAATTCATGCGTTTCTCCAGTGCTGCATATATGCATCAGTATGAAGCTTAATCGCAGCATTATTGCATCGATAATCCTGGCTATGCTGGGCGCCAGAGAAAAATACCCAGGACCGCCCCCATGCATGACCTCCACGCTTGTGCTCGTCGCTCGATCTGGCTGCCGATCTTCGCCGGCCTGTGTGCCAGCCTGGTCAGTATTGGCCTGGCACGTTTCGCCTACACGCCACTGATCCCAAGCCTGATCCAGGCCCACTGGTTCAGCGCCAGCGATGTGGTGTACCTCGGCGCCGCCAACCTGGTGGGCTATTTGATCGGTGCGCTGATCGGCCGGCCCCTCGCCCAACGGACCTCCAACACCACCGCGTTGCGCCTGATGATGGTCGCGGTGACCCTGGCGTTCTTTGCCTGCGGCTTTCCGTTGTCGGTGGCCTGGTTCTTCGGCTGGCGCCTGCTGTCGGGGGTGGCCGGTGGCGCGATCATGGTGCTGGTGGCGGCGACGGTGCTGCCCCATGTCCCGGCAGCGCGGCGGGGCTTGGCAAGCGGTGCGATCTTCCTCGGGATCGGCCTGGGGATTGCCGGTTCAGGCACCCTCGTGCCGCCGCTGTTGCGCCTGGGCCTGCAGCAGACCTGGTTCGGCCTCGGCCTGTTGGCATTGGTGCTGACCGCCGCAAGCTGGTTGGCATGGCCCCACGGCGCGCAGCAGGAACCCGCACCACCGGCACACGCGCCGCTACCCACCCCCGCCGGTGTGTACCTGTTGTTTGCCCAATACGCCTTTATGGCGGCGGGCCTGGTGCCGGCCATGGTGTTCCTGGTGGACTACGTGGCCCGTGGCCTGGGGGATGGCCCGCAGGTCGGCGCGATGATCTGGGTGATGTACGGGCTGGGCTCGATTATCGGGCCGGTCACCTATGGGTACCTGGCTGACAAACTCGGGGCCCGCGCCAGCATTCGCCTGGTCCTGGTGGTGCAGGCGCTGGCCGTCGGGCTATTGCCCTTCGCCAGCTCGTTCACCGCCCTGGCGCTGCTGGCGGTGATCCTTGGCTCGTTCCCACCAGGCATCGTGCCGCTGGCCTTGGCGCGGGTGCATGAATTGCTGCCCGACCATCACCAGCAACAGCTCGCCTGGAGCCGTGCAACGGTGTCGTTCGCGACATTCCAGGCGCTGAGCGGGTTTGCCTATTCAGCCTTGTTCAACAGCAGCGGCGGCGACCATGGGTTGTTGTTCATGATTGCCGCCGGGGCGATCGTGGTCGCGCTGATGCTGGAACTGGGTACGTTGCAACTGAACCGCCGACCGTTCGCTACGGTCCCAACCCATACGCTTACCGCTACAGGACTTGCAAAATGACCCTGCCTACCGACATGACCCTGATTGAAATCACCACTCCCGGCGGCCCCGAAGTGCTCAAGCCACGCCAGGTCCCCGTGCCCACCCCGGGCGCCGGCGAAATCCTGATTCGCGTGCACGCCGCCGGGGTCAACCGCCCCGACGCCTTGCAACGCGCGGGCAAGTACCCGATGAAGCCCGGCATGAGCCTGATTCCCGGCCTGGAAGTGGCGGGTGAAGTGGTGGCACTGGGCGACGGGGTCAGCGCCTTCGCCCTCGGCGACAAGGTTTGCGCCCTGACCAACGGCGGCGGCTATGCGCAATATTGCGCGGTGCCTGCCGGCCAGGCGTTGCCGATTCCCGAGGGCCTGTCGTGGCTTCAAGCCGCCGCGATCCCGGAAACCTTCTTTACCGTGTGGGCCAACCTGTTTGGCATCGGTGGCGCGCACAAGGGTCAGCGCGTGCTGATCCATGGCGGCACCAGCGGCATCGGCACCACCGCGCTGATGTTGTGCCGCGAATTCGGCATCCAGGCATTTGCCACCGCCGGCAGCGCCGAGAAATGTGCGGTCATCCGCGACCTGGGCGCCGAGGCGATCAATTATCGTGAGCAGGACTTCGCCGAAGTGATCGGTGCCCAAGGCGTGAATGTGATCCTCGACATCATGGGCGCCTCGTACCTCAACACCAATCTCAAGGCCTTGAGCATGGATGGCCGCCTGGTGATGCTGGGCTTTCTCGGCGGCACCAAGGCCAATGACGTGGACTTGCTGACCATCCTCGGCAAACGCGCGATTGTGACCGGCTCACTGCTGCGCACGCGGACTGCGGATGAAAAAGCCGCCATCGCCGCACAACTGCGCGAACACGTGTGGCCGGCGCTGTCAGCCGGGCGTTGCCTGCCGATGATCGATCAGGTGTTTAAGTACACCGACGCCGACAAGGCCCATGCGCGGATGGAAGGTGGGGAGCATATCGGCAAGATTGTGTTGCGGGTGATCTGAACCAGCACAAACCCAATGTGAAAAGCAGGCTTGTGTGGGAGCGGGCTTGTGTGGGAGCGGGCTTGCTCGCGAAGACGGTGTATCAGACACAAATACTTTGACTGAACCACCGCTTTCGCGAGCAAGCCCGCTCCCACATTTGATCTCCCACATTTGATTTGCTGTGTATTGAAGGCCGCCGTTTTAACGGTAAGTCGGGTAATCGATATAGCCCTGCTCCGAACCCCCGTACATGCCTTCGACCCGCAGCGGGTTCAGCGGCCAGCCATTGAACAGGCGTTGCGGCAGGTCCGGGTTGGCAATGAATGGGCGGCCAAACGCGATCAGGTCCGCCAGCCCCGCTTGCACCAGTTTCTCGCCACGCTCGGCGGTATAGCGTCCGGCGTAGATAATGCGGCCGCTGAAGCTGTCACGCAGCGCACGCCGGAAGCTTTCCGGCAATTGAGGTGCGTCGTCCCAATCCGCCTCGGCAATGGAAACGTAGGCGATGCCCGCCGCCTCGAGCATTTTGACGGCTTCGATGTAAGTGTGATGTGGGTCTTCTTCCACCAGGCCGATGTACACGCGGTCCTGGTCGGTGCCACTGAACAACGGCGAAAAACGCACGCCCAGTCGATCCGCCCCGACCGCATCGCTGACCGCCGCGACAATCTCGCGCAGGAAACGCAGGCGGTTATCCAGCGAACCACCGTATTCGTCATCGCGCTGATTGGAATGGGCCGAAATGAACTGGTTGACCAGGTAACCATTGGCCGAATGAATCTCCACCCCATCGAACCCCGCCGCCATCGCGTTGCGCGCGGCCTCGGCATACAAGCCGACCAGGTCCTTGACCTCTTGCGTATCCAACGCACGCGGCACTGGCGGTTGCACCAGTTCACCAGCGCCCGGCGCGGTTTCGATGAACGCCTTGACCTGTTTCGGCTGGATCGCCGACGGCGCCACCGGAGCTGCGCCGCCTGGCTGCAACGCGTGATGGGAGACGCGCCCCACATGCCACAGCTGAGCAAAGATCACCCCGCCGTCAGCATGCACGGCGTCGGTGACGGTGCGCCAGCCATCGACCTGCGCCGCGTTGTAGATCCCCGGCGTCCACGCATACCCCTGGCCACGTGGCTCGATCTGCGTGCCCTCGCTGACCATGAAGCCGGCCGACGCACGCTGGCGGTAATACTCGGCCATCAAGGCGGTGGCGATGTCACCGGGTTGGGCGCTGCGCTGGCGGGTCAACGGCGGCAGCACAATGCGGTTGCCCAGTGTGTGCCGACCCAGTTGCAGTGGGGTGTTGAGAATATTGTCTGTCATGTGCGGTTTTCCAAATCCTGGACGAGCAAAAGCCTTGGCGACTCCTCGGGAGCCGCCAATCAAAAGGTAATGAATGAACTTACGCGGTGAGTTTCAGCAGCGCCTTGGCCACATCGCTGGAGCTGCCCGGGTTCTGCCCGGTGACCAGCAAACCATCGACGATCACAAAGGATTGCCAGTCGGCGCCCTTCTCGTACTTGCCGCCGAGTTTCTTGAATTCGTCTTCCACCAGGAACGGCACCACATCGGTCAATTCCACCGCGGCTTCTTCCGAGTTGGAGAAGCCGGTGACGCGACGCCCCTTGATCAGCGGCTCACCGTTGACTGCCTTGACGTGACGCAGCACACCCGGTGCGTGGCAGACGAAACCAATCGGCTTGCCGGCGCGTTCGAAGGACTCGATCAGCGCGATCGACACCGGCGACTCCGCCAGGTCCCACAACGGACCGTGGCCGCCTGGGTAGAACACCGTGTCGAAATCGGCGGCGTTGACCGCATCCAGCTTCAACGTATTGGCCAAGGCCTGCTGCGCGGCCGGGTCGGCGGCGAAGCGGTGGGTCTGTTCGGTCTGGAAGTCCGGCAGGTCGCTGACCGGGTCCAGCGGTGGTTGCCCGCCGGCCGGGGATGCCAGCACCACCTCGGCACCGGCGTCCTTGAACGCGTAATAGGGTGCCGCAAACTCTTCGAGCCAGAAGCCGGTCTTGCGGCCGGTGTCTCCCAACTGATCGTGAGAGGTCAAAACCATCAATACTTTCATTGTCGAGTGCCTCGGGATGAGTGTGGGTTGAAGCTTAGGAGCCTGGGTTGCACGGCACAACGTCATATCCGCAAGGTTTTCGGACATGCACGGTGGCGGTTGCCGTTTGCCCGCCGCGCGCGGACAATTCCACCTCCCCTGCCCTTGGAGAGATGCGATGCACAGCGTGGCGCTGCTGGTTTACCCGAATTTTGAGTGCCTGAGCCTCAGTGTCGGCTCGGTGTTCGAGTGCGCGAACCTGCTGCGTGGCGAGCCGGCCTACGAGTTTCACCTGGTGTCGGAGCGTGGCGGCGCGGTGATGACCTCCCAGGGGTTCTCGGTGAACACCACGCCGATCCGCGCCGAAGGCTATGACACGCTGATCGTCGGCGGCTACATGGAGTTCCGCCTGCCGGAGGCCAACCTGCTGGAATTGGTCAAGGCCGCTGCCGTCCAATCGCGGCGTGTTGCATCGCTGTGCATGGGCATTTTCGTGTTGGCCGACGCCGGCCTGCTGGAAGGCAAGCGCACCACCACCCATTGGATTCACGCCCCGGCATTTCGCAAGCGCTACCCGCAGATTCAATTGGAAGAAGACCGCTTGTTCGTGATCGACGGCCAGATCTGGACCGGCGCCGGCATGAGCGCCGGCGTGGACATGGCCCTGGCCATGGTCGAGAACGACCTGGGCAGCGACCTCGCGCGGCGCATCGCCCGCAAACTGGTGATCGCCCAGCGGCGCGGCAGCGAACAGTCGCAGCTGTCGGCCCTGCTGGAGCTGGACCCCAAGTCAGACCGCGTGCAACTGGCCCTGGCCTATGCCCGCGAAAACCTGACCCACGATCTGTCGGTGGACGCCTTGGCCGATGTCGCACGGCTCAGCCCACGCCAGTTCAGCCGGGTGTTTCGTGAAGAAACCGGCCAGACCCCGGCCAAAGCCATCGAATCGCTGCGGGTGGAAGCCGCGCGGACGCTGATGGAGACCAGCCGCCACCCGGTGGAAGTGGTCGCCCGCGAAACCGGCTTCGGTGATCGCGAACGCATGCGCCAGGCCTTCCTGCGCGCCTTCGGCCAGCCGCCGCAGGCAATGCAGCAAGCGTTTAATGCAGCGCCACCCGCGTGATCAGGTAGTTCACCAACTGCGGTTCGTCATCCAGTTCAAGCAGTTGCACCGGGCGCGGCAGGTTATCCAGCACCGTGCGCCAGAACGCCTGGGACACTTCGTCCTGGTCATAAAAACGCACCAGCCAGTTGGATGCGCCACTGCACAGCACCTGGGTGGCGATAGCGCGCCCGATGCCTTTGCGCCGGTAGCGCTTGAGGATAAACAGGTCAGCCAGTTCCAGCGCATCAATGCCGGGCAACTCGCTGCCTTCGATCAGCAGGAAGCCGGCGATAAAACCATCCACCAACAACAGGTTGGCGCTCCACTGCGGGTCTTGCCAGTAGCGCGCCAGGTGTTCGTCATGGATGTAGAAACGGCCGTCCCCTTCGACATCTTCCTGTTCCCAGTCCGACGACTCATAGGCGTAGTACTGGTAGAGATTGCGGATCAGCTCGGCGGCTTCGGGGCCGGTCTGGATCAGTTCGACGGTGGTTTCGGACATGGGGCTCTCGGTGAAAAAATGCAGGGCGCCATTGTTCACAAAACCTTCGCGCAGGCCAATACATTGTCCAACCTTTCTGTTTGCTGAACCGATTGCGGATTTACCCTGGCCTGGCCAAACTCCTGAAACATTTAGAATAGACTTCGCGCAAATCCCCCTTTTCTCAAGGACACGCACCGTGACCAACGTCTGTTCCGCCGGCCTGGATGTGGGCTTTGCCTCCCTGGACTACTTGCAGATCTTCATCCTGGGCGTGATCCAGGGCATTACCGAGCTGCTGCCGGTGTCGTCCACCGCCCACATGCGCGTGGTCCCCGCCCTGCTCGGCTGGCAGGACCCAGGCTCGGCGTTTTCGGCGGCAATGCAGTTGGCGGCGCTGGCGGCGGTGGTCAGCTATTTCTGGCGCGACGTGCGCCAAGTCACCACCGGCAGCATCGGCGCAGTGCGTCGGGGCGACTACAACGACCGCTGGTTCAAGCTGGCCGTGGCGATTGTGCTGGCGACGATTCCCATCGGGATTGCCGGGTTGGCGCTGTCTTCGACCTTGAACGCATGCAACTCGCCGTTGCGTGGGTTGATGGTGATCGGCATTTCCTGCGTGGTCATGGCGGTGCTGCTGGCCGTCGCGGAAGTACGCGCACGCCACACCCGGGAGATGGGCGAGATGCGCCTGCGCGATGCGTTGATCGTCGGCATTGCGCAGATTGGGGCTTTGATTCCGGGGGTATCGCGCTCGGGTTCCACCCTCACCGCCGCACTGTTCCTCAACTTCAAGCGTGAAGAAGCGGCGCGTTTCTCCTTTCTGCTGGGCCTGCCGGCCATTGCCCTCGCCGGGTTGAAGGAGCTGTGGGTACTGCTGCGCGCCGACTTGCCCGCGCATGCCTGGCCGCATCTGTTGTTTGGCCTGGTGGTGGCGAGCGTCTCGGCGTTTTTTGCGATCTGGGGGCTGATGAAGTTTTTGGAGCGGTTCTCGACCTGGCCGTTTGTGATCTACCGGGCGTTGTTGGGGGTGTTTCTGATTGTGGCGGTCAGCACTGGCCTGCTGAGCTGACTCCATTGCGAAAGCATATCCAATCCAATGTGGGAGCGGGCTTGCTCGCGAAAGCGGTGGATCAGTCAACCTATTCAGCGACTGGCACACCGTCTTCGCGAGCAAGCCCGCTCCCACAAAAGCCCGCTCCCACAGTTGGACTGAGTGGTTTTAGAGGCCGCCGCTGCGCTCGGCCAGCTCTTCCAGCAGGTCAGCCGACGGCACAAAAAACAACCCACCCGTCACCGCCGTACTGAAATCCAGCAAGCGGTCATAGTTGCCTACCGGCCGCCCGACAAACATATTCTCCAGCATCAATTCCAGCGGCTGCGGCGAGCGCGCGTAGCCGATGAAATAGGTGCCGAACTCCCCCGCCCCAGGCCGCCCAAAGGGCATGTTGTCGCGCAGGATCTTCACCTCATTGCCGTCCTCGTCGGTAATCACCGTCAGCGCACTGTGGGCGTTGCTCGGCTTGGCCTGGTCATCCAACTCGATATCCGCCAGCTTGGTGCGCCCGATCACCTTCTCCTGGGCCTCCACCGTCAGGCCGTTCCAGGCGTTCATGTTGTGCAGGTACTTTTGCACCAGCACGTAGCTGCCACCGCGGAATTCGCTGTCTTCATCACCGACAAGGGTGAAGCCTTCGGCCTTGCGCCCCACCGGGTTCTCGGTGCCGTCGACAAAGCCGATGATGCTGCGCATATCGAAGTAGCGGAAACCCTGGACCTCGTCCACCACCTTGACGCTATCCCCCAGCGCCGCCATCAACTGGGTGGCCAGTTCGAAACACAGGTCCATCTGCTCGGCGCGGATATGCAGCAGGATATCCCCCGGCGTCGCGACGGCCATGCGCCCTTGCACCCCAAACTCGCGAAACGGATGCAGCGCCGCCGGGCGTGGCGCACCGAACAGCCGGTCCCAGGCATCCGAGCCAAACCCGCAGACACAGGTGAGATTGCCGTCCGGCACGCGCTTGCCCACCGAGCGCACCAACCCGGCGATGTCGGCGCACCAGGCGCGCACCGTATCGACATTGCCGGGCGTCAAGGTAGCGACCATGAAAATTGCGCTGCGGGTGATCGGGTGGCACACCGACTGCGGTTCCAGAGGTGGCAAAACAGAGGATGGGGTCATGGTGAACGTCCAGACTAAAGGGCGAGATTAAACCCGCGCAGATTAGCAGATCATTTCTGACAGTTGCGCCACACTTCGCGGATCAACGCTTGCAGCTTCAAGGCCTCGCTCCAGCGATCACTGATCTCGCGACCGTCTGCGCCGGTGATGGCATACGGCGGCGGGCCCAGCTCGCAGGTGAAGGACAGGCTGTGCGGCGTGTCGGGCCGCGCCAGCCAGTCTTCGATCCCGTAGCGCCACCACTCGGTGAAGCGCTGCACCCAGGCTTGGTGCTGGGGAAAGTCCAGCGAAACCTGCACCTGTTCACTGCTCGCCACACGCCCATGAAACCCCCAACTATGGCGCAGGATCGTGCGGATCTGTTCATCGTCTTCCACGGCACCCGGCTCCGGCAGTTCGCGCCCGACCACGTAGTGGGACAGGTCGGCCAGCAGCTGCAAATCCGGCATTTGCGCGAGCAGATCGAGGGTGAAGTGCAGGTCGTTGGTCAGCCGATAACGGTGGGTTTCCAGCAGCACCGGAAAGTCCACCTGCTCGGCCAGGCGCTGCCAGCCTTCGACCAGGCGTGCCGCCTCGGACTGCGTACGCGGGCGCACGTCGGCCTGCAAAGTGAGATGGTGACAGCCGTAGCGGCTGATCACATCCAGTGCGGCGGCCAGGTCATCCACCGATTGCGGGAACAGTTGGCCCTCGATCTGCAAGCCCCTGGCCGCGGCGGCGGCGTGCAGGCGGGCGACATCGGCGGGCTTCCAGTAGTGGTCGGTGATGCCGTCGAAACCCGCAGCTTTGATGCGGTCCAGTTGCACTTCCAGAGGGCCGGGCTCGGTTTGCATCGCCCACAGGGATTGGAATACCAGAAATTGGCGCATCTCAGCCTCGCAGCAACTGTTTGAGGGATACTTCGGAGTCGGCCAGGCTGGCCGTGTCGAGCGCGATACGCGCGCCGATCAGGCGTTCGCAGAGCTTGATGTCCTTGGCCGCGCCGTTGCCGGGCGCCCAACCGCAAGCGCCTTGCATGCGGGACTCGGCGTCCAGGTAGAACAGCAACAGTGCGCCGCCGGGCAATGGCCGAGTGACCACAGTCGGCGTCATCACGCCCACGGTGAGCAAGCCCCAATCGTATTGGTCGGACCAGAAACCGGGCAGCGCATCGAAAGGCAACTGGCGCCCGAGCAGGTTCAACGCCGCATGCCGCCCCTGGGCTTCGGCATTGCGCCAGGTTTCCTGGCGCTGGTACAGGCCGTCGAGGCGGAACTCACACACATCGCCCGCCGCATAGATATGCGCCGCGCTGGTGCGCAACTGCGCATCGACACGAATGCCCTGCCCCACTTCCAGCCCGGCCGCCGCCGCGAGTTCGATGTTCGGCTGCATGCCGATACCCACCACCACCAGGTCGCACGGCAACAACTGCCCATCGACCAACTGCACGGCATCGGCCTGGATCGATTCCAGTGCCACGTTCAAGCGCACATCCACCCCGTGCTGGCGATGCAACGCCAACAGCGCCGCCGAGATCACCGGCGGCAATACCCGCCCCGCCAGGCGCGGCCCGGCTTCCAGCAGCGTCACCTCGCAGCCCAGGCCACGGGCGGTCGCCGCCACTTCCAGGCCGATAAACCCGCCACCGACCACCACCAGCCGTGTGCCGGGCCGCAGCGCGCTGCGCAAGGCCAAGGCTTCATCGTGGGTGCGCAGGTACAACACGTTGGCCTGTGCCTGGGGCAAACGCCGCGCCCGGCCGCCGGTGGCCAGCAACAGGCCGGCGTAGGCCAGCCACTGGCCGTCGGCGAGTTGCAGGCGCTGTTGCTCGGGCTGCAAATGAGTCACCGGGTTGGCGGCGATATGTTCGATGTTCAACGCGGCCAACCGCTCGCGGTCGCACAGGCTGTAGCCGGCCAGGTCCACGGAGCCTTGCAGCAACCCCTTGGACAGCGGCGGCCGTTCGTAGGGCAGGTGCGGTTCATCGCCGATCAGGATCAGGCGTCCGGTGTAGCCTTCTTCGCGCAGGGTCAGCGCCGCACGGCCGCCGGCATGGCCGGCGCCGACGATAATCAAGGGCGCGTTCATCGTCACACCGTGACGGCGAGCAACACCCGCCCCGCTTCGACCCGTACCGGGTAGGTCTTGAGGTTGACGCACACCGGCGCGCCCATGGCTTTGCCGGTACGGTAATCAAAGCGTCCGTTGTGCTTGGGGCATTCGATCACGTGGTCCATCACCAGGCCGTCGGCGAGGTGGATTTTCTCGTGGGTGCACAGGCCGGCCGTGGCAAAAAATTCATTCTCGGCCGAGCGATACACCGCGTAGGTGTGAGCGCCATGGTCGAAGCGCAGCACGTCTTCTTCGTCAATTTCGCCCACGGCGCAGACGTCGATCCATTGATCGTTCATGGTAGTTCCTCGTGGTGAACGAGCTTGTTGTAGTGAGCGCGCTTGCTCGCGCAGAGCTGCGAAGCGGCCCCAGGATCAGCTATCGGGATTTGTCTGAAAAAACGCGGGGGCGTCATTGGCGCTGCTTCGCTGCCCAGCGCGAGCAAGCTCGCTCACTACAACAGGCGCGCCGGGAATCGGGCGTTGGATGAAGTAGGTGGGGTCGCTGCGTTGCTTCCAGATCGTCGGCAAGATTTCCTTGTAGGCCTCGAAGAGGTTGGCGTACGGCGGCGGGCAGTCACCGCGGATCTCTGCGTGCAGTTGCTCGAGGGCGTGGTACGGCACCATCGGGTACATGTGGTGTTCGAGGTGGTAGTTCATGTCCATGTAGATAAAGCGCAGCACAGGGTTCATGTAGATGGTGCGGCAATTGCTGCGGTGGTCGAGGACATCTTCGGCGAGGCCCACGTGTTGGGTCAGGCCGAACAGGTAGCCGAGCCAGGCACCGTAGATGCTCGGCAAACCGATCAGCATCAGCGGCAACCAGCTGTGCAGGTACAGCGCGGTGCCGATGACCACGGCGTAGATCGCCAGCCAGACACGGGCGGCGCGGAATACCTTGGGCCACTCGGACTCAGGAATGAAGTCGGCCTCCTGGGCACTCATCTTGCCGGCGGCGTGACGCGCCACGCCGCTGAAGGTTTTCCAGGCCAGGGGCAGGTTGAACAGGCTCAGGCACATCATCAGAAAGCTCGGCGGGCGCGGCTCGACGATCTCCGGGTCGCGGCCGACGACGATGGTGTCGGTGTGGTGCCGCGCATGGCTCCAGCGCCACACGTGGGGCTCGAAGATGCACATGAAGCTGGCGACCTGGTAGAGCACGTCGTTCATCCAGCGGGTCTTGAACGCGGTGCCGTGGCCGGTCTCGTGCCAACGCGGGTTGGACGCCGTGCCGTAGAGCACGCCATACACCATGAAGAACGGCACGCAGGCCCAGGAGCCCCAGAACCAGTAGCCGCCAAAGCCGCTGGCGAACAGCGCGACGAACCACAGGGCGGTGTCGCGCAAGGCCGGGCCGTCGCGGCGTTGCATCAGTTCTTTCATGCGTTTACGGGAAATCGGTGATTGATACCAACTGGCCGAGACCAGGCCTTTTTCAGCGGCGCGGGCGGCTTCGGGGCCAGTGAGGCTGTAGTCGCGCCGGGCAGTGTGAGCGGTGTGTTCAGGCATTGTTATTGTTCTCCGCAAGCGTGGGGTTCAGGTGCCTTGCCAAACCCACGATAGAGAAGCGCTAAATCGCCCTCAAGGCCTTGAATCCATTCCCTATCAAGCTATCATCCAGGCCCAGCGGGGCTTGATAGTTTTCTATCAAGACGCATCAAGGGCTTGCCATGAACAACCATAAACGCCCAACCATTGCCACCGTGGCCGCCCAGGCGGGCCTCAGCGTGGCCACCGTCGACCGGGTCTTGAATGCGCGTGCGCCGGTCAATCCCGATACCGCCGAGCAGGTGTTCCAGGCGGCCGAAGCCGTAGGCTATTTCGCCGCGCGGCTGATCGGCCAGCGCATTCGCGAACGGCGGCCGACCTACCGTTTCGGCATCCTGCTGCTGGCCACCGCCCAGGCGTTCTACGCCACCCTGGCGCAGTCGATTGCCGAGGCGGCGCAGCAACACGCCGGGGCCAACCTGACCTGCCAGTTCGAGTACATCGTCGAGCGCACACCGAGCGTGATCGCTGCGCAGATCGAACAACTCGCGGTGCAGTGCGACGGCCTCGCCGTGGTCAGCTTCGCCCATCCACTGATCAATGCCACGTTGGCGCAGATCCGCGCCGCCGGCGTGCCGGTGGTGGCGCTGCTGTCGGACATCCACGAACAAGCCCTTGAGCCCTACGTGGGCCAGGACAACCACGTGGTCGGCCGCACCATGGGCTGGTTGCTCGCGCGCACCTGCGGCGCACGCAAAGGCAGCGTCGGGATCTTGCTCGGCGGCCACCGTTTCCTCGGCCACCAGGCCCGCGTCGAAGGCCTGCACAGCTACCTTGCCGAACACGCGCCGGGGCTCAAGCCGTTGGAGCCGCTGATCAACCTGGACAACTGCGACATCACCGAAGAGGCCACCCTCGACCTGATCACCCGCCACACCGACCTGCGCGGCCTGTGCGTGGTGGGCGGCGGTGGCGACGGCATCATCAGCGCCCTTGCGCAACTGCCCAAGCGCCCGGCGCTGTGCTGCATCTTGCAGGAGTCCACCGAGCTGTCGCGCCAGGCGTTGAGGCAGGGGTTGATCGATGTGGCGATGGACTCGCAACCAAAGCTGACGGCCACGGCGCTGGTGCAATTGATGGTGGAGTTGCAGACCGCCGAGGCGTTCGATCCGGTGCGGCATCGAGTGCACATACCGCCGCAGATTGTCACTTCGGAAAACATCTGCACCTGACACACAGTTTGATCGGTGCGAGGCTCAATGATTGCGAAAATCCGCGGCATTGAGCCCGAACCGGCTCATCTTGTTGTACAGCCCGCCCCGCGACACATTGAGCTGCCGCGCCGCCAGGCGGATGTTGCCGCCGGTGCTCTGCAGCGCGGCGACGATGGCGTGCATCTCGAAGCTGCTCAGTTGCTGGGCAGGTGGCGGCTCGGGCAATCGCATGGGCGTGCGCGGGCGGGTGTCCAGGGGCAAATCAATCGGCTGGATCAACTCGCCCATGGCCAGGTTGGTCGCGCGCTCGATGCTGTTTTCCAGCTCCCGCACATTGCCCGGCCAGCTGTAGGCCGTGAGCAACGCCAGCGCATCCGGCGCAAACCCCTGCACCGATTTACGCAATGAGCGAGCACAGCGCGCGAGGAAATGCCGTGCCAGCAAGGGAATGTCTTCGCGGCGCATGCGCAACGGCGGCACGGTCAGGTTCAACACGTTGAGGCGGTAGTAAAGGTCTTCGCGAAATGCGCCTTCGGCCACCGCCTGGCTGAGGTTGCGGTGGGTCGCGGCGATGATGCGCACGTCGACCTGCCGCGAATTTTTCGCGCCAACACGGGTGACTTCGCCCTCCTGCAATACCCGCAACAGGCTGACCTGGGCATCGAAGGACATGTCACCAATCTCATCCAGAAAAATCGTGCCGCCATCCGCCAACTCGAACTTGCCCGCCGAACCGCCCCTCGTCGCGCCGGTGAATGCCCCTTCGACATGCCCAAACAGTTCGCTTTGCACCAGGTCACGAGGGATCGCGCCGCAGTTGACCGCTACGAACGGGCCGTTGTGGCGCTCGCTCGCGTTGTGGATCGCCTGGGCGAACAGCTCCTTGCCGGTGCCGCTTTCACCGAGGATCAGGGTGGTGGCGTCACTGCGACTGGCGATGCGCCCCAGGTGCAGCGCGTCCTGGATCGCCCGCGAGCTGCCCTGGATGGTGTCGAAGGTGTAGCGGGCCTGGGTGCTGATGATGCGCCGGGTGATTTCGCGGATACGCCGGTTCTCGCGCAGCGACACGATCACCCCGCCCTGCTCCAGCGGGCACACCGAGACCAGGCAGGCGAGCTGGCTGCGGTCGTGCAGGTGGAAGGTGCAGTCGAGGTCGCGCACCGGCTCACCCAGGGAGTCGCTCAATTCACTGCGGCCCAGGTGCTGGAACGGGCGGCCGATCAGCTCCAGGCCGACCCCGAACAATTGCCGGGCATAACGGTTGAGCGCCTTGATGCAGCCGCGTTCATCCAGCACCACCAGGCCTTCGTTGAGCACTTCGAGGACGGTTTGCTGTTCTTCCAGCAGCGCTTGCAGGGCCATCTGCCGCGACACGGCTTCGGCCGCCGCTTGCACGGTGCCCAGGGTGTGGAAGTGAAACCAGCCGGGCTCGGCGGTGAGGGTCAGCATGGCCAGGGTCGTGCCTTGGGCATTCTTGATCGGCGCGGCAGCGCAGTGCATGCGCCGCTCGCGCAGGCCGCTGGCGAAATTTTCTTCGGCCAGCACGTACACCAGACGATCCTCGGCCAGGGCCAGGCCGGTGCAGTTGGTGCCTTGCACCGACTCCAGCAGGCGGCTGCCCACCGGGGTGATGTCCA
The DNA here is from genome assembly GCF_020515815.1 of Pseudomonas sp. AF03-9. Lineage (NCBI taxonomy): Bacteria > Pseudomonadati > Pseudomonadota > Gammaproteobacteria > Pseudomonadales > Pseudomonadaceae > Pseudomonas > Pseudomonas sp. AF03-9. The sequence goes on along the minus strand of NZ_JAHPJF010000022.1, from coordinate 8,541 downwards.
ACCCGCAGAAATACAGAGTGGTGCCGTCGGCGTCGGTGAGGTTGATGTGCCCACGCGGGTTGTAGGCCAACAGGCCGTGCATGACTTGCGCGGCGGCGGTGATCAGCACGCGGTGGGCAGCCAATGTGGCGGCCAGGGCGTCGGCGCCGACAAAACGATAGCTGGCGTCCGCCGGGTCGATCCCCGCCGCGACGCTGCGCCGCCACGAATCCCAGATCACCTGCCGTACCGCCGCCGGGCGTTCGCCTTCGCCGCCCTGGCAAGCGCGCCACGCCTGCTCCAGCGCCGCGACGGGGCCATCGTTCAGCGCGGCGGGCCCCAGGGCGGTGAGGTAATCGAGGTCTTGCACGCTGAACGTCATGCTCATGGGGAGGGGTCCGTGTTCATAATTTCGACATGTCAGTATAGGCATGTCATTTAAATCAACACATTTTGTTTATTTGTAATATTTAATCGTTAATTATCAACACGTTATAAATTGGCACAGGCTTTGCTCTTACCTCCTTGCCGATCAGGACCGTCCTGAGGCCAACAATAAAAAAGGGGTAATTGCATGACTACACAGAACATCCGCCTGGGCTTGATCGGTGCCGGCCGCATGGGCAGCTTCCACGGCCTGACCGCCGCACGGCACATCCCCGGCGCCAGCCTGGTGGCGATTGCCGATCCGACGCCGGGCCAAGCCGCCCGCCTCGCCGCCGAGCTGGGCGTGGCCAAGGTCTACACCGACCCGCAACAACTGCTCGACGACCCGGACATCGACGGCGTACTCATCGCCGCCCCCGCCCGCAGCCACGCCGAACTGGTGATCAGCGCCGCCCGCGCCGGCAAGGGAATCTTCTGCGAAAAACCCATGGCCATCACCCTCGATGAAGCCGACCGCGCCATCGCCGCCGCGGCCGATGCCCGTGTGCCGTTGCAGGTTGGCTTCAACCGGCGCTTCGCCAAGAGTTTTCGCACCGCCCACCTCGATGTCGTCGCCGGCCGTATCGGCACCCCGCAGCTGCTGCGCTCGCTGACCCGCGACCCGGCGCTGAACAACCCAGCGGCCTCGCCGCAATGGGTGATCTTCCTCGAAACCTTGATCCATGACTTCGACACCCTGCGCTACCTCAACCCTGGCGCCGAAGCCGTGCAAGTGCACGTGATGGCCGACGCCTTGATCGCGCCTGAGTACAAGAGCAAAGGCTTTCTTGACACCGCCGTGGTCACGATCCGCTTCGACAACGGTGCGATTGCCACCGCCGAAGCCAACTTCCAGGCCGTGTATGGCTACGACGTGCGCGGCGAAGTGTTCGGCAGCGCGGGCATGCTGACCATGGGCGGCGTCAACGAGTCCGACCTGGTGCGTTACCTGGTCCAGGGTATCCAGGCCGATACCCAGCGCCTGGACACCGACCTGCTGCGCGACGCCTATATTGCCGAGCTCAATCACTTCGCCGATTGCCTGCGCAGCGGCGCCAAACCCCTGGCTAGCGGTGAAGATGCCCGCGCCGCCCTGGCGATTGCGCGGGCGTGTATCGAGTCGTTCCAGCAAGGCCAGGCGGTGGCGGTATGAGCCCGTTCAAACTGGCGATCAGTGCCGAGATGGTGTTTCTCGAACTGCCCTTCATCGAGCGCGTAAAGCGCATCCATGCACTGGGTTTCAGTGCCGAGATCTGGAACTGGACCGACAAGGACATCAGCGCCCTGGCCGCCACCGGCGCCGACTTCACCTCGATGACCGGCTACATCAGCGGCACCCTCACCGACCCCGACGGCATCCGCCGATTGCTCGACAGCGCCCGCGAATCCCTTGGCGTTGCCGAACGTTTGAAGTGCCCGAGCCTCAACCTGCACGGCACCGGCCTGGGTGACGGCGGCCTGCCCGTGCAGCCGGTCAGCCACACCAGCGGGCGCATGTGGTTGAGCGCCTGCAAGACCCTGGAAAAAATCGCCCGCCTGGGCGAAGACGCCGGCCGCGTGTTTCTGCTGGAAAACCTCAACACCGCGGTTGACCACCCCGGCACGCCGTTCGCCCGCGCCGAGGACACCCTGGCGCTGATCGAGGCGGTGGGCAGCCCGCACCTGAAGCTGAACCTGGACCTGTACCACGCGCAGATCGGCGAAGGAAACCTGATCGAGCTGATCCAGCGCGCCGGCAGCGCGATCGGCGAAATCCAGGTCGCCGACGTACCGGGGCGCAAGGAGCCCGGCACTGGTGAAATCCACTACCCTGCGATTGCCAGGGCCTTGCATGCCATGGGCTACCGCGGCGTGGTCGGCCTCGAAGGCTGGGCCAGCGGCGACAGCGAGCTGGCCTTGGAGCGATTCCGCCAAGCGTTCACCCTATAACAATAAAAGGAACCCCCCTATGAACCGCTACTCGTTGATTGTTGCCTCGCTGTTGCTGCTGGTCAGCCCCTGGTCATTCGCCGATTACCGCATCGGCGTGAGCATTGCCCGGGTCGACGACAACTTCATGACCTACGTGCGCAACGGCCTGGAAACGGCCGCCAGGCAACAGGGCGTGCAGATCCAGTTCGAAGACGCCCAGGGTGATGTGGTGCGCCAGCTCAATCAGGTCGAAGGCTTCCTGAACCAGAACGTCGACGCAGTGATTGTGCTGCCGGTGGACACCTCCGCCACCGCCAACATGACCCGCGCCGCCGTGGCCGCCCACAAGCCGCTGGTGTACGTCAACCGCCACCCGGATGAGCGCAGCCTGCCCAAGGGCGTGGTCACCGTGGCCTCCAACGACATCGAGGCCGGGCAGTTGCAGATGCGCTTTCTCGCCGAGAAACTGGGCGGCAAGGGCAATGTGGCGATCATCATGGGCGACCTCGCCCAGAACGCGACCCACGACCGCACCGAAGGCGCCAGGCAGGTGCTCAAGGACTATCCCGGGATTAAGGTGGTGGAGCAGCAGAGCGCCGAATGGCAACGCAACAAGGGCATGGACCTGACCAGCAACTGGCTGCTGGCGGGGACGCAGTTCGATGCGATTGTCGCCAACAACGACGAAATGGCGATCGGCGCCGGGATGGCGTTGCAGCAGGCGGGGAAAGCCAAGGGCGAAGTGGCGATTGTGGGGATCGATGGCTTGCCGGATGGCTTGGCGGCGGTGAAGCGTGGGTTGTTGGCGGCGTCAGTGTTCCAGGACCCAAAAGCCCAGGCAGCCAAAGCCGTGGAGTCGGCGATCAGGATGATCAAGGGTGAAGCGATTGAGTCAGAGGTGTGGGTGCCGTTTGAGCTGATCAAGCCCGAGCAGGTCGCGATCTACGAGCAACGCTACCAATAGATTGATATGTGCAGATCCAACTGTGGGAGCGGCGGTGCGACGATTCGACTTGCTCGCGAAGACGGCGTGCCAGTCAGCGGATTTGTCGACTGATACACCGCATTCGCGAGCAAGCCCGCTCCCACACACAAGCCCGCGCCCACCTTTTACAACTGCGTTAATCAAGATCGCTGGCATCATGGCGCTCGGCCAGTTGCTCATGGGGCTCACCGGAAACCCGGTTCACCCGACGCCCACGCTGCACCGCCGGCCGTGCATCAATCGCATCGGCCCAACGTTGCACATGCTTGTATTCATGCACCGACAAAAACTCCGCCGCACCGTACAAACGGCCTTTGACCAAACCACCGTACCAAGGCCAGATCGCAATATCGGCGATGGTGTATTCATCTCCGGCAATGTACTCGCTGACTGCCAGGCGCTGGTCCAGCACGTCGAGTTGACGCTTGGTTTCCATGGCGAAGCGGTTGATCGCGTATTCCATCTTGCTCGGCGCATACGCATAAAAATGCCCGAACCCACCGCCCAGGTACGGCGCGCTGCCCATCTGCCAGAACAACCACGACAGGCACTCCGCCCGGGCCGCCGGTTCAGTGGGGAAGAACGCACCGAACTTCTCGGCCAGGTATTGCAGGATCGCGCCGGACTCGAACACACGAATCGGCGTGGCGCCGCTGCGGTCCTGCAAGGCCGGGATCTTGGAGTTCGGGTTGAGGCCGACAAACCCGCTGCCGAACTGGTCGCCGTCACCGATCTTGATCAGCCAGGCGTCGTATTCCGCACCGCTGTGCCCCAGGGCCAGCAGCTCTTCGAGCAGGATCGTGACCTTCTGCCCGTTGGGCGTGGCCAGGGAATACAACTGCAGCGGGTGTTTGCCCACCGGCAGTTGTTTCTCATGGGTAGCACCGGCGATGGGCCGGTTGATGCTGGCGAAGGTGCCGCCGTTTTCGGTGTCCCAGGTCCATACTTTCGGGGGTACGTAGTCGGTCATGCTGACTGCTCCATAGGCGTTTACGATCAACGAATTCGTAGGCCATCTTACCCATTGACGTCAGATATTGCGCAGGCCTATCGCCTGCCCTTACTCTCTTGGGCCAATGACGTTGTGAGCAATGGAGGCTTCATGAAATTGATCGGCATGCTGGACTCGCCCTACGTACGCCGCGTGGCCATTTCCCTGGAGTTGTATGGGGTGGCATTCGAGCATCAATCGCTGTCGGTGTTCAGCACCTTCAACGAATTCTCCCAGATCAACCCGGTGGTCAAGGCCCCGACCCTGGTGCTGGACGATGGCACGGTGTTGATGGATTCCAGCCTGATCCTGGATTACCTGGAAAACCTGGCCCCGGCCGACAAAAAGCTGCTGCCCCAGGCCCCAAAGGCACGCGCCCATGACTTGCAAGTGCTGGGCCTGGCGCTGGCGGCCTGCGAGAAGAGCGTGCAGATCGTCTATGAACACAACCTGCGCCCCGCGGAGAAGTTGCACGCGCCATGGCTGGAGCGGGTCACGGGGCAATTGCTCGCGGCGTATTCGTTGCTGGACAAGCACGTGGCCGACAGTGACGCGCTGAACCAAGCCAGCCTTACGGCTGCGGTGGCGTGGTCGTTCAGCCAGTACACCGTGGCGTCGGTGGTCGATGCCCAGGCATTCCCCAACCTGCAACGCCTGGCAGAGCGACTGGAGCAACACCCTGCCTTCAAGAAATACCCCATCGAATAAACACCCCCTATCCACCTGTAGGAGTGAGTTTGTGTGGGAGCGGGCTTGCTCGCGAAGGGGGAGTGTCAGTTACTGGATTTACCGACTGGTACACCGCCTTCGCGAGCAAGCCCGCTCCCACATGAGTGCTTTGTTGACTGGAAGATTGAAGATCAGACCCACCCACCATCCACGATAAAGTTCTGCGCCGAACACATCGCCGACGCATCCGAGGCCAGAAACAACGCCATGTCGGCGATATGTTCCGGCAGCACGCTGCCCGGCAGGCATTGGCTGCGGCTGATCAGTGCCTTGGCGTCATCATCGACCCACATCGCCAGTTGTTTCTCGGTCATCACCCAACCCGGCACCAAGGTGTTCACGCGGATCTGGCTCGGCCCCAGCTCTCGCGCCAACGCACGGGTCATGCCGTGGGCGGCAGCCTTGCTGGCGGCGTACACGGGGTAGCCGGCCGAGGCCATCATCCAGCCGACCGAACCGAGGTTGATGATCGCCCCGCCGCCCGCGCCTTTCATCATCGGCACTACGGCCTTGGCGGCGAAGAAAGCGTGCTTGAGGTTCACCGAGATGAGCCGGTCGAAGGTGTCCGAGTCGACCTCTTCCAGGGTGTGACGCACGTCATTGGCGGCATTGTTCACCAGCACGGTGATCGGCCCCAGGGAGTGTTCGAAACGCGCGATGGCGGCCTTATAGGCGATCTCGTCAGTGATGTCGCACTGCACGAATTCCACCGTATGCCCCCGTGAGCTCAACAACGCCGCCAGGCGTTCGCCCTGGCTTTGGGCGCGGTCCACAAAGCCGACCTTGGCACCCTGGGCGGCAAACGCGCGCACCATGAATTCACCAATGCCCGAGGCGCCGCCGGAAATCAGCACGGTCTTGCCTTCAAGGTCGGGGTAAACGGCGTGTGTGGTGGTCATAAAATGCTGCCTCGTCTAATTAGTCTTATTTTATTTTGCAAAAACCTGTTTAAAGGCTATAAATTCGCTGTCCAACAGACAAAATATCGCACATTAGTAGAACTATTCCACTCAAAACAACAAAAGGAAGTTCGACCATGAAGCACCCTCGATACCTGCTTTCGGGCCTGGCCATGTCCATGCTGATCGCCAGTGGCGGCACCCAGGCGGCAGGCCTGAGCAGCGAGCACAAACCCTTCGGTAAAACCAACGACGGCACCGCCGTCGAACAGTACATCCTGCGCAACAGCCATGGCATGCAAGCCACGGTGATCACCTACGGCGGCGTGTTGCAGGCGCTCAAGGTGCCGGACAAACACGGCAAGGTCGAAGACGTGGTGCTCGGCTTCGACGATGTGCAGGGCTACCAGGCCGGCACGGCGTTTTTCGGCGCGACCATCGGGCGCTTCGGCAATCGCCTGGCCGGCGGCGCGTTTGAACTCGACGGCAAGCGCTACCAAGTGCCGCTCAACGACGGCCCCAACGCGTTGCACGGCGGCGCCCAGGGCTTTGACAAACATGTGTGGACCGCCACGCCAATCAAGGCCAAGGACTCGGTGGGCGTGACCCTCACCTACCTGTCCAAGGACGGCGAGATGGGCTTCCCCGGCAACCTCAAGACCGAAGTCACCTACCGCCTCAACGACAACAACGAACTGCACATCGACTACAAGGCCACCACCGACAAACCCACGGTGCTCAACCTGACCAACCACAGCTACTTCAACCTGGCCGGCGCGGGTAATGGCGACATTCTCAAGCAGGTCGCCACCCTGCACGCCAGCCATTACACGCCGGTGAATGCCACCCTGATCCCGACCGGCGAACTGGCGCCCGTCAAGGGCACGCCGATGGACTTCCTCACGCCGACGCCGATTGGGCAACACATCAAGGACGATCACCCGCAGCTCAAGTTTGCCGAGCCCAAGAGCGGTGGGTTTGATTTCAACTGGGCGCTGGATAGCAAGGGCGACGTGAAAAAACTGGCGGCCGAAGTGCGTGATCCTGAGTCGGGACGGCGCTTGCAGCTGTTTACCACGGAGCCTGGGGTGCAGTTTTATACCAGCAACTTCCTCGATGGTTCGGTGAAGGGTAAAGCCGGCAAGACGTATCTGCATTGGAGTGGGTTTACGTTGGAGACCCAGCATTTTCCGGATGCGCCCAACCAGCCGAACTTTGCATCCACCCGCCTGAACCCAGGCCAGACCTACACCCAGAACACCATTTTCAGATTCACCGCGGACTAAAACTGTGGGAACGGGCTTGCTCGCGAATGCGGTGTGTCAGTCAACACATTTGAATCTGATACACCGCATTCGCGAGCAAGCCCGCTCCCACATTTGGTTCCTCACATGGCTTGGAGTCAGCGTTGTTTCATGCGGTCGATGACGACTGCCAGCAACAGGATCGAGCCACGGATGACGTACTGGTAGAACGTGTCGATGTTCTTCAGGTTCATCGCATTCTCGATGATCGCCAGGATCAACACCCCGGCAATCACGTGACGGATCATGCCCACCCCACCACTCAACGACACCCCGCCCAGCACGCAGGCCGAGATCACGGTCAGCTCGAAGCCCTGGCCAATCATCGGCTGGCCAGAGGTCATGCGTGACGCCAGGATCACCCCGGCCAGCGCGCCGATCAGGCCGTGCACGGCGAAGATCAGGATCTTGGTGCGATCCACGTTCACCCCGGCCAGCAGCGCGGCCTCCGGGTTGCCGCCAATGGCCATGGTGTTGCGCCCGTAGGTGGTGTAGTTGAGCAGCCAGCCGAAGAACAGGAAACACAGGATGGTGATCAGGATCGGCACTGGCACGCCCAGCAACTGGCCGTTGCCGAACACGAAGAACTGTTCCTGGGACACGCCCACCGCCTTGCCATTGGCAAAGATGTAGGCCAGGCCGCGCACGATCTGCATGGTCGCCAAGGTGGTGATCAGCGCGTTGACCCGCAACTTGGCGATGACGATGCCGTTGATCAGCCCGACAACCAGGCCCATCAGCAATGCCGCGCCGATGCCGAGCAACACGCTGTCGGTATCGCGCATCACGATGGCCGCGACCACCCCGGCACAGGCAATTACCGAGCCCACCGACAGGTCGAAGTGCCCGGACGCCAGGCAGAACAGCATGGTGCAGGCGGCGATGCCCACGGTGGAAATCGCCAGGCCCAGGCCGCGCATGTTCAGCGGTGAAAGGAAGTTGTCGATAAGCAAGGCGCACAGTAAAAAGATGCTCACCGCCGCCAGCAGCATCGCCCAGTTGTCGAGCAGTGCGCGCACATCCAGGGGTTTGCGTGCCGTGGGCAGCGCGTTGTGTTGAGTGGTCATGGTTCTCTCTCAGTTCGCCAGGCTGCGCGGCAGGGCCAGTTGCAGCAGGTTGGATTCAGTGGCGTGCGCGCGGGTTTGTTCGCCGCGCAGCGCGCCTTCGCACAGCACCAGGATGCGGTCGCTGATGCCCATCACTTCCATCAGGTCGCTGGACACCACGATCACCGCAATGCCCTGGGCTGCGAGGTTATGGATGATCTGGTAGATCTCGGCCTTGGCGCCGATATCGATGCCGCGGGTGGGTTCGTCA
>NZ_JAHPJF010000021.1:0-102776 GCF_020515815.1 Pseudomonas sp. AF03-9 | reverse complement strand
GCTCCCCAGCACCTCCCACATTGGATCTTGGCTAGCCACCGGCACCGTGCGTGCTTTTACAGGTAAACTCCCCTCCTTTTCATCTTCTCCAGGGAGTTTGCCTTGCGTCTGTTCCACACCTCCGACTGGCACCTTGGGCAAAACCTGCACGGCCAGGAGCGCGACTTCGAGCACGCCTGCTTCCTCAAATGGCTGCTCGAGCAATTAAAGGCCCAGCGCCCGGATGTGCTGTTGATCGCCGGCGACATCTTCGACACGGTCAACCCGCCGCTCAAAGCCCAGGAGCAGCTGTACGATTTCATCATCAGTGCCCACGAACAAAACCCCGACCTCACCATCGTGATGATCGCCGGCAACCATGACTCCGGTTCGCGTATCGAGCTGCCCGCGCCGTTGATGCGCCGCTTGCGCACCCACGCCCTGGGTCGCGTGCTGTGGCTGGACGACGGCCAACTGGATGCCGAACGCCTGCTGATCCCCCTGCCGAATGCCAAAGGCAAGATTGTCGGCTGGTGCCTGGCGTTGCCGTTTTTGCGCCCCGCGGAAGTCACGGGCGCGCACCTGGGTGACGATTACCTGCGCGGTATCGGCCAGGTGCATGAGGCGCTCATCGCTGCTGCCAACGCCAAGCGTAAAAAAGGCCAGGCGCTGGTTGCCATCAGCCACGCGCACATGGCTGGGGGCTCGGTATCGGAAGACTCCGAACGCAGCCTGATCATCGGCAATGCCGAGGCGCTGCCGGCCAAGCTGTTTGATAGAAGCGTCGCTTATGTTGCCCTCGGCCATTTGCACAAGCCGCAAAAGGTCAATGGTGAAGAACGTATTCGCTACAGCGGCTCGCCGATCCCACTGTCGTTTTCCGAAATTGGCTACAAGCACCAGATTCTCGACGTGTTGTTCCAAGGCGAGCGACTGGTCAGCGTCGAACCGTTGCTGATTCCGCGGTCGGTCAACCTGCAACGCCTGGAAGCCGCGCCCCTGGCCGACATTCTCACGGCCTTGAGCGAGTTGCCCGACGTCGACCTGCTCGCCGAAACCCAGCACCACCCCTGGCTGGAAGTGCGCGTGCGCCTCGACGAACCCCAACCCGACCTGCGCCAGCAGATCGAAGCCGCTCTGCAAGGCAAGGCCGTGCGCCTGGTGCGTATCGCCGCCGAGTACGCAGGCACCGGCCCACGGGAGGAGGAAGGCGAAGCGCGGCTGATAGAACTCGACCAGCTCACCCCCCAGGAACTGTTCAGCCGCGCCTGGCAGGACAGCTATGGCAGCGAAGTGGATGAACAGACCTTGAAGGATTTCGCCGTGCTGCTCCAGGACGTGCAACAGGAGGATGAACAGCCATGAAGATCTTCGCCATCCGCCTGAAAAACCTGGCCTCCCTGGCCGGCCCGTTTGAAATCGACTTCACCGCCGAACCCCTGGCCAGCGCCGGGTTGTTTGCAATCACCGGCCCCACCGGCGCCGGTAAAAGCACCCTGCTCGACGCACTGTGCCTGGCGCTGTTCGGCGCCGTGCCCCGACTGGGCGACACCGGCCAGGCCAAGATGCCCGATGCCGACAGCGACATTTCCATCGGCGATCCGCGCACCTTGCTGCGCCGTGGCACGGGTGGCGGCTATGCCGAGGTGGATTTTGTCGGCGTCAGTGGCCGTCGCTACCGTGCGCGCTGGGAAGCCAACCGCGCCCGCGACAAGGCCAGCGGCAAATTGCAGAACAGCCGCCAGAGCCTGATCGACCTGGACAGCGAACAACTGCTGGCCAGCCAGAAAACCGAATACAAGACCCAGTTGGAACTGGCCCTGGGCCTGAACTTCGAACAGTTCACCCGCGCCGTATTGCTGGCCCAGAGCGAATTCAGTGCGTTCCTCAAGGCCAACGACAACGAACGCAGCGAGCTGCTGGAGAAACTCACCGACACCGCGCTGTACACCCGCCTCGGCCGCCGTGCGTTCGACAAGGCCAAGGAGGCCAAGGACGCCCACAAACACTTGCAAGACCAGGCCACCGGCGTGGTGCCCCTGGCCCCTGAAGCCCGCGCCGAGCTGGATGAGCAGTTCATCCAGGCCCAGCAACAGCTCAAGGTCCAGCAGGCCCAGCTCAAGCAGCTGGAGTTGCAGCACACCTGGCTCAAGGAGCTGCGTGAATGGCAACAACGCCAACTCGACGCCACCGAACAGCTCCAGCGCGCGCAAGCGGACTGGGATAACCAGGGCCAACAACGCCAGGACCTGAGCCGCCTCGAACAATTGGCACCGCAGCGCCACCAGTTCACACGCCAAGCCGAGCTGCTCGGCATGCTGACGCCTTTGGCCGCGCAGATTCAGGCGTCCAACACCCAACAGACCGAGCTGCTTACCCGGCAGGCCCAGGCCCAGCAGCAACAAGCCGCCGCCCAGGCCGCATTGGCCGACGCGGTCAAACAGCAAGTCGACGCAGGGCCGCTGCTGCAACAGGCCTTCGCCGAACAGAACACCCTCGCTCACCTGGCCAAAGACCTGGCCAAGCGCAACGACGACAAACAGCAACAGCAAAGCGCCTGCACCGAAGGCCAGAACCTGCTCAAAGCCTTGCAGGAAAAGCAGGCCGCCGTCACTGAGCGCCTGCAACGCCTCGCCGCCGGGCTGGAGCGCAGCGCCGCACTCGCGCCGCTGGGCGATGCCTGGACCGTTTACCGTGAGCGTCTGCAACAGTTGATGCTGATCGGCAATCGCCTGAACAAGGGCCAGGCCGAACTGCCGCAGTTGGAACAGCGCGCCACTGCCGCCGCCGAACGGTTCACCCAGCAACGCGAAGCCCTGGACCTGTTGTACCAAGAGGCCGGCGCCGAACCCCACGCCGTGGCCGAGCAAATCCAGCTGCTCGCCAGCCTGCTGCAAGACAATCGCAAGCAACAGCGTGCCTTCGAAGACCTCACGCGCCTGTGGGACAGCCAGCAGCAACTGGATCAACAGTCCGGCGCGCTGACACAAAAGCTTGCCGACGCCCAGCAGCAACGCGAACAGCTGAACCAGACCGGCCTGCAAACCAAGGCCGAGTTGACGGTAGCCGAGCAGACGCTGACGGTGACCAAACAGCTGCTGGAACGCCAACGCCTGGCGCGCAGTGCCAGCGTCGAGGAACTGCGCGAGCAGTTGCAGGACGATCAACCGTGCCCGGTGTGCGGCAGCCACGAACACCCGTATCACCAGCCCGAAGCGCTGCTGCAAAGTCTCGGTCGGCATGACGAGAATGAAGAGGCCACGGCGCAAAAAGCCGTCGACACCCTCAAGGAAAAACTCACCGAACTGCGGGGTGAAGTGGGCGGCCTGATCGCCCAGCAAAAGGAGTTCCTGCAACAGCAGGAACAACTCGCTGCGCAACAAAGCGCCCTGGCGCCCAGCCTGGACGCACACCCGCTGTCAGCCCTGCTGTTCAATCAGGACGCGGCCAAGCGCAGCGCATGGCTGGCCCAGCAGCTCAGCCAACTGACACAAAGCATCAGCCAGGACGAACAACGCCAAGGCGCCCTGCTCAACCTGCAACAAAATGCCGGGCGCTTGCAGCAACAACTGCAAGCCGCCCAGGACGCCAGCCAGCAAGCCCGCCAATTGCTGGTGGACCAGCAGCGCGAACTGTCCAGCGACCGCGAACGCCTCGACGAAGAACTCAATGGGTTCGCCAGCCTGTTGCCCACCGAGACACTGGAAGGCTTGCGCAGCGAACCGGCGGCGACCTTCATGCAGTTGGACCAGCAGGTCAGCCAGCGCCTTGAACAGTTGGGCCAGCAAAAAGATGAACTGGCCGAACAACAAGAACGCCAGCACGCCATCGAGAAAGAACAGACCCACCAGCAACATCGCCAGCAACAGCTCGACGCACTGCTGCAACAACTGCGCGACGTGACCGCACAGCATCAGGCCGCACAGCACACGCTCAGCACCTTGTTGGGCGAGCATCCGAGCGCCGAACACTGGCAACAGCAGTTGGAACAGGCCGTGACCCAGTCACGCCAAAGCGAAGCCGACGCCAACACGCAACTGCACGAGTTGCACAACGCCTTGATCCAGTTGGCTGCCGACCTCAAGGCCCAGCAGGAACGCCAGCAGGCGCTGCTGACCGAACAGCACACGCTCGACAGCCGCATCAGCGAATGGCGCGCCCTGCATCCCGAGCTGGATGACAGCGGCCTCGCACGCCTGCTGGCCTTCGATGAGGCGCAGGTCAGTGCGCTGCGCCAGCAGGTGCAGCACAGTGAAAAAGCCGTCGAACAAGCCAAGGTGCTGCTGCAAGAGCGCGAGCAGCGCCTGGCCGAGCACCTGGCCTTGCACAACGGCAACCTTGATGCCGAGCAACTGGACAGCACCCTGGTGGCGCTCAACCAACAATTGGCCGACGGCGAAAAACACCTCGCCGAACTGCGTGCGCGCCAGTCCGAAGACCAGCGCCGCCAAGATGCCAATCACAGCCTCGCGCTGACCACCGCCAAAGCCTATGAAGAATGGCAGCGCTGGGCCCGTCTGGAAGCGTTGATCGGCTCGGCCAACGGCGACAAATTCCGCAAGATCGCCCAGGCCTACAACCTCGACCTGCTGGTGCACCACGCCAACGTGCAACTGCGCCAACTGGTGCGCCGCTACCGCCTCAAGCGCGGTGGCAGCATGCTCGGCCTGTTGGTACTGGACACCGAAATGGGCGATGAACTGCGCTCGGTGCATTCGCTGTCCGGTGGCGAGACTTTCCTGGTGTCGTTGGCGCTGGCGTTGGGCCTGGCGTCGATGGCGTCGAGCACGTTGAGGATCGAATCGCTGTTTATCGACGAAGGTTTCGGCAGCCTCGACCCCGAATCCCTGCAATTGGCAATGGATGCGCTGGACGGCTTGCAAGCCCAGGGGCGTAAGGTGGCAGTGATCTCCCACGTGCAGGAAATGCACGAGCGCATCCCGGTGCAGATCCAGGTCAAGCGTCAGGGCAATGGCTTGAGCACCCTGGAGGTCAAGTGAGCGAGGTGCTGCTGTACTCGTTCCGACGCTGCCCGTACGCGATGCGTGCGCGGTTGGCGTTGCGCTACTCAGGCGTGGCGGTGCGTATCGTCGAGGTCAGCCTGAAGGCCAAGCCGGCCGAGATGCTGGCGCTGTCGCCCAAGGGCACGGTGCCAGTGTTGAGCGTTGATGGCCGCGTGATTGAGGAGAGCCTGGAAATCATGCAGTGGGCGCTGGCGCAGAACGATCCGCAGGATTGGCTGCTCGGCGGCGACCCGGCGGTGCTGGCGTTGATTGCCGAGAATGACCAGGTCTTCAAGCAACACTTGAACCGCTACAAGTACGCCGAACGCTACCCGGAGCAGTCAATGGAGCACTATCGGGCCGAGGGCGAGGTGTTTTTGCACAAGCTGGAGGGGTTATTGGCCGAGCGGGATTACCTGCTGGCAGACCACCTGACCCTGGCGGATGCTGCACTGGCGCCGTTTGTGCGTCAGTTTGCCCATGTGGATCGAGTGTGGTTTGCCGGTACATCGTATAAACGGTTGCAGGTATGGCTACAGCGGTTTCTGGATTCACCGCTCTTTGTCGCAGTGATGGCAAAACCCTGAGAGCAACACGATCGACTGTGGGAGCTGGCTTGCCTGCGATAGCATCAACTCGGTACAACCGATTCACCGAGGTGTCTGCGGCGCAGGCAAGCCAGCTCCCACATTAGATTCAGATGATCTTGAATTCAGTGCTGAGCCTTGTGATCCAGTGCGGCATAGAAGTTGGCGCTCTGTTGCAGGTATTTCTGGGTGTAGGCGCTGGTGCTGGATTTCTTGCCGGTGAGTTCCACGCTGGCGGCCGCTGGCAGGGCCACAGTTGCGGAAACGGCGGAAGCGGCGATGATGGAGAAGAGGTTCAAGTTCATGTCGGTTACCCTTGTGTTCGTTTGGTTTGAGTGGCCGGGAAGGCCTTGGAACCCAACTTACGCCCGAGGGTTGAACCTTAGAAATGCTTTGAAACAGTAGCCGTTATCACTCGAATTAATAGAAAGGCTCAGGCCCCGCAGTGCGGGGCCTGTGGCTTATTGACGCACCAGGAACTTGAGGTCGCTGGGCGCATCTATCGGCAATTTCTGCACGGTTTTACCCAGCAGGCCGGTCTTGGGGTCACGCTCGACCACCACAATTTCATTGCTTTTCTGGTTGGCGATCAGCAGAAACTTGCCGCTCGGGTCCAGGCTGAACTCGCGCGGATGATCGCCTTCGACGGAACGGCGTTGCAGTTCCGTGAGGTGTGCGGTCGCCGGGTCAATGCCGAACACCAGCAACTGATTGGCGGTGCCACGGTTGCTCACGTACAGGAACTTGCCATCGGCGGACGCATGCAGTGCCGCACCGGCCTTGTCCGCAGCCGGTTGCCCGGCAGCGAAGTCCACCAGCTGAGTCTGGCTGAGCTTGCCATCCTGGTAGTCGAACACCGCGACCTGGGCACTCATCTCGGTGGTCAGCCACGCATGCTTGCCATCGGCGCTGAACAGCAGATGACGTGGACCGCTGCCCGGCGGCAACTGCACCGAGGCGGGCTCGGCCGGAGTCAACGGCAGTTCATGATTGGCCTTGGGGTCGTAACGATAGGCAAACACCTTGTCTGCTCCCAGGTCCTGCACAAACACGTACTTGCCATCCGGCGACGACACCACCGAATGCACATGGTTGGAGGCCTGGCGCTCAGGGTTCACACGGCTGGCCGGGTGCCCGCTCAACTGCACGGGTGCCGACAGCTTGCCGGCGGCGTCCACGGGCAGGATCGCCAGGCTGCCGCCCGGATCTTCCAATACCGAATAGTTGGCGACGAACAGATAACGCCCGTCAGCAGCCACGCTGGAATGAGTCGGCTCGTTGCCCAGGCTCTGCACCTGATTGATCAGGGTCAGTTGATGACTTTGTGGGTCGATGCGGTAACTGCTCACACGACCGACCGGATCGTTCTGACCCGGGCCGTTCTCATTGACCACAAACAAATGTTTCTGGTCCTTGGAAACGGTCAGCCACGACGGGTTGGCGGCCTTGGCCGCCAGTACCGGCTGGCCCTGGAACTTGCCCGTACGGCTGTCGAATTGCAGGCGGTAGATGCCTTCGCTGGTGCCGGCGGTATAGCTGCCGACCAACAGTTCATAGGTCTCGGCCGGTGCGGCCTGCACCGACATCGCGCCAACACTGCCCGCCATCAGCAGGGGCCAGAATTTACGCATCAGCATCGGCTTCGTCCTCGTCGTTATTGTTGCCGGTGAACGCGCTCAAACAAACCAGGCGGTGCTCACCCTCTTCATTGATCAGCAACCAGCTTTGCAGGCTTTCATCGAAGGTGGCGGCGGCCAGTTGTTCGGGGCTGAACTTCCAACGCTTGAGGTCCCGACCGTCCATGCTCTCGATCAGCAAATGCTGGTCAAAGATGAACTCGAAGGCGTGCAGCCCGTTGATGATCAGCATGTCGCTGTCGTTCAGGGCGCTGCTCAGGTTTGGTGTTGCGTCGGTCATGATGTGAAGTCACTGCGGGGGAAAAGACACATGATAGGTCAATTCCCCCGCCGTGCCTTGCGGCATTGGTCTAATCGATCAATGGGCGAAGAGTGAGTTGCCCTTCTGCCCCGCCAATTTCTCGGGTTTGATCAGGAACCGCGCCAGTGCCGGCAGCAGCCACAATGCACCGAACATGTTCCACAGCAACATGAAGGTCAGCATCAGGCCCATGTCGGCCTGGAACTTGATCGCCGAGAAGATCCAGGTGCACACGCCGATCGCCAGGCACAGGCCGGTGAACAGCACGGCTTTACCGGTGGACTTGAGCGTCTGGTAGTACGCCTCTTGCAACGGCAGGCCCGCACGCAGGAAGCTTTCCAGGCGACTGTAGATGTAGATGCCGTAGTCCACGCCGATCCCGACGCCCAGCGCCACCACCGGCAAGGTGGCGACCTTGACGCCAATGCCCATGAACGCCATCAGCGCGTTACCCAGCACCGAAGTCAGCACCAGCGGCAGCACGATGCACAGGGTCGCCGCCCAGGAGCGGAAGGTGATCATGCACATGGTCGCGACGCACAGGTACACCAGGATCAGGATGGTCAGCTCGGATTCCTTGATCACCTCGTTGGTGGCCGCTTCGATCCCGGCGTTACCGGCGGCGAGGATGAATTCCAGGCCGTCCCTGTTGTTCTCCTTGGCAAACTCCTGCACCGCATGCACCGCCCGGTCGAGGGTCTCGGCCTTGTGGTCATTGAGGAACACCAGCACCGGCGCCAGGGAGCAATTGTTGTTGTACAGGCCGTCGGCCCGGGCGATGGAGTTGTTCAACACATCCGGGTTACGCGACAGGGTTTCCCACTTCAGGTTGCCCTCGTTCATGCCCTTGATCATCTGCTTGGACACGGTCACCAGCGAGATCGCCGACTGCACGCCCTCGGTGTTCTGCATCTTCCACATCAACTGGTCGATGGGCGCCATGGCTTCGTAGCGCGAGCAGCCTTCGGCGTTGGTCTTGACCATCACCACCAACACGTCGGAGCTGGTGGAGTAGTTGCTGATGATGAAGTTGTTGTCTTTGTTGTAGCGCGAGTCCGGACGCAGTTCCGGCGCGCCCTGATCGAGGTCGCCGATCTTCAGGTTCTGGCTGTACCAGAGGCCGCCGCCAAAGGCCACCAGGGCCAGGGCGATGGAGATCGGCGCGACTTTCGGGCTGGCAAAGTTCGACAGCAGGCGCCAGAACGAATGCTCGCGGTTCGCGTCTTTCTTGCTCTTGGCGATGGCGCGCTTGCTGATGCCGACGTAGGAAATCGCCACCGGCAGCAGGATCAGGTTGGTGAACACAATCACCGCCACGCCGATGGAGGCACCGATGGCCAGCTCACGGATCACGCCGATGTCGATGATCAACAACGTAATGAAACCCACCGCATCCGCCAGGATCGCAATCATCCCCGGCAGGAACAGTTGGCGGAACGTGCGCCGCGCCGCCGTCAGCGCGTTGTCGGCCTCGCTGGATTGCAGGGCGATGCCGTTGATCTTCTGCACGCCGTGGGAAATACCGATGGCAAAAATCAGGAACGGCACCAGCATCGAATACGGGTCCAGCCCGAAGCCGAAAAAGTGCATCAGCCCCAATTGCCAAATCACCGCCACCAGCGTGGTGCTCAACACGGCGATAGTGCTGCGCAGGCAGTTGGTGAACCACAACAGCAGGATCAGGGTGATGACAAACGCGATGCCGAAGAACATCACCACCATCACCAGGCCGTCGATCAGGTCGCCGACCTTCTTGGCGAAGCCGACGATGTGGATCTTGACGTTGGGGTTCTGCGCTTCGAACTTGTCACGGATCTTGTCTTCAAGTTCATGGGAGAACTTGCGGTAGTCCAGGGCCAGCAACTTGCCCTGGTCCTGCGGGTCCGGGTAGGACTCCAGCAGCGGGATGTCGACGATGCTTGATTTGAAATCGTTGGACACCAACCGCCCGACCTGGCCGGACTTGAGCACGTTGTTGCGCAGTTGATCGAGACTTTCCGCCGAGCCGTTGTAGCTTTGCGGGATCACTTCACCGCCGGCAAAGCCTTCTTCGGTCACTTCGGTCCAGCGCACGCTGGGGCTCCACAGCGACTTGAGGCCCGAACGGTCGACGCCGGAGATGTAGAACACCTCGTCGTTGATCTGCCGCAGGGTCTCCATGTACTCCTTGGTGAAAATGTCGCCGTCCTTGGCCTCCACCGAAATCCGCACCGTGTTGCCCAGGTTCGCCAGGTCGTTGCGGTGCTCCATCATCTTCTCGATGAAGGGGTGCTTGAGGGGGATCATTTTTTCAAAGCTGGTGGACGGGCGAATCAACGTCGCCTGCCAGAACAGGAAAACACTCACCAGCAGGCAGATCACGATGACTGCCGGGCGGTTGTTGAAGATCAGACGCTCAAGAAAGGTCGCTTTATCGTTGTGATGACTGCTCATTGAATCCCCGCCTTCTTATTATTTTGAGAGCTCTGCGCCGGCAACGGTGGCGACACGCACGCCACCCTGCCCCGCGAGGATCAAATTGCCATTGCCTGCCGCCGTCACCGAGGAGAGGGAAATCCGGTCCGGGCGATTGAAGACGCTGAAGGTCAGTCCGTCGTCATGGCTGACGACCACGCTGCCACCATTGCCGACCACCACGATGGCGCCGTCGTCCAGCAAGGTCGCGCCGGACAAGCCGAACTCCAGCGCGCCCCGTGCGGCATTCAGTTCGACCTGCTCCCAGGTGCTGCCAAAATCCGTGGAGCGGTACAGGTTGCCGCGCAAGCCAAAGGCCAGCAAGGTCTGCGGCTGGGCGGTGCCGATCACGCCAAACAACGAGCCCTCGTAGGGGCCTTGGAGCTTTTCCCAGGTCTGGCCGTCGTCGCTGGAGCGGAACATGCTGCCCTGCTCGCCGACGATAAACAGGCCGGCATCCTTGATATGGGCGATGGCGTTGAGGTGGAACTGGTCTTCGTTGTCGAGACGCTCGCTGACGTCGTTCCAGGTCTTGCCGCCGTCGGTGGTTTCGATCAGCGCGCCGTAGGCGCCAACGGCCAGGCCGTGGTTGGCGTCGTTGAACCATACGTCGAGCAAGGGGGCTTCGCGCTTGAGGTCTTGAAATTGCTGGGTCCAGGTGACGCCCCCGTCGGCGGTGGCGAGGATCTGTGCATCATGGCCCACCGCCCAACCTTGCTTGTCATCGACGAAATACACCGCCGTGAGCAATTGCCGGGTGGGGACCTTGGCCTGGGCCCACGTGGCGCCCTGGTCGTCGGAATAGAGGATGTGCCCGCGATCACCGACCGCCACCAGGCGCTTGCCGGCGTGGACAACGTCGATCATCAGGCCCTTGGCGGCCTTGGGGGATTCAATCGCAAACACCGCTGCGGCGGGGGTATCGCTGGCGGCCTGGACGGCCGTCGGCAACGCGACGGCCCCAAACAGCGAGAGCGCTGTGGCCAGCAACGCAACCCTGCGTGCGGCATGTGGGCGGCAAACAACCCAACCCATGACAGGCTCACTCATAGACCTTTCTCCCATTTATTATTGTTATCGCCTGCCTTCCGGGGCCTTGAAACCTGCAATCTAGAGCGCCTGGAGGAAGCAGGGGCCATCCTATCGGGCTTTCGAATCGTCTGACAATCGGCGCTACGTTATGTTTTGTTAACTGGCGGCATTTGGCCACGAGCTGAATATAGCTGCATTCGCCGGAGTGATTGTCGACACGCAATGAATTTTTATTCCACCTATTGAGTTTAAGGAATTTTTATTCCATTAATAGCGCCTCTGAAAACAATAATGCAAAGGACCACGGCTATGCGTGAACTCGGAATCGGCTTGATCGGCACAGGCTTCATGGGCCGCGCCCATGCCTTGGCGTTCAACAACGCCCGCGCGGTATTCGAACTGCCGGTCACTCTCAAACTGGCCGCCCTGGCCGACGCCGACACCGAGCGCGCCCAACGCTGCGCCAACGCCTGGGGATTCGCCCAGGCCCACGGTGACTGGCAGGCGTTGATCAATGACCCCAACGTCGACATCGTGGCCATCACCACGCCCAACCACCTGCACTACCCCATGGCCATGGCCGCCATCGCCGCCGGCAAAGCGGTTTACTGCGAAAAACCCCTGGCCGTCAGCCTGGAGCAAGCCGACGCCATGCGCCGCGCCGCCAGCACCGCCGGGGTGGTGACGCGGGTCGGCTATAACTACCAGCACAACCCGATGATCACGCTGGCCAGGCAGATGATTGCCAATGGCGATTTGGGCGACATCATCAGCTTCCAGGGTGAGTTCAGCGAAGACTTCATGGCCGACCCGACCTCGCCCTGGTCATGGCGCTGCGAAGTCGGACATGCCGGCGGCGCCCTGGCCGACCTGGGCAGCCATTTGCTGTCGATGGCGCGCTTTTTGGTGGGCGACGTGGCCAGCGTCTGCGCCGACACCCACACCGTGCACACCGAGCGACCGGCGGTCAAAGGCAGCAGCGAACTGAAAACCATCGCCGTCGACGACCAGGTGCATGCCCTGCTGCGCTTCGCCAACGGCGCGCGCGGCACGGTGAGCAGCAGTTGGCTCAAGCATGGCTACAAGAACCACCTGAGCTTCGAGATCAGCGGGACGAAAGGCACGCTGGCCTTCGACCAGGAGCGCCTGAATGAACTGCGTTTGTGCCGTGTCGGCCAGGACGGCTTCCAGCGCCTGCTCGCGGGGCCAGCCCTGCCCGGCTACGCGGCATTCAGCCCGGCGGCGGGGCATCAGTTGGGTTACAACGAATTGAAAACGCTGGAGGTGCAGGAGTTGATCATGGCCGTGGCCGGTCAAGGTACGGATGGCACTGACTTCGAGGCGGCATGGGCGGTGGAGCAACTGGCAACAGCCATTCGCGTGGCCGCCAGCGAAGAACGCTGGGTCAAAGTGAGCAGCGTCTAGTCCCCAACATTGCAGTGGATTTATGTGGGGACGGGCTTGCTCGCGAACGCGGTGGGTCAGCCAATGAATGAGCTGACTGACACACCGCTTTCGTGGGCAAGCCCGCTCCCACAGGTGATTGGTGTTGCTGGAATGTCAGTGTTCGGCTGGAGATCCCCCTCACACCGCCAATCCCCTGTGGGAGCTGCCGAGCTTTAGCGAGGCTGCGAAGGCGGCGGTACTGTTGGTAGAGGTTTCGGCTGAACCACCGCTTTCGAGGGCAAGCCCGCTCCCACATTTGAGCTGTGTTGCTGGGCTGTCAGCACTCGGCTGGAGATCCCTCGGGCACCGCCAATCCCCTGTGGGAGCTGCCGAGCTTTAGCGAGGCTGCGAAGGCGGCGGTACTGTTGGTAGAGGTTTCGGCTGAACCACCGCTTTCGCGGGCAAGCCCGCTCCCACATTTGAGCTGTGTTGCTGGGCTGTCAGCGCTCGGCTGGAGATCCCCCTCACACCGCCAATCCCTTGTGGGAGCTGCCGAGCTTTAGCGAGGCTGCGAAGGCGGCGGTACTGTTGGTAGAGGTGTCGGCCTCAATCATCGAGTCCCCCGCCTGTTTATCAGCGTAAGGCCCTGCGCAGCACCTTGCCGACTGTGGTCTTGGGCAGTTCGGTAGTCCGAAACTCCACGTACCTGGGCACCTTGTACCCCGTCAGGTATTCCCGGCAATGGGCGAGAATCTGTTCCTGCGTCAGGTTCGGGTCCTTGCGCACCACGATGATCTTGACCTTCTCCCCGGTCACCGCATCCTCGACGCCCACGGCTGCCACTTCGGCGACGCCCGGGTGCAGCGCCACCACGTCTTCGATCTCGTTGGGATATACGTTGAAACCCGAAACCAGGATCATGTCCTTCTTGCGGTCCACCAAGCGGATGTAACCGCGTTCGTCCATCACGCCAATATCCCCGGTCGACAACCACCCCTCGGCATCCAGCACCTCGGCCGTCTCTTTCGGGCGCTTCCAGTAGCCCTGCATCACCTGCGGGCCACGCACTTGCAGTTCGCCCTGCTCGCCGATGTCGGCCAGTTCACCGTCTTCGCGGATAAAGCGCACCCAGGTCGACGGCAACGGCACGCCGATGCTGCCGGTAAAGTCCATCTCGCGCATGCGCGCAATGTTGATCGGGCTGATACTCACCACCGGCGAGCATTCGGTCAGGCCGTAGCCTTCGATAATCGGCAGCCCGGTGACCTCCTTCCAGCGCTTGGCCACCGCGGTGTGAGTGGCCATGCCACCCGCAATCACCATGCGCAAATCGGAAAAGTCCCGCGCGCAGAACTCCTTGTTCTCCAGCAAACCGTTAAACAAGGTGTTGACCCCGGCAATGCCGTTGAAGCGTTCCTTGCGCAGGATCATCTGCACCCGCTTCACATCACGCGGGTTGGCGATCAGGATGTTGCGCCCGCCCAGGCACATGAACATCAGGCAATTCACCGTCAGCGAAAAGATGTGATACAGCGGCAGCAAGGTGACGTTGGTTTCCTGTTTGTCCTGGTCCAGTTGGTCACCGACCCAGGCCTTGGCTTGCAGCAGGTTGGCGATGATATTGCGGTGGCAGAGCATCACGCCCTTGGCATCGCCGGTGGTACCGCCGGTGTATTGCAGGAAGGCCAGGTCGTCGAGGCCCATGGGCACCGGGAAGTGATTGAGCGCGCGCCCTTGCGTGAGCACCCGGTTGAAGCGCAACGCACCCGGCAGATTGAACCGCGGCACCTGCTTTTGCACGTGACGCAGGATGAGGTTCATCGCTGCCCCCTTGAAGGTGCCGAGCAAGTCACCGATGGCTGCCACCACCACGCGCTTGACGTTGCTGCCAGCCACGGCCTTTTCCAGGGTGTGGGCGAAGTTCTCGAAGATCACCACCGTCTCGGCACCGCTGTCCTTGAGCAGATGCTTGAGTTCATGGGCGGTGTACAGCGGGTTGACGTTGACTACCACCGCACCAGCCAAAATCGTACCCAACAGGCAGATCGGGTACTGCAAGCAGTTGGGCATCATCAGCGCCACGCGGTCGCCTTTCTGCACGCCCTGCCCTTGCAGCCAGGCGGCGAACGCGATGCCCTGGATGTGCCAGTCGGCGTAGGTCATTTCGGTGCCGATGCTCACATAGGCCACACGCTCGCGGAATTTTTCCAGGTGCTCCAGGAACACTTCGCGCAGCGACGGGTAATCCTCGATCCCGGCATCGATGTCCGCTGGCACGCCAGGCAGGTACGCGTTCAGCCAGATCCGTTCGGTGTGTTCCAGGCTTACAGTGCTCATGGCAGTCTCCTTGTTGTTGTTTTTGATAGAGCTACTTTTCGACGATGGCGGTAATGCCCAGCCCGCCTGCAGCGCAGATGGAAATCAGGCCGCGCCCGCCGCCGTTCGCATGGATGGTCTTGGCCAGCGTCGCCAGTTGCCGGCCGCCAGTAGCGGCAAACGGATGGCCACAGCCCAGCGAGCCGCCGTTGACGTTCATTTTGGCGCGGTCGATGGCGCCCAGCGGCGCGTCCAGGCCCAGGCGTTCGCGGCAGTAGTCGGCGTCTTCCCAGGCCTTGAGCGTGCACAGCACCTGGGCGGCGAAGGCTTCGTGGATTTCAAAGAAATCGAAGTCCTTGAAGCTCAGGCCCTCACGCTGGAGCATGCGTGGCACGGCGTAGGCCGGGGCCATCAGCAGGCCCTCGGTGCCGTCGACAAAATTCACCGCCGCTGTTTCGCCGGTGCGTAGATACGCCAGCACCGGCCAGCCATTGGCGGCAGCCCATTGCTCGCTGGCCAGCAGCACCACCGAGGCGCCATCGGTCAACGGCGTGGAGTTACCCGCCGTGAGCGTACCGTTCTGGCGGTCGTAGGCCGGGCCCAGGCTGGCGAGTTTCTCCAGGCTGGTGTCGGCACGCAGGTTGTTGTCCCGCGCCAGGCCACGATGGGGGCTGATCAGGTCATCGAAAAAGCCCCGCCGGTAGGCGGCGTCGAGGCGTTGATGGCTGGTCAGCGTCAGCTCATCCTGGGCCAGGCGCTTGATCTGCCAGCGCTTGGCCATTTCCTCGCAGTGCTCGCCCATGGACAGCCCGGTGCGCGGCTCGCCATTGCGCGGCAGCAATGGTTTGAAAAACATCGACGGGCGCACCTTGAGCAAGCTCTTCACCTTGTCGCCCAGGCCTTTGGCGCGATTGGCCGCGAGCAAGGTGTGGCGCAGGGCTTCGTTGATGCCGATGGGCGCATCGGAGGTGGTGTCCGCGCCGCCTGCGATACCCACTTCGATCTGGCCGAGGGCGATTTTATTCGCCACCAGCAGTGCCGCTTCCAGGCCAGTGCCGCAGGCTTGTTGCACGTCGTAGGCCGGTGTGTCCGGGGACAAGGTGGTGGACAGCAGCGACTCCCGCGCCAGGTTGAAATCCCGCGAATGCTTGATCACAGCCCCGGCGGCAAACTCGCCAAGACGCTGGCCGTGCAGGTTATAGCGGTCGACCAGACCTTGCAGCGCCGCCACCAGCAGGTCCTGGTTGCTGTCGTGGGCATACACGGTGTTGGAGCGAGCAAACGGGATACGGTTGCCGCCGATAATCGCCACACGGCGAGTCGGAGCCGGGTTGAAGCTGTAGTCAGTCATCGACGGTTCTCATTCCAGACAAAGAGCCCGCGCATGTGCGGTTTATCACCGGCAAAATTGCGCACCTCAAACTCACGGCGCGGGCCGCTTGCGGGGTGGTTCCACAGGGCGACCTGGCCAGGCAGGAAAATCGGCAGCTTGAAGTCGCAATGGGCCTCGGCCTGGTCCAGCCCGCCGGGCGGTTGCTGGGCTGCAAGTGCGCGGCCGAGGGTCCACATGCCGTGGGCAATGGCGCGCCGAAAGCCAAAGAGCTTCGCGCCGATCACCGAGGTGTGGATCGGATTGAAATCCCCCGACACCCTGGCAAAACGCCGGCCAAGGTCGGCGGGCAACACCCAGCGCTGGGTGCGCAGCAGGCCTTCTTCCTGCAACGGCAAACCATCATTCCACGGCTCACCGACCGGATTTTTTACCTCTCGGCGCAGGTACAGGCTGTCGCTTTCCCACACCAGGCTGCCTTCACTGTAGGCACGGGTGGCGATGCTCAGCGCCTGGCCCTTGGGATGCGCGACCCAGCGCGCGCAGAACACTTCCAGGCGCAAGGCCTGGCCCTCGTGCAGGCGCCGGTGCTGACGGATGCGATTGGCCAGGTGCACCATGCCGCTGGCCGGGTACGGAAAACTTGGCCGCGTCAGCAGCATCAAGTGCAGCGGGAACGCCAACACATGGGGAAACGACAGCGGCACGCCCTGCTCATGGCGAAAACCGCAGGCACGCCCATAGGCGCCAATCTCGGCAGCCGACAACGCCACCGCCGAGCGCACCAGACGTTCCACGGGCAGCGCGGGCGGCCCATCGAGCTCTGGTTTACGCAGGCCGCGCAGGCCATCCATCAGCAGTTGGCTGCGCGACGGCGGTGGATCGATAATCTGTGTCACGTAGTCCATGGCTCAAGCTCCCAGCAGGCTTTGCCCGCACACCCGTACGACTTGGCCGTTGACCGCGCCGGACGCCGGATGCGCCAGCCAGGCAATCGTCTCGGCCACATCTATCGGCTGGCCGCCCTGGGACAACGAATTCATGCGTCGTCCCGCCTCGCGGATCATCAGCGGGATCTTCGCGGTCATCTGGGTTTCGATAAACCCCGGTGCCACCGCATTCACCGTGACCTGGCGCGCCGCCGCCTGCGGCGCCAGGCCCTGCACCAGGCCGATCACCCCGGCCTTGGAGGTGGCGTAGTTGCTCTGCCCGAGGTTGCCGGCGATGCCGGAGATCGACGACACACACACGATGCGCCCACCAGGATTGACGCCCTGGTTGTCCAGCAGCGCATTGCTCAGGTGCAACGGCGCTTCCAGGTTGACCGCCAGCACACTGCGCCAGGCGGCTTCGGTCATTTTGGCGATGGTTTTGTCGCGGGTGATCCCGGCGTTGTGCACCACCACGTCGAAAGCGCCGTATTGGCCGACATGGGCGTGCAACAAGGTGGCTGCGTCGGCGCTGGTGATGTCCAACGGCAACGCAGAACCGCCTACGCTGTCGGCCGCCTGTTGCAGGGATTCCTGGGCCTGGGGCACATCCACACACACCACGTGCGCACCGTCGCGGGCCAGCACCTGGGCAATCGCCAGGCCGATGCCACGGGACGCGCCGGTGACCAGTGCGCGACGGCCGGTGAAGGGTTTGTCCCAGTTGACGGCAACGTGGCCATCGACCGGCGGTTCCAGGCGCACCACTTGCCCCGAGACGTAGGCCGAACGGCGCGACAGGAAGAAGCGCAGGCTGCTGTCCAGCGCGTCTTCGGCGCCCGGCGCAACATAGAGCAATTGCACGGTGATCGCGCGGCGCAGTTCCTTGGCCAGCGAACGCACCAGACCTTCCAGCGCACGCTGGGCGATGGCCTGGGGCAAGTCCGCACAGTGTTCCGGCGCGGTGCCGAGCACCACCACACGGCCGTGCTGGCCGAGACGCTTGGCGTTGGCGTGGAAAAACACATAGAGCTCATCGAGTTGTTGCAGGCCGCTGATGTCGCTGGCATCAAACACCGCACCCTGCACCTTGCCGGTGGACGGCGCCGTGAGGGTCGCCGCGGTGGCGGTGACCGTGTCGGTGGCGCTGAACAGCTGTTGCACTTGTGCGGTCAGGCGCCCTGCCCCGGCGACGATCACCGGGTTGGCCAGGCCGGGCTGGCCGCTGCGGTGGCGTTGCAGCGCCAAGGGCTGCGGCAAGCCGATGGCCTGGGCCAGGCGACGGCCCCAGGGGGAGTTAACAAAAGATAAGTAGCTGTCACTCATAGAAAGATCCACTCACAGTGTCTTGACCTGTAAACCCGGCCCCTGTGGGCGCCGGCAAGCCCGACGCCCACATTGGCCGCGTTGCAGCTAATTCACCGAGGCGTTTTCGCCTTGGCTGCTACGGCGCTTGGTCGCCGGTTCCAGCGCTTGCTTGCGCTGCTGCAACGCTTCCAGCAGCCCGAAGTCCTGCGGGAAGTCGTCGACCTGGATCGCGTGGTCGGCGTATTCCACATACCGCGCCAGCAAGCTGTCTTCGTCGTCGCTGATCAAATCCAGCGCCCGCGCCTTGACGCGCCAGGCGGTGAAGGCCGTGGCGGAAATCGGCAGGGGTTCGATCAGGCCTTGTTTGATCGCAGGTTTGAGCCGTGCGTCGATCAACTCCACCTGTGGCAATAAACGGAACCCCAGTTCGCCATACGCCAACTTGTCGATTTCCGGCCGTGGGATGTAGGAATTGGCCAGCAGACGGTCGCGGGTTTCGCCGGGGGTCTGCACCACCTCGGCCACTTGGGCCAGCAGGTGATCCGACGGTTTGCGCGATGGAATCCCGAACGGAAAACTCAAGCCGCGCAGCACCGCCGCAGCCGCTTGCGACGGGTAGTTGGCGAGCACTTCGGCCAACGCTTCATGCGCTCGCAGCAAGGCATCCTGGGCCGACCAGTGCACCAGGGGCAGGTCCGCCTGCGGCCGACCGTCGTCCTCGAAGCGCTTGAGCACGCAGGACAAAATGTACAGCTGCGACAGAATATCCCCCAGGCGTCCGGTGATACTTTCCTTGCGCTTGAGCGCACCGCCGAGCACCCCCATGGAAATGTCCGAGACCAACGCCAGTACCACCGACAGCCGATTGGCCTGGCGGTAGTAGGACGCCAGCGCCGGGTCGGTCTTGGCTGGTGCGGAGAGTAGCCGCCCACCCGTCAGAGAATGCACCGCCGCGCGTACGGTGTTGGCCAACACAAAGCTCACATGGCCGAACATTGCGCTGTCGAACTCTTCCAGGGCTTTGCGCCGGTCAGGGTTGCGCGCCGCCTCCATCTCGCGGAACACATAGGGATGGCAACGGATCAGGCCCTGGCCATAAATGATCAGGCAGCGGGTCATGATGTTCGCGCCTTCTACCGTGATGGCAATCGGGCTTTGCTGGTAGGCACGGGCGAGGAAGTTGTTCGGCCCCATGCAGATACCCTTGCCGGCGACGATGTCCATGCCGTCGTTGACGATAATCCGCGCACGCTCTGTCACGTGGTACTTGGCGATGGCCGAGATCACCGAGGGCTTCTCCCCCGCATCGAGGGACGCCACCGACACCTTGCGCACCGCATCGCAGGCATACAGGTGCCCGGCCATGCGCGCCAACGGTGCCTGCACGCCTTCGAACTTACCGATGGGCAGGCCGAACTGTTTGCGCATCGCCGCGTACGCCGTGGTGCCGCGCACCGCCACCTTGCCCAGGCCGACGTTGGCCGACGGCAGGGAAATGGCGCGCCCTGCTGCCAGGCATTCCATCAACATGCGCCAGCCATTGCCGATCTGCTCGCGGCCGCCGATTACCCATTCCAGTGGGATAAAAACGTCTTTGCCGGTGGTCGGGCCGTTCTGGAATACCGCGTTCAGCGGCCAGTGGCGCCGACCGCTGTTGACGCCGGGATGGGACGTCGGAATCAACGCACATGTGATGCCCAGGGAGCCGGCGGCGCCGAGCAAACCGTCCGGGTCTTCGGCGCGGAACGCCAGGCCGAGCACGGTAGCGATGGGGCCCAGGGTGATGTAGCGCTTGTCCCAGGTCACGCGAAAACCCAGGACTTCCTGGCCCTCATGCCTGCCTTTGCAGACGATGCCGAGATCCGGAATCGCCCCGGCATCGGAGCCCGCGTAGGGGCTGGTCAGGGCAAAACACGGGATGTCTTCGCCCCGCGCCAGGCGCGGCAGGTAGTAGTTGCGCTGGGCATCGGTGCCGTAATGCAGCAGCAGCTCGGCCGGGCCCAGGGAGTTGGGCACCATCACCGAAATCGCCGCCGCCGAGCAGCGCGTCGACAGCTTCATCACCACCTGCGAATGCGCGTAATGGGAGAAGCCTTTGCCGCCGTACTGCTTGGGGATGATCATGCCGAGGAAACCGGCGTCCTTGGTGTACTGCCAGCCCTCGGGGGACATGTCCTGCCAGACCTGGGTGGTTTCCCAGTCATTGGCAATGTCGCAGAGGGTTTCCACCTCGTTGTCGAGGAAGGCTTGTTCTTCTGCGCTGAGGCGCGCTGGCGCGGCGTGCAACAGACGTTGCCAGTCGGGTTTGCCGCTGAACAGCTCGGCGTCCCACCACACCGTGCCAGACTCGATGGCCGCGCGCTCGGTGTCGGACATTGCCGGCATGATTGTACGAAACAGGCCGAGGGCCTTGTTGGTCAACAATACGCGGCGCAAGGGTTTGATGCTCAGCAGCGCAGCCGGTGCCAGCACCAGCAGCGCTGCGACCGTCACGCCAACAGCAGCCACTACGTTGAACAGGTAGCCCACTGCCAGCCAGAGCAGGCCGGCGCCCAGCCACAGGGTGGCGGCAGCTTGTCGATACGCCAAAGCAATCGCGGCTGCGAAACCCATCAATAACCAGATAACCATAGGGATACCTCTACTCGATTCAGGGTACGGCTGTGACGCGACAGGTCCTACAGACCTGCGGCGTAAAGCCACACTACAAACTTGGAAAGATAAATTCAAATTTTGTTTTGAAATTTTTATTTAATGCTTGGGCGAAAAAATCACCGACTGAACAGGGTCAGCCAGATACGTTGATTGAGTGGGAAATCGGAACGGGTCGCGTGCGACCCGTCGATGCATGACCGGCATGGAATACGACAGAAAGATGCGCTGACTGCCCACTCATACCGGTATTGCGGGACGTTACGCGGGATCAGAACTCGTAGGTCACCCCCAGGCTGACGACATCGCCGTAGGCGTCGGCTTTACCGTCCAGCGATGCACCGCCAAGACGGTCCTGGTTGTGGGTTTTCAACTTGGCCTTTTCCACGAATTGGTGGGAGTAGGAACCGTCGATGCCCAGGCCGGGGATGGCGCGGACTTTGTAGCCAAAGCCCAAGGAGGTGAAGATCCGGTCGCCGTCCGGGATACGCGGGTCGCGGGTGGAGTTGCGGGTCGGTGTCTGGTCAGTCGCCACACCGGCGCGCAAGGTGAAGTCGTCGGTGAGTTTGTAGTCGCCACCGAGGGAGACCATCCAGGCATCCTTGTAGTTGTAAGGGATGGCGACGATGGTCGAACCTTCAGACTTCAACGTCAGGTTTTTGAACGATGACCATTGGGTCCAAGTGACACTGGCGCCGAGGGTCAGGCGGTCCAGGCTGCCGGTGAAACTGTGTACCCAGTCGATGGAAGCGTTGGCAGGCACATCCAACTGCGTCGAGGCTTTACCGTTCATTTGCAGGTTCAGGCCAGGGTACAAAAGACCCGGCAACCCACCCTCGATCAGCCCCGTCGACCCTTCATCGGCGTAGATATTGTATTTGCCCTCAAGCTTGTTCTTGATCTTGGCGTGGTAGTTCAAACCGACAGTGTCCTGCAGTGTTGGTTTCCAGGCCAGGCCGGCAAACCAACCCACCGAGGTGTTGTCGACTTTGACGCGCATCAGCGAATAGCCAATGCCCGCCGGAAATTGAGTCGAATTCGGCGCAAGCGCCGCCGCCGCATACAAGTCAACGTTCTGGCTGACGAAACCTTTGGTGTGCTGAACAATTGCACCAGCGCCGATAGAGAATTGATCATTGACCTTGAACGACAGCGATCCGGTCAACCCAACGGTTTCGATCCGTGTGTCAACCGCGAAATCCCGGCCCTTCCAGTCATTGTCCCAGGTAGTACGCGCGCCCATGGGCACGACTTGGCTCAGGCCAAAGGCGAAACGATCACCGATAGGCATGACCATGAACCCAGTCGGCAGCCAGGCCGTAAAACCGCCTTGGCCACCATCACCGGTGCGCGGCACTGAAGTGGGCACAAAGGTATCGGGGTCAAAGGTCGTGGATGACGTAGGGTTGCCGGCATAGTCCTTGGCCGTGCCTTTGTATTTGATATTAATGCGTGCGTAGTCAACATTGAACTGCGCAATGTTGTGATCAATAAACGCCATGGCGGCAGGGTTGTTAAAGGCCGATGACGGGTCATTCTTAAACATCGAACCACCACCAAAAGCCCGACCCCAACCTTCTGCCCCGAAGGTCGGAGTAGAGAAGCCACCGGCATGTGCCGAGCCGGCAGTCGCAATCAAGCCTCCCAACAACGCAAGACCGAGGAATGCGTGCGCCTGCTGTTTCTTATTGTTCATGCTCCACTCCTTATTATTGTTTTCAACCATGATCGGTTGCGCCGATATGGCCTGAAGCAGCAGGTGCCTTTTGCAAGACACCTGCTTTTTTTCAACGTGTGATCACCACGTCAAATCAGCCAGTTGCATTAAGGGTTAAGCGTGAATTGCGGAGACGGTGTGACATTGAGCGCGGTGATCTTGCACTTGCCGACTGTTTGCGCAGTACCGATGGTCAGGGCATGGGTCGCGTTATCGAACTTCACATCGATCGTGGTAGGGGCAGTGGCGCAATCATTTACGATCTTGAAGTTAACGCCAGACACCGTGCCGGTGTACACGCCCGACGTACCGGCGCCAGGCGTCAGTGTCCAAGGCAGGCCCAGCAGAACCGGAACGCCACACAAGCCGCCGCCGGTAACAGTGGCGCCGGTGATCGACGCTGAAGCCCCCCCAGCGGCAACTGAGCCGGTGAAAACAATGCCGCAGTTCACAGGGATGCCAAGAGACGCTGGCGAACTCACGGCAATCGTACCGCCTGGCGTGGTGAACGCTGTTGGGTTAGGGGTAATGGTGCTGGCATTGGCCATCGACGCAGCACCCATGCAAACAGCCAAAGCAGACAACGATACGAGGGTTTTCAAACTTTTCATTGTTTTTCCTCACATGTTATGGCGAATTCATTTCGCCAGGGGGTAATGGCCATGAACGAGAGGTCACGGTGAAACTGCAGAACTTCCCTTTCCAGCCAAATCTCAATTCGATTACCACAACAACATCTGATGCTTATTCAACAACCTTGAAGTTTGGCGGCATCTTGATCGATACCGTTTTGATCTTGCAGTCTTCGCCAATCGGTACATTGCTCGCTTCCAACTTGCCGGTGGCGTTATCCCACGTGCCATCGGCCGTTGATGGCCCGCACTTGCCGCCCAGGCCAAAGGCGTGCACATCCACGCTGATCTTCGACATGGAACCACTCTTGGTGTCTTTGGCGATCAAGACCCACGGCAAGTTGATGGCTTCGACGCGGCTGCACTTTAGGCCGCCGTCGAACTCGACTTTATCGACATTCACCGAAGTGCCGTCGGCCGCAACTTTGCCGGCGACCTTGATGGTGCAGTCGGCGCTGATCAGCGCGCCCTTGGAAAAGCTGATCGGGCCCTGGGCCGTAAAGGCGCTGCCGGCGGGCTCGATGCGCGCGGCCTGGGCCTGTTGATAGGCAATCAACCCAAGTGCGGCCAATACGAGGTGGCTGGTGAACCTGGCAGGTGTGTGCATGGTGTACGTCCTTCCCTTGAAATTATTGTTGTTCGGGTCAAACAAACTTCTTGCAACTAACGTTCAGCGTAATTCGGGCGATAAAAACCTGCGCGATACACAGATCCCGAGTCTACTGTTGATCTATCAGTTCACATTAGAACGGCTTGGCACTGCCGCTGTACTTCTCCAGATACTTCAAGCGTTGCGACGGCTGAAGATTGGTCAGGGTTATATCACCGGCATAGTGATTGAGTACCCGATGATCCATGCGGCGTCGCCACAAGTAGGGAACATAGGCCCACACAATCATGCTCGCGTAGCCATAAGGAAGTTGCGGTGATTCATCAAAGTGGCGCAACGACTGATAACTACGAGTGGGGTTGGCATGGTGGTCGGAGTGCCGTTGCAGTTGAAACAGGAAGATATTGGTGACAATCCGATTACTGTTCCAGGAGTGGCGTGGCGAACAACGTTCATAACGACCATTGGGCAACTTCTGACGCTTGAGGCCGTAATGTTCGACATAGTTGACCACTTCAAGCAGCGAGAACCCGTAGATGCCCTGGATCAGCAGGAACGGAATCACCGCTGCCCCCAACCAGGCGATCATCGCGCCCCACAACACCACGCTGTACATCCAGGCGCTGAGCACACCGTTGCGCCAGTGCCAGGCCGGCAGGCCGAGTTTGCGCAGGCGTTCGCGCTCGAGGTTCCAGGCCGAACGGGCGCTGAACCACACCGAGCGCGGCAGGAAGGCCCAGAAGCTTTCCCCCAGGCGTGAGCTGGCCGGGTCTTCCGGGGTGGCGACGCGCACGTGATGGCCACGGTTGTGTTCGGTGTAGAAGTGCCCGTAGAAGGTCGGCGCCAGGGTGACCTTGGCGAGAAACACTTCCAGCGCATTGGGTTTGTGCCCCAGTTCGTGGGCGGTGTTGATGGCAATACCGGTGGCGGCGCCGGTCGACATGGCCATGCCCAGGTAGGTGAACCAGCTCAGCTCGCCATGCAACTGCGTACGCGCGGTGATGTAGGCGGCGGCGCGGGCCGGCCAGCTGGCGGGGTCGAGATCGGCGACGGCGTGCAACAGGCCGCCCCCAATGATCCAGTCGATGCCGCCGGCGGCCAGCCAGCCGGTGATCACCACCGATGAGATCACGAACAGCACGCCGGTGTAGACGATCCAGCGGTAGTAGCGTTGGGATTCAAGCTGGCTGACGGCGGATTCGGGCGGGTTGCTGACGTCTTCGCCGAGCAGGCCGTCGATCAGTGGGATCAGGCCGAAGATCACCAGTACACCGACCCACCACAATTGCTGGATGCCCGTACTGATGGCAAGCGCGCCGGACAACAGCGGCGTGGCCAGCGGCATGATGCCCAACCACCACAGGTGGCGCTTGCCGTCGGTCCATACACTTGGCGCTGCGAGGGTCTGGTTCATGGCAGCCTCCGCGACAGGGAGACCCGAAACAGGTTCGTGGAGCGTGGAATGCTCCAGGAAATTGACCATGCGATAAAAGGCGTTTTTTTCATTTTTATTCGCTCTTAGGCATTTCAAAAATCATTTCAAAATATAAATTGAAATATTTTTTTAAATAAATAACGCGGAATCGATAGGTCGTCAACTACTTTTTCGAGGGCTTTTTTACGTGACCGCACAGTCTGTTTTTCAGCTGTTTGGTCAGGTCTCTAGAGCAAGCATTTGCGCCGATCCACCCCGCAATGAGGGCCACGTTTATTTGTTCGCCATGGCAAATGGCGGGTGCAAAACCGTGGCGGTTTGCGGCGCTCGGGCGCGTTTGGCGACCTGCTGCACCACCTCGACCACACGCGCGGCGGCGGTGATCGGCAGCATATGGCCGCGCCCTTCCACCAACTGCAGCTTCAGCCCCGGCACCTTGTCGGCCAGGGCCTGGCCATGTTTGCGAAAGTCCAACACCTGATCCCGTGCGCCATAGATCAGGCCGATGGGCAGGCGCAGTTGCGGGTAGCGCTTGACCATGGCTGGCAGGTGATCGTTGACACGATTGATCTCGGTGGAGGCGGCGTAGAAGTTGGCGGGGCGCATGCCGAGCATGCCGCCGCCACGGGTGGCAAAATCCTCGGGCGCGGGGTCCGGTGCGAATACGCCCCTGACCACTGAACCTTGGGTCAGCAGGCCGATGGGCACGGTCAACGTGTGTGACAGCCAACGTCGCAGCCACGCCGGACGAACGGCCAGCGACAGGAATACCAACGGCAACATCCGCTGCGGATGGCTCAACGGCGCCACCAGTACCAACCCGCCCACAGCCTGGGGATGATCGAGGGCCAACGCCAGGGCAATCGCCCCGCCGAGGGAGTGACCCAGCACCAATGGTCGTTCAAGACCCAGCGCCTTGATGAACCCGGCGATTTGCCGCGCCTGGCCCGGCAGGTCGGCCGGGGTACCCGCATGCCGCGTGGAATACCCCGATCCTGGTCGATCAACGCTGATCACCCGGAACTGCTCACGCAACGGGGCGGACAAGGCATACGTCAGGTTACGACTGCTGCCCATCAGCCCGTGAATCATGACCAGCGGCGGGCCCTTGCCCTCCTCCACATAATGAAAGCGCTCGCCATCGACCTCGACGAAGCGCCCATCAATCGGCACCGCCGCTTCAATGCGCCGCGTCATCCGCGCACTGAATCGCCATAACAGCGCACTCCCCCCTGCCAACACAGCCGCAGCGACAACCCACTCGACAGCCATAGCTCGGTCCTCTGCTTCCCTGCTGCTGGCGACCCGACCGGGATTGGTCAAGGCCTCAGCCACCGTCCACCCTGGACCTAGACTCTCTACATAACGTGCGCGTCCGTCGGACAGATCGCACCTGAGGAACAAGGTCGTAGCGTAGGCGATATTTTCAGGTAGATTATTTAAAATCTTTTTTAAAATAAATAATTCAATTTTCCTTTGCAATGGTGTTTTATCTAAAAGACAAAACAAAAACAGGAGCACCGCAGATGCCCACGAAGGACTGCCTATGAATGCCCACGACGAGGTCATCGACATCGCCATCATCGGTTCCGGCTTTGCCGGTTTGTGCATGGCCATCAAGCTCAAGGAAGCCGGCTGGCGCGACTTCTTTATCGCCGAACAAGCCGACACCCTCGGCGGCACATGGCGTGACAACAGCTACCCCGGTTGCGCCTGCGACGTGCAATCCCACGTGTATTCGTTTTCCTTTGCCCCCAACCCGGACTGGACCCGGCAGTTCGCGCCGCAAGCTGAGATCCGCGCCTACCTGGAGCAATGCGCCCGGCGTTATGAACTGGCGCCGTTCCTGCGTTTTGGCATGGGCCTTGAGCGCGCCGTGTTCGACGAGGCGCAACAACGCTGGCAACTGCGCTTCAGCAACGGCCGCCAGGTCAGCGCGCGCGTGCTGGTGTCGGGCATGGGCGGGTTGTCGCGTCCGGCACTGCCAGCGATCCCGGGGCTCGAGAGTTTCAAGGGCAAACGCTTCCACTCCCAGCAGTGGGACCACGACTACTCACTCAAAGGCAAACGCGTCGCGGTGATCGGCACCGGCGCCAGTGCCATCCAGTTCGTGCCACAGATTGCGCCGCAGGTTGCCCATCTGGACCTGTTCCAGCGCACGCCGCCATGGATCATGCCCAAGCCGGACCGGGCGATCTCATCGCTCGAACGCTGGCTGTTCAAGCACCTGCCGTTCACTCAGCGTCTGGTCCGCGGCGCCTTCTATTGGGCGCTGGAAGGCCGTGTGGTGGGCTTTGCCCTGCATCCACGGTTGATGACCATGGTGCAAAAAATCGCCCAGCGCCACCTGCACCGGCAAGTGGCCCGCCCTTCCCTGCGCAAGACCCTGACGCCGGACTACACCATCGGCTGCAAGCGCGTGCTGATCTCGAATGACTACTACCCGGCGCTGTCCCGCAGCAACGTCGAGGTGATCACCGACACCGTGCAGCGCATCGAAGCCGATGGCGTAGTCACCGCCAACGGCATCAAGCACCCGGCCGATTGCCTGATCTTCGGCACCGGTTTCCAGGCCACCGACCCACTGCCGCGCGACTGCATCATCGGCCGTGGCGGCATCGACCTGCTGGACACATGGCGCGATGGCGCCCATGCCTACAAAGGCACCACCGTGCCGGGCTATCCGAACCTGTTCCTGATCGTCGGCCCCAACACCGGCCTGGGGCACAACTCGATGATTCTGATGATCGAGGCCCAGGTGACTTACATCCTCGACGCCCTGCGGCAAATGCAGCGCCATCGCATCGCCAGCGTCGACGTCAAGCCCGCCGTGGAAGAGGTCTACAACCGCCAACTGCAAGACCGGCTCAAGCGCACCATCTGGAACACCGGCGGCTGCCAGAGCTGGTACCTCGACCCGCGCACCGGCAAGAACACCACCCTGTGGCCCGGTTCGACCTGGCGCTTCAAGCAGGTCACCCGGCATTTCGCGCTCAAGGACTACGTCGCCCAGTTGCTGCCGATCCAGGCGTGCGCCGTCACTGCGCCCCACGCCACCGTCGAAGGGAGCCTGTCATGAAATCTTTCAACGGCCGCGTGGCCGCAATCACCGGCGCCGCCTCCGGCATGGGCCGTGCGCTGGCCCTGGCGTTGGCACGGGAAGGTTGCCACCTGGCACTGGCAGACAAAAATGCCCAGGGCCTGGCGCAGACCGAGGCAATCATCAAGACCATGACGCTGGCGCCGATCACGCTCACCACGCAGGTGCTGGATGTGTCCGACCGCGAGGCCATGCAAGCCTGGGCCAGCGACACGTTCGCCCGGCACGGCCAGGTCAACCTGATCTTCAACAACGCCGGCGTGGCGCTGTCGAGCACCGTGGAAGGAGTCGACTACACCGACCTGGAATGGATCGTCGGCATCAATTTCTGGGGCGTGGTGCACGGCACCAAGGCATTCCTGCCGTACCTCAAAGCCAGTGGCGATGGGCATGTGATCAACACCTCGAGCGTGTTCGGCCTGTTCGCCCAGCCGGGCATGAGCGGCTACAACGCCACCAAGTTCGCCGTGCGCGGCTTTACCGAAGCCCTGCGCCAGGAACTCGACCTGCAACGCTGCGGTGTCTCGGCGACCTGCGTGCACCCCGGCGGCATCCGCACCGACATCTGCCGCAGCAGCCGCATCGACGCGAACATGACCGGCTTTCTGATTCACAGCGAGCAACAAGCCCGCGCCGACTTCGAGAAGCTGTTTATCACCGACGCCGACACGGCCGCCAAGGTGATCCTGCAAGGCGTACGCCGCAATAAGCGCCGCGTGTTGATCGGCCGGGACGCCTACTTTCTCGACCTGCTCGCCCGCTGCCTGCCGGCGGCCTACCAAGCGCTGGTGGTGTTCGCCAGCAAACGCATGGCCCCCAAACCGCGCACGCCGGTCCTGGAAACCAACGACGAGCCCCGTCTCTGAACAGGAGCACACACCATGCTGCCGATCCGTCGCGACATCCGCTTTGCCTTGCCCGCCGAACACATCAAGGACTGGCATGAACAAGGCCCGTTCATCACGCATTTTTTCAATGCGCTGTCACTGCTGTTTCCCCAGGGCGAACTGTTTTTCATGGACAGCGTGCGCCACTACCGCTCGCGCATCGACGATCCAGAGCTGAAACAGCAGATCCAGGGTTTTATCGGCCAGGAAGCCATGCACAGCCGCGAACACGTGGCCTACAACGA
The DNA here is from genome assembly GCF_020515815.1 of Pseudomonas sp. AF03-9. NCBI lineage: Bacteria > Pseudomonadati > Pseudomonadota > Gammaproteobacteria > Pseudomonadales > Pseudomonadaceae > Pseudomonas > Pseudomonas sp. AF03-9. The sequence goes on along the minus strand of NZ_JAHPJF010000021.1, from coordinate 73,236 downwards.
CCTGCTGCAAGCCGCCGGCCTGCCCGCGCACACCCTGGACCGACGCCTCAAGTTCATCCTCGACTGGCAGAAGAAACACTTCCCGCCGTCATTCAACCTGGCGATCACCATCGCCCTTGAGCACTACACCGCGATGCTCGCGGAGATCCTGCTCAGTGACCCGTCGCGTTTTGGCAACTCACTCAAGGGTTACCAACAGATGTGGTACTGGCACGCCCTCGAAGAAACCGAACACAAGGCCGTGGCCTTCGACGTGTGGTCCCGCGTAATCAAGCCCGGCCCCAAGCGCTACCTGCTGCGCACCGGGACCATGCTGACGACCACGCTGTTCTTCTGGCTGGTGGTGTTCGATTTTCACCTGCGCCTGCTGATTGCCGACCGCAAGGCCGGCGGGCACCTGAAGGGCTTCTGGCGCATGCTGAAGTTTCTGTATGGGCCAAAAGGCGTATTCCCACGGATGCTGCGGCCTTGGCTGGATTACTTCCGGCCAGGGTTTCACCCCTGGGACCACGACAACCGCGCCCGTCTGGAACGCATCGATGGACTGATCGAAGAGATCGAGCGTACCTACACATCCACCTAGGGCTCGGCCAGGGCGGCGCGCTCACGTACAAACCCCGGCAACTGATCGCCCGGCAGCGCCTTGCTGAAATACCAGCCCTGGATAAACAGCTCGCTGCCGGTATTCAAGAACGCCAACTGCTCGGCGGTCTCAACGCCTTCGACGACCACCCCCAGGTTCAACGCCTCGCAGAAGCGCAACATGCCGGTCAACACTTGAGCACCCTTGGGGTCGTGTTGGGCAACGACGAAGCTGCGGTCGATCTTGATGAAATCCACCGGAAACTGGTGCAGGTAGCTCAGAGCGGAAAACCCGGTACCGAAATCATCGATATACACCTTGGCGCCGATGGCCTGCAGCTTCTGGATGGTCTGGCGCGTGGCCTGGATGTCACTGACCAGGGCGTCCTCGGTGATTTCCACCGACACCTGGCCCCGGGCCTGGGCGAGGATCTTCACCAGGCGGTTGCCGTAGGCCGGGTCGGTCAGGGTCGCGCTGGAAATATTGATCGTCATCGGTAACGCAAACCCCAGGGCGTGCCATTTCTGGTACTGGCGCACCGCCTCGGAGGCCACCCACACATCCACGTCCGGCATCAAGCGCGCCTGCGCCAGCCACTGCAGGAACTCCCACGGCGAATGCACCGTGCCGTGGCTGTCACGCGCGCGCATCAGGGCTTCGCAGCCGGTGCACAAGCCGGTCAGGGTCGACACTTGGGGTTGGTACTCGAGGTAGAACTCGTAGTCGCTGATCTGCTGGATACGACTCAGCTCACTGGCCTGGCGTGCAAGGGCCTTGTGGGATGCGAGCACCGGGTCGGCTTCGAGCAGGCGGCCCTTTTCTTCAAGGCCGCGAAAGGTCATGTCCATCGAACGCAGGTACACCGTCCCGCCTTCGGCTGGCTGACGATGGATCGCTCGCACATAGGGGGCGTAGACCAGCGTGCCCAGGCCCAGCAGCAGCACTTGCAGGACCACGGCCGCCATATCACCGTGGGTACTGAGGTAGGCGTTGAGCAGCACTGGCGAGGTGAACGGCACGCTGGCCACCGCCGGCATCACCCAGCCCAGTTGCACTGCGGTCAACGCGACCATCCCATTCAGGGCCGGTACCACCAGGAACGGAATGAACAAGCGCGGGTTGAGGATGATCGGCAAGCCAAACAACAGCACCTCGCTGACGTTGAACAGTGACAGCGGCAGACTGGCAATCGCCAGCAACCGCATGGACTGGCTCTTGGAGAACAGCAGGATCGCCAGCAACAGGCACAGCGCACCGCCCGAACCGCCGATAAAGGCGAAGCTGCCGAGCAGTCCGCTGTTGAGCAGATACTTGATCGGCTCCCCGGCGGCCAACGCCGTGCCATTGAGCACCACGGCCTGGTCGAGCACATCGAACAGCGGTTGCATGGCGTACACGCCGTGGATGCCAAAAAACCACAGCAGCGAATTCATCAGCGTCACGAACAAGCCGCTGCGGTAGGGCGAATCCAGGGCTTCAAGCACTTGCGGGCCCTGCAACTGGGCGACATAGGGAATCTGCAAAAGCAACGACAACGCCAGCACCAAGGCCAGCGCGGTGATTGCACCGGGCACCACCATATTGATGGTGCCTCGCAGGTTGTGCCCCACCAGGTCCTCGTTGACCAGGCGTGTCCAGCGCAAACGGTGCAACCAGGCAATTGCCGGCACATTGATCAGGGGCGAAGCAATCGCGATAAACAACACAAACGTGGCCGATGCCCGAGGGTACTCACGCAGGATGAAAGTCGCGATCACCACGTGGGCCAGGCACAGAAACGCAACGGGAAGCTGGGGCAAGCGGTACTGGATCGCCAGCATGTAGCCAATGGAAGCAGCCACCAGCAGCGGGATCACCGAGCTGATCTGGTTATGCAACCCGGCCAGTAAACTCACCACCTGCGCATCGAAACCCAGTACCCGGGCGCATTCGGACAGGATCAGAAACCCCGCCGATACCAGCAGGCATGGCAGGATCCACAACAATCCCTCGCGGATAGCACGCAATGACTCGGTGCTGGCCAAGGCGGCCAGACGCTGGGTGAAGAACAGCTTGAACAGCGTTTGCGCCATGACCCATCCCTCTGTCCATCGCTCCACGCCCCTGGAAAACAGGGTCGAAAATACCGCCTAACGCTACACGTCCTTAGGCCGGGAGCGAAAGTTTTTTAGCACGGCAACGCCAATTATTGAGTTGTCGTTTGAATTGCCTTATTGCACCCGTCCCACTCATTCGATCAATTCATCCTCACCCCCTGTCGCCCGCTCTCCTGCCATGGCCCTCCAGGCGAATCTGCTCAAGCCCGCTATAGTCAATCCAAGGGCAGGTATTACCGCGTTTCTTTGGTCTCGCCGTAATGAGCCTGAGCACTACCATTAATTGGATTTTTGACTGGGGAGCGTCCCTGAGCCCGGGTCGATCGGTAATATCTGCGAGGAAATCGGCTTCAGGGAAAAGAGGGTCAACATGTCAGAAAAACCATCAGGAACCGTGCGCCCAATACTGCTCTACGCATTGCTGTGGCTGTGTGGGGTTTCATTGATGTTGATGATCAAGGACGTGGTGGAACAATTTACCGGTCAACTCGGCGACGATTCGATGGACTTGGCCACCGTCCTGGTCGCGTACGTGCTGTTGTTTACGCTCAAACCCATCAGGCACTGGAATGACCGGCGCCTGCGCAAACACTCCCGCCGCCGACAACTCGACCTGTAGTGAGCGGGCTTGCCCGCGCTGGGGGGCGAAGCCGCCCCAAACGGGCCGCCGCGGTGTTTCAGCAAGACCGCGGGTTACAGCCATCCATGACGTGGTGTGCGGCGGATCACGTTGCGCAATTCGGCGACCGTGATGGCGCGACGCACGGGGTCGGCGGTCAGTGCGGTCTTCAGCGCCGGCCAGCATTGCCTAGGCCATTGCCGGGGGCGGTTTTGAATATCGGTAGCGCGACTGCCCTGCGCCAGTTCGTACAACAGGCACGCCACGCCATACAGGTCGGCAGCGACAGTCGGCACAGCGCCGTCGCGTAACTCCGGTGCGGCGTATGCCGGGGTCCATGCGTGGAAACGGTTGCGGCTCAGACTCGGCAAGCCCTGTTTCTGGCCATGGCCCAGACCGAAATCGAACAAGCGAACCCCCTCCTCGCCAAGCATCACATTGCCCGGCTTCAAATCACCGTGCAGCACGCCCTGCCCGTGGGCGTAAACCAACGCATCGAGCAATTGCACCGCCACTGGCTGCAACTCCCGCCAGGGCAGTCCGCCGGGACGCTCCAACAGCAGGCGGTCCAAAGTCATCCCGTGCAGCAACTCCAGGGTAAAAAGCGCGACCTGGCTGGCGGTATCGACCTCGAACGAAAACGCGCGGACGATCCGCTCATGGCGCAGGCTGCGGGTCAACGCAAACTCGCTGTACAACAGCACATGCGCATCGCTGGACTGGGTCAAACAATCGCCCAGCAACTTCAACGCCACACGGGAACACGGCTCGCCAAATTGCTCGTGCAACAGATCGCGGGCGCGATACACGACGCCCATGCCACCGCGGCCCAGCTCCCGCTCCAACTGATACCGCCCGGCGAGCAGGCGTGTCTCGTTCATGCCTGCACCACAACGGCCGTCAGGTCATCCCGGGCGGGCCCGCGCAACACTTGGCTGAACAAACGGTCCACCATCTGTTGCGGCGAACCGTGGCCCATGGCACTGCCCAGTTCGCAGTGACTGAGCGCCTGGTACAAGCCATCGCTGCAGAGTAGGAATACATCACCGGGACGCGTGCAAAGTTCCAGGACCTCCAGCGCCAACGGCTCGCGCCCGCCCACCGCACGGGTCAAGGCTCTCGCATCCGGATGCGCCTGGGCCTGTTGGCGGTTGAGCTGCTGCTCGATCATCAAGCGCTCCTGCCAGGAGTGATCCCGCGACAACTGGTACAAACACTGCCCGCGCCACAGGTAACAACGGCTGTCGCCCGCCCACACGCAGGCGGCGCGACGGCCCTCCAGCAGCAACGCGACGACCGTGCTGCCCATCCGGCCGTGTGCGCGCTGCACGCCCAACTGCCGGTCGAGCCGTTGCAGGCAGCGGCGCATCGACTCGATCCGTTGCTCAAACGTGCCGCACTCGTTCAACCTGGCCAGAGTGTCGATGACTGCCTGGCTGGCAACATCGCCGGCCTGATGCCCACCCATGCCATCGGCCACCGCCCAGCAGCCTTGCTGCGGGCAATCGAGAAACGCATCCTCGTTGCGCATTCGCTGCTTGCCACGCTGCGTACGCCCGGCGCTGTGCCAAGCCGCGTGCGTCATAGCTGCTCCGGCAAACGGAACGTACGCCATTCACCCAGCGGGAATGGGCTTGGCGTGCGCTGGCTGGTAAGCAGGAAAGTGGCGCGCAAACCCGCCAGGTCGGACTTGAGCAACTGCCCATCGCGACCACTCGCAGGCTCGCTCTGGAACAACTCGAGCAAGCGGAACCACGACCAGGCACCGGCATTTTTTTCCAACCCCAGCGGCCGCTCTGCGCCCCGCTCCAGGACCAGGCTACTGCGGCCGTTTTGCGCCGCGACAGGCCACTCAAAGTGCATCGCCACGATAGGCCCGTGACGGTATTCCAACTGCCGATCACCCATGCGCAACACCGCCCGACTGGCAGCCTGGTCCAGGCTGTAGGGCGCCAAGCTGAATCGCACCTGCAAGTCGCCCTGGGCCTCGTTGAAGAAGCTGCGCCGAATCAGTTGCGCCTTGCTCAGTTGCGGCAACAGGCTGCGCGCCAGCGGCAGGCTGCGCCCGTCCAGGCCACGCAGGCGATAGCGCCCGCCATCGGCACTGACGAAGGGCCGCAGATAAGTCTCATGAAAGCGCGTCAGGATGCCTTGAGGCTTGAAAAACTCCTGAAAATCACTGAGAGCGACGTCGCTGGAGGCATGCGCATTGAAAGGGTAGCGCTGGCGGATCGCCTTGGCATACACACCGTACACCTCGCTTTGATAACGCTGGTTGACGTGCACATAGGCTTCGTCCAGCAAGTGCCGCCAACTGTCATCCGCCAAGCCTTCAACCCACGCCGAAAGCGGCAGCGGCAGGCGCGTGGCGACATCACGCAGATTGCCCAACCCATCCGGCTGCCCTTCCATGCGCCGCTTGACCCGTTGAAACGCCGCCTGCCCCGGCGAACTTTCACGGTGCAGCGCCACCAGTTGCAGGTGCAGTTCGTCAAGCTGGCGCAAGGCCTGGGTCAACTCGGCGCCGGGGTTGTGTTGTTCGTCGAGCAATTGGTGCAGCGGCTCGAAGCGCCGCTGCAAGGTGCGCCGGGCGGAATCCGCCGGCAGCGGCAACGGCCCGGCGACCTGGTTCAAGGTGTCCAGCCCGCCATTGGACGGCAGCAGGCGCGTATTTTCCCGCACCTGTTGCAGCAGTTGCACCAAGGGCGACTGGGCCGAAGTCAAGCGTGCAAGCCGCTCGGCATCCTGGCGCAGGCCATCGGTATCCGACAGGCGCACCTGGCCCAGCGCGTTGCCCCAGACATCGCCGTACTCACTGAAATAGCGCTGCTCCAACGCCAGCATCAGGCGGCGCAGATCGGCGGCGCTCAGGTCGGTGCCCTCGCCCAACACCCAGTTGTCCTGCGCAATCGCATTCACCAACCGTGGGCCCTGCGCCTCGAAATACTGCAGGAAACGCTTGGTGTAAAAACCCGGGATCGGTGGCTCGCTGGCAACCAGCCCGCGTCCTTCAGCCAGGCGCAACGGCTCCAGGCTGCGCGCCTGTTCACGCAACACCCGATACACCACGTCAGCCAGTGACTCGCCGCGCAGTGCCTGGCGGGCCTGAGCGACCAGCGCGTCATCGAGGGACGCCACGAACGGCTGCGCCAACAGCCGCGCGAAATGTTGGTTCAACCGCTGCTGCACCGCGACCTCACCGGCATGCCGCACCGCCCAGGCCGCGCCCACACGCTCGGCCAACCACACCGAATCCCGACGCTCGTGCAGCGTCAGCATCAGATACGCACGCAGGTGGTCCAGCAGTTGTTCGCGTTCGCCCAGGCTGGCGCGTACCTGCGTTCCCAACAGCTCGATGACTTGCGGCAGCAATTGCTGCCGTAAGGCGTGTACGTAGGCATCGTCCAATACCGGCGCGCTCATCTTGCCCTGGTACAGGCCCAAACGTTCCACCCTCCGCACCTCTACCGGGAACACCTGGGTCGCCGCAAACAGGCGGTCCAACCGGGCAAGGGCGACCAGGCTGCTGTCCGTCTCCAGTGGGGTTGGCGGCGCAGGTCGGGCCAGCGCAACCAACTGCTCCAGGCGCTGATGGTTGAGTGAATAACTGTGCGTCCATAACACCGTGGCGCCTGCGAGTATCGCCGTTGCGGCGAGGGCCGCGCCGAGCTGGCGCCAACGAATGCGCCGGCGCTCGTCGCTATGCAACTGCGCAAAGTCAGCCTCGGCCACGATCACTTGGCGGAACAACCCCGGGACAAAGCGCCCCCGGGCGGCATCCGCGCTGGTCAAATACATACCGCGCAGGCCCTGGATGCGCTGGTAGCGATGGGCACAAAACGCCGATTCGATGAAGTGGCACAAGCGTTCGCCAAGCCTGGCGAGCTGCAGGGGAAAGTCCAGCATCAGGCCGCGCCGCTCGACATTGCGCTCCTGGTGCAAACGCTGGATCAACTCACCACTCAAGCGTTGCAGCAACCGCTCGAAGGCCTGGCGGACCTCGGGCATTTGCGTGCCCCCAGCCAGGGCTTGGCCAAACACAGGTGTTGCGACGTCACCTGTGGGCCCATCGAAGAACTCGACAAATCCCGGCAGTCGGTCGACCTTGGTCAACACCAACGTTACGGGCACATCCACATGCAGCGTCTGCCGGATCTCCTGCACACGGGAATACACCTGGCGCGCCAGCACGTCGAGGTCATGGGTGTTGCCGGCGAGCAGGCTGTCCACCGATAACGTCACCACTACGCCGTTGAGCGGGCTGGCCCGGCACCTGGCCCTGAGCAGGTGCAGCAAGGTCGACCACCCCGCGCCATCCACCGCAGCATCAGGCTGGGTCAGGTAACGACCAGGCGTATCGAGCAACACCGCCTGGTCGGCAAAATAGCCTTCACAGAATGGGGTGCGGCCCGAGCGCGCGGCGTCCAGGCGATCCAGCGGCGCCAGCAACCCGTTTGCCATCAACAGCTGGGTCTTGCCGCTGCCCTCCTCGCCAAGCAGCACGTACCAGGGCAATTCATTGCGCCAGCGCTGACGCTTGGCGCCATAGCAACCTGCACTTTTCAGCGCCTGCACGACCTCCTTGAAGCGCCCACGTACCTGGCGCCGCTCAGCGTCTACTCGCTGTTGGACATGCCGGGCCTGGTTCTCCGGGTTCTGGTGTTCCGAGTGCGGATTTTCCGGGCGATGGGTCTGGGCTCCACGGTGCCCACCGACCAAGACCATGGCGATGCCCCATAACAGCAACAGACTGCTGATCGTCACCCAGCGCGCCGACACGCCCTGCCAGAAGCGGTAGTCATCCACCGCCAGTAAAGGTCCGAACCACCACACCAACGCGGCGCTCAACAGCACCAGCAACAGGCTCCAAACCCAAACCCGACGCAGCACGCTGCCCGCGCTCTTGAAGAATGCGTTCATTGATTGCTCCCAGCGTTATAGGGGCGGCGGTGCCGCAGAATGAAAGGGTTGCAGCGCCGCCACACGTTCATTGCCCAGCACCCAGGCAAACCCCAGATACACAGCCAACAGACTGGCCACCAGCCCCACCCCCAGCCACGGGATGGAAAGCATGCGCAAGCGTCTGTTGCGCCAGTGCACCGGCTCAGGCGCGTGCATGGGCAGCGGGTCACCGCGCACGTGCCGGATCTGCCGGTACAGCCCGTCACGCACGGCCTCAAGCTGCAACACACCACGCTCCATGACGCGGTATTTGCCCTCGAAACCAATCGACAGGCACAGGTACATCAACTCCAGCAGCGCCACGTTCTTGATCGGGTCCCGGGACAGGCGCTCCAGCATCTGGAAAAACTTCTCGCCCCCAAAGGTTTCGTGGTGAAAGCGGCTCAACAGGCTCATCTTCGACCACTCGCCGCGACTGTCCCATTGCGCGGTGAGTACGCTTTCATCGATGACGCAGCACAAGACGTAACAGGCCGCCTCCACCTGGGCGCTCTCCACACCGTGATGTTGCGCGTGCCGTTCAAACCCGCTGACCGCTGCCGACAGCCGCTCGTTAAGGGCGCCCAGGCTTTCACGCCCGACGCGACCTTTGAGCTGAGCCGCCTCGACCAGCAACTCCCAGGCACCCGCTACCAGCGGGTTGGGCCCCAGGTCAAAGGTTTGCGCGCCGTGCAAACGGGCAGCGTAGATCATGCGGTCTTCCAACTGCTCAAAACGTGGCGGTGAGGGGTAGTCCGTCAATGCCGCCTGCGCGGGGCCGCGACCGTCGCGGTCAAGCAGGATGGTTTTCTCATCGGCCGGGTAAGTGTTGTCCATGGTGTTCAGTTCCTGATGGCCCAGAAGTTCAGTTGCAGCTCGGCAAATTCGCCGCTGACATGGAAGGCAAAGCCGCCCGAATGCTCCAGCTGCGCAATGTCACGGGCAGTGAGTTCGAGCATGAAATACGTCTTGCCGGCATGAAACGGCAACTGGCGCGGCGCCACCGGCAGCGGCTGGAGCCGGATGCCCGCCAGATGCAGGTTGACCAGCTCGCGGATGCGTTCGACGGGCCCGACCTTGAGGTGCGTTGGCAGGCGATTGCGCAGCGCTTCGCTGTCGCATCCGGCGGTGGCCGCCAAAATGAAGGTCGCGCGGCCAAGCAGCTTCAGATCGCTGACCGGGCATACCAGCACCCCGTACTGGCGTTGCTGCAATTCCAACTCGATGGCCTGTTGTTCCAGCACCATCGACAGCACGCTGCGCAAGCCGTCCATCAGGCCGCGAAAACTCGCGCCCTGATCGCTGTGCTGATAGTGCACGTCCCATTCACAGCGCTTGCTGTCACAGGCAAAGGACGACAATTCGCCAAGCAACGCCAACAACTCGCGATACAGCGTGTGCGGACGCACCTGAGGCTGGCTCGCGTAATGGCGCAACACGGGCTCCGTACGATTGATCAGTTGCAGTAGCAAAAAATCGCCAACCTGTGTCGCCGCGGCCGCACCGTTGCCACGAATGCGCTCGGCCAGCGCATCACCACGGCTGGCCAACAGGCTGATCACCTCCTGTAAACACGCCGCCAAGTAGCCACGGGCTGGCAGGTGGATGAAGGTCGGGGTGAAATCGGTGTCCAGGCTCACCCCGCCTTCGCTTGTGCAACCCACGATCTCGGCCACCTTGAGTGTCACCAGCGACGGATCGGCGGACTGTGCACCCGCCACCAGGCGCAGGTCCGGGCGCGCGCAGTCGAGCCGACACTCGGATTCGCCGCCCGCATTGGCGTCGCGCGCCTGAACCTCGCAACTGACGTAGCGCGCCAGCACGTCGACCTGCTCCGGCCTACGGGTTTCGACCTGGTTGCCGGTGGCCAGCGGCAACGCCAGGTAAACACCTTGCGGGCCGCTGTTGGCCGCGACCTGCAAGACCAACGGTGGCATCGCCCCGTCAAGTTCAAACAGGCTGCCATCGGGCAACACACCACGGGCTTGGCTGACGACCAGCTTGCCCAGGTTGAGGTACTGCAAGTCCAGCTCAAGGCTCAAGAAGCCCCAGGCGTCGGGCGTGAGCAAACGGCTCCGGTTGAGCTGCTGTTGGTAGTAACGGTCGTTGTGTTGCAGGTGCTGGGGGCGCAAGAGCATGCCTTCCTGCCAAATGACGTTATGCACCTGCATCTCAGCGTTCCTCCACGCCGATCTGGCGCACACCCAGTTCGTCCAGGATCAGCGCTGCGTGGGTTCGCCGTTGCGGGGCCACGGGCACCACCACGCGCCACTGCACTTGCGGGAGGTCGCGATATGCGGCCAGCACGCCCACGTAGCGACTCTGCGGTGCAACGCTGAGCTTGAGGGCCAGGTGTTCGCCAGGCTGCAATTGGAGCTCCTCGCTGCTCACCCAATCCTTGGGCAATATCTGCTCGGCACGTTCATAGAGACTGAAAAAATCGCTGTTTTCAAAGGCCACCGGCTGGCGCAGTTCCAGCAAGCGCACCACCACGGGCGAGGGACGCCCATGCAAGTCGGGGTTGAGCCGCTCGCCGGCGGCCAGGCTCAAGTCCAGCTTGGTCAGTGTCGAAAACGGCGACAGGCTGCTGCACGCAGTCAGCAGCGTGAGCAACAGGGTTGTGAGGCATATTCGATACATGGACATCATCCCGGGTAGGCAGCATGCAAGGTGGCGATCAGGCGCAATTGCTCCTGGTAAGCCGTGGAAAAATCCCGGCCAAGCTCACGTTCGCCCGGCGCCTGCGCGTCGAGCAGTTGCTGGTAATAACGTTGATAGGCACGCCAGCGCGCACCGTCAGTGAGCAGCCTGGGGCGCTTGGCCTGGTGTTCGAGACGGCGTTGCAGGTAGTCCGGCGCGAACGCCTGATGTGCACCCCGCAGAGCGGCGCGGCACGCGGCGAGCATTGCCACCTGATGTGCCTGCAGGTCACGGAACACCTGGGCCACGGATTGCTGCGCCGATAGTTCACCCAGTGCGCCGTCGCCCAGCAACGCCTGCAACGCCGCCTCGACGCCCTGGCAGTCGTGCAAGGGGTTGTGGCTGATGCCGGGGCTGTGGGCGGTCCCCAGGCGCAATTCGCGTTTGAGTTCCTCGCAGGTGCGCACGCACTGCTGCACGTCATCGAGGGTGTGCTTGAGCAAGCTTGCAACCTTGATCGCCAATGCCTCGCGGCCAGGGGTGTCGAGGCTGTCCAGAGGCATGCCCAGGGCCTGGGCAAAGTGGCTCCAGAACAACCCATCGTCCGCAGGTGTAATCGGCTGCGGCACGAGTGCGTCATGTACGGGTTTGGCCAGCGTCGGCGGCACCAGATAGTCCGACTCCGGCGCGCCCCGCTCTACCCAGGCAGAGTCAGGGACCAGCTGCGGCTCGATCAACGGCTGCAGGCCGTGCGTCAGGAACGCATCATCGGGAATCGGCCCGCCTTCAGCCTGGCGCGGCCTTGATTCCACCAATCGAGCCCGGATTGCCAGCGGGCCGAACTCGAAGAGGTTGCCATCGTTGATAAGGTGTGGCTGCCCCTTGCGCAAACGCTCGACGCTACCCGCCAGCCCGATGCCGTTGCTGCTGATGTCGGTGAGGAAATACCGACCATCCCGGTAACTGACAACCCCATGCTGACCGGAGAGCACACGACTGCAATCGGGGATCACCCAGTCACAGCCATTGCCACGGCCGATCACGCCGCCTGCGCCGTCGAATACCTTGCGCGCCACTCCAGGGCCGTCGCCACTGGCTTCCAAGACTAATTGCATACCAGACCTCCGCCGTTCACTGGCCACGACGGCTGAGCTGGGGGTCACCCAACGGGCGGTAGTCGGCGTCATCAAACACGTAATTGGCGTTGCAGCCGCTGAGCAGCAACACGACAAGCACCAGGGCTCGCCAAGGACGATCAGGCATGGGGTCTCTCCGCAAAAAAAGTAAGTCATCAACGCGTGCCACTCAGCGCTCCTCCTGGGCATCGCGGCACGGGATATTCAGGCGCGCTAGGCGATACAGCAGCGTGCGCCGGGCAACACCCAGCTCACGTGCAGTGCGGGTGCGATTGCCGCGGTTCTTGTGCAGGCAATCGATCAGGAAGACCCGTTCGACCCGCTCCAGGCGCTGGCGCAGCGTCGCATCCAGCACCGCCGACGCAGCTGTCGGCAGTCCGAGGTGCGCCGGCAAAATCACCCCGTCATCGCTCAACAACACGGCGCGTTCCACCAGGCACTTGAGTTCACGCACGTTGCCGGGAAAACCGTGTGCCGACAGTTGATCAATCGCCGCACTCGACCACGCCACCGCAGCTTTGCCCAGCGTTGCGCAGGCCTGCTCGGCAAAGTGCCGTGCCAGCAACAGCACGTCGCCGTCACGGGCGCGCAACGCGGGCAACTCGATAGGAAACTGCGCCAGGCGGTAGTACAGGTCTTCGCGAAAACTGCCCTGGGCGACCATGGCCGCGAGGTCGCGATGGGTGGCGGCGATGATCCGCACGTCGACCTTGTGCGCGACGCTGGCACCGAGTGGGCGAATCTCACCCTCTTGCAGTACCCGCAGCAGCTTGGCTTGCAGTGACAACGGCATGTCACCGATCTCGTCCAACAGCAGCGTGCCGCCGTGCGCCGTGTCAAACAGCCCAGGATGGTTGCGCTCGGCACCCGTGAAAGCGCCCTTGCGATAGCCGAACAACTCGCTTTCCAGCAAGCCTTCCGGAAACGCGGCACAGTTCTGCACCACAAAGGCCTTGGCGCTGCGCGGACCGCTGGCGTGGATCGCGCGGGCTACCACCTCCTTGCCGGTGCCGGTCTCGCCACGCAGCAATACGGTGTAGGGGGTGTGCTGGACCTTGCCGATCAAGCGGCAGGTTTCCTCCATCGCCGCGCTGGCACCGATCAGGCCATAGGTGCTGGGGGGTGGCACGTTGAGCAACGGCAGGCAGTCCGCGTGGCGAGGGTGCAGGCTTCGCAACAACACCCGTTGATTGAGGGCAAAACTGCCCAGGTGCGCCAGCGCCGGCGCGTGCCCCTGCAACGCCGCTTTACGTTGGCTGGCGCAGAGCAATACGCCCACGGTGGCCCGGCATCGGTTGAACAGCGGCACACCGATCAACGTGCGCCAAGGGGCTGCTGTCGCCGGCAAAAACGCACAGTCATACGGGCTGTCGCCCAAGTCATCCAGGCACAGGGCACTACGCTGGTCGAGCACGACGTGCAACAACTGTTCGTGCCGCCAATCGCTGTTGCCCGTCGCCACCGCTTCGGCAAAATGCTGGGCAATCAGCGCCAGTTGCCCGCTTGCCTCATCAAGACCATACAACTGACTGAGTTCGCATTGGCTCAGTTGTGCCGCCGCGTCCACGCACAGGCGCGTAAGGCGCTGGTCGTCGTTTTCCAGGCCCAGGCGGGTGATCCAGCCCAGCAGGGTTTCGGCGTAGGCCAGGGGTTCGGGCAATTGGCTGAATAAGGTCGGCATCATTGGCTGAACTCACAGAGCGGCGCGCCGTGCTCATCCAGTCGCGCATGGACGTGCGCCAGGCACTCGCCACTGGACATCGCCGCGAGCAGCCGATCGGCCATCTGCGGCAGCAACCGGGTCTCGATCCACGCGTCGATGTAGCGCGCACCGCTGTCGTTATGCACGCAACGCTCGGCCATGTGCGCCACCAGTTCAGGTGTGTAGGTGAAGGTCAGCTGGCGCAACTGCAAACGCTGGCCAAGACGCTCGAGCTTGAGGCGGGCCACGTCATGCAAGACTGCGCCGGTTATCGGGTAGTACGGCACAACGCGCATGCGCGCCAGCAGCGCCGGTTTGAAATGGGCGCTCAGCAACGGTTGAAGCTGCGCTTGCAGCACCTCGATCCCCGGTCGCCGGCCGTCGGCGCACAGTGCGTTGATGTGCGCGCTGCCAAGGTTGGAGGTCATCAGGATCAGGGTGTTGCGAAAATCAATCGCCCTGCCCTCGCCGTCATTGGCGCGGCCCTTGTCGAACACCTGATAAAACAGGTTCAACACCTCCGGATCGGCCTTCTCGACCTCATCGAGCAGCACCACCGAGTAAGGCCGCTGGCGCACCGCCTCGGTCAGTACGCCGCCCTCGCCGTAGCCGACGTAGCCCGGCGGTGCGCCGATCAAGCGGGACAACGAGTGCCGCTCCTGGTACTCGGACATATTGAGGGTGGTGACAAAACGTTCACCGCCATACAACGCCTCGGCCAAGGCCAATGCGGTTTGCGTCTTGCCCACGCCACTGGGCCCCACCAGCAGGAACACGCCCACGGGCGAGTCGGAATTGTTGAGCCCCGCAGCAACGGCCCGCAGGCTGCGGTCAAGCGCCTGTACGGCGTGCTCCTGGCCAAGGATGCGGGCGCGCAGGAACTCGGCAAACCCCAGAACCTTGTCGTTGTGTTCAAGGGCCAGTTGTTCGACGGGAATGCCGGTCCAGGCGCTGATGACGTCGGCGATCAGGCGCGGGCATACCTGCGGTTTACGTGGCGGCGGCACGTCTTGCGCCAACGCGAGACAGGCTTGATCGATGCTCTCCAGTTGCTGGCTCACCGCCTGCAGCCCCGTCGTATCGATGGGCAGCCCGGCCTGTGCGTCCCGTGTCAGCGCGAGTTGCTGGCGCGTGGCCTCGGCGCGCTCGGTGTGCAGCCGCTGCAGCGCCTCGGGCGGCATCGCCAGTTGGGTGCGCAGCCGCGCGCAGGCAGTGTCGAGCACATCCACGGCCTTGTCCGGCAACTGGCGCCCCACCAGGTAACGAGCGCTCAACTGTGCGGCGGCGACCACCGCATCATCCCGCACATACACGCCGTGGCTACTCTCGTACGCCGGCACCAACCCGCGCAGGATCGACACCGTCTGGGTAACACTGGGCTCGTCGACCAGCACCGGCTGGAAACGCCGGGCCAGGGCCGGGTCTTTTTCGATGTAGCGCTTGTACTCCGACCAGGTAGTGGCCGCGATGGTGCGCAACTCCCCACGGGCCAGGGCGGGCTTGAGCAGGTTGGCGGCATCATTGCCGCCCACTTGGCCACCCGCGCCCACCAGGGTATGCGCCTCGTCGACAAACAGGATCACCCGGCGTGGCGAGGCGTGCACCTCGTCGATCACGCCCTTGAGACGGCGCTCGAATTCACCCTTGATGCTCGCGCCCGCTTGCAGCAAGCCCATGTCCAGGCTCAGCAGGCGCACGTCCTTGAGCGGCTCCGGCACCTGCGTCGCGACCACGCGCAGGGCCAGCCCTTCCACCACGGCGGTTTTACCGACGCCAGCCTCGCCCACCAGGATCGGGTTGTTTTTGCGCCGACGCATCAGGATGTCGATCAACTGGCGGATTTCAACATCGCGACACAGCACCGGGTCGATTTGCCCTTCACGGGCCTGCTGCGTCAGGTCATGGGTAAACCGTTGCAACATCGACTCCGCCACCGGCTGCCCGGCTGGGCTGCTGTGGCTCAGGACAAAATCGCGCACACGCTCGGCGTCCAAACCTGCCAACACCCGCTGATAGCCGTTGCCCGCGTGCTCCAGCGGATGACGCAGCAGCGCCAGCAACAGTGCGCCGTGATCCACCTCGTGCTGACCGAGCTCCACATGCGCAAGCATTGACGCCTGTTGCAACCAGCGCACCAACGGTGGGGCAAAGACCGGATTGCGCGTGGCATGTTGCTCGCTCTTGGGTTGCAGCAGCGCATGCAGGTCGCTCACTGCCACACCGGCGTCCGCCAGGGCCTTGCCGACTAGCCCGTCGGCATGTTCCAGCAGCACCAGCAGCAGGTCTTCCACCAGCACTTCGCGGCCACCGCGGTTGACACAACGCTCGGCGGCACGCTCCAGGTCGCCACGCGTGCGGGCGGTCAACGTCTGGATAAGTTGTTGCAAGTCGATATTCATCATCACCCTTGATCCTTAATGAAGGTTGCCGGCCAGAGTGACCACGCCGTCGGCGCGCTCGTGCCCCAGCCAAGTGGTCCAGCCCAGACGACACACATTGCGTTCGCCGATATGCAACGCGCGGATTTCGCCCTCGGCCAGCCCCAGCCTCAGGTCATAGGCCAACGGGTCGCGCACGGTCAGCCGCACCAGCGCACACAGCGGCTGGTAGCCCGCACCGAACAGCAGGAACTCATGGAAGCGCTGCCAATCGAGCCCGACGATATGCACCCTGAACTTGCCGCTACGGTCGGCAACCCGTTCGCCCAATACCGAGTCCAGGCCAAGTCCATGATTGGCCTGGCCCAACCGGGTGAGCTGACACGGCGCGATCAGCACGCTGCGCGCCACCCACTGCTCGATAAACAAGCGGTGGTGCTTGAAGTAGTACCGCAGCACGGTCTCGATCAACGCCGCCGAATGCGCGCGCAGGCTCAACAGCCCGAGATACGGCAGCAATCGCTTGCAATCGAGTGGCGCGGCTTCGCGGATCGCCGGACCGCCCAAGCCCACCAAGGCAAACATCTGCTCGGAGAAGGCATCACCGGCGCCACTGCGAAACCGAGCCTGGTAGCGATACTTGCGCCAGATCGGCAGCAACAGCCGGTGCAGGCGATGTTGAAACAGGTTGAGAAAATCCCGCGTGGTGTTGCCTCCCGCCTGCTCGGCGTAGGCCTGATCGCCGTAGAACGCCGGCAGTGGCGAGCCCGCGCCAAACAGCCCGAGCACATTCAGGCGCAGACGTGCGCGCAACTGGCCGTGCTCGGTGAAAAACTCCACGCGGTCAATGTCGTGCCCGGCAAATCCCAGGCCCGGGTTGGCGACAAATTCCAACTGGTCGTACAGCGCGTCCTCATCCAGCAAAGGATGGGCTTCACGCAAATGCTCAATCACCTGCAACACCGCCTGGTACAACGAGTACTCGCGGATGCTGCGCGACAGCGGGGTTAAAGCACGGGCTGCTGGCCCATCCGGGGTGGCCATAGGTACACATCTCCTTGTGTGCTGATGACGCGAAGTTCGTGGTACGAATTGAGGCTGGCGTACAACGCGAAAAACTCATTGAGGACCGAGGCGAATACAAACACTTCGCCTTGGCCGAGAAAGCCCTGAGGGTCGATGCCCAGGTCGACGCGCAGACCGCGAACGGGCAAGCCTCGATGCAAGCGGTCGACGGCGGAGTGACTGATGGAGCGCAAGGCGTCCAGGCGTCGACGGCTGACCTTCTGTGCCTGGCGGTCGTGGTAACGCGGCAGGTCGTAGGTTTCGAGGATGACCTTCAGTGCGTTGATGTCAGTCAGCGACAGGTAGTTGAGCGACATGTGGCTGATTAGCTTCCACAGGAAGTCCTGGTCCAGGGGCGGAGCAAAGCTCTGGGTCGGTACGCTGATATTGCGGAACGCGATAAATTCCGGAGTTTGTTCGCAGGCCCTGTTGATCTCGCCGACTTGCAGTTGCCGCGGCAGGTTGTGGTTGGTGCACGTCAGCTCAACCGACAGGGTTTCCTGCTCATGCCCACGCCCACTCCTCACCACCAGCCAGGTATCCAACCCGCCATGCTGAGCCGAGGACCGTTGGCGCACGGTGTAACTTGCTGGTTTTGCGCAGTCATCAGCGTCATGTTCAAACGATTCGAACGGCACGTAGGCCTGGTAACCCAAGCCGCCTGGCCGCCACCCGGTGACGCTGTCCACGGAAAACACACTGGCGGTGCCCTGGGTGAACTCACCCGGCAACAGCAGGTATTCATCCCTCTTTGCGTCCAGTCGAACCGGCACCGCGTCGTGCTGGAACAGGTTGACAATGGGCGTGCAGTACAGCTTCACATTGTCCAGCGTCGGCGCTTGCAGCACCGCCCCGCGCGCCCGCAGGTCAAAGCGCAATACCAGACTGCGAGTCTGTTTCAGCACTGCGGCGGGCAGCGTGTGCAGCGCCTCCAGCCCCTCGATGTCGACAAACAGGTACTTCTCGGGAAATGCGAAGTACTCCTGCAAATGGCGATAGCCACGGAAGGTATTCTGCGGATAAGGGATCAGCGCCTGATCTTCGGCAAACCCTACGGGGCGCACATGGTCCGGGCGCAGCCGCAACACGGCCGCGTCCGTGACCGGGCTCCCATGTTGATCCAGCAGCACCAACTCGATGCCATCCAGGTGCCGCAGCAGGCTGAGATACAAGCCCTGACTAATGTAGCGATCACCGGCCAGGTGCAGACGCAGGGCGTCGAATACCAGCTCGCTGAAATTGCCCTGGGCGCACATGTCCAGGCGCAGGCTCATCAGCCCGCGTTCGCCTCTGGCAACGTAATCCAGCGCACCGAGTTGCAGCGGCATGATCCGCGTGGCGTAGCAGGTGCGAAAACGACAGCGCTGCCCATTCACCCCCACACTCTCCACGGCAGTGTCCCGGGCCACCTGAACGGCGTGCCCGGCGCGCTTGAGCGGGTCGAACTGCAAGATGCTGAACGCCGGTAACGGACGCATGTAGTTGGGCCACAACAAATGCATCAACGAGTGAGTCAGCTCGGGCAACTCGTCATCCAGCTTCTGGCGCAAGCGCCCGGTGAGAAACGCGAAGCCTTCGAGCAATCGCTCCACATCCGGGTCCTGCCCGGCATCCGCCAGAAACGGCGCCAGGGCCGGGTTGCGCTCGGAGAAACGTCGGCCAAGCTGGCGCAAGGCGCTGAGTTCGCTTTGGTAGTAACGGTTAAATGCCATCGGGCAGCACCTCGACATGGCCACCGTCACTCAGCCGCGCGCAGAAGGCGACGGGCTGGGTGATGCCATCGACGGTCAGCAAGGCTTCAACCGCGAATGCCAGGGCCAGGGGGTTGCGATCACGGGGCAACAACCGGACCTGGACATTGGCCAGGCGAGGCTCGTAGGCCTGGATAAAACCCTCGATTTGCAGGCGCGACTGGCTCAATGACTCATGCAAACTGCGACGCATGTCATTGAAGTCGGGCAAGCCGTAGTCCGGCAGCGTCTGCACGCTGCCAGCACGGGTACTGAGCATTTTCCCCAGGTGGGCGGCGACGCAGGTCACCCGTGATGCACCGCTGGGCGTCGGCTGCTCGAGACGCTCGAACAGGCTGCGGTGATCGTTCACCCCTTGGCCGGCACTCATGCTTTGTCGAGCTTGCCGACCAGGGACAGAGTGAAGTCCGCCCCCATGTACTTGAAGTGCGGGCGCACGCTGAGGTTGACGCGATACCAGCCGGGTTCGCCCTCGACATCACTGACCACAATCCGCGCAGCCCGCAACGGCCGCCGGCCACGCACTTCGGCGCTGGGGTTCTCCTGGTCGGCGACGTATTGGCGAATCCACTTGTTGAGCTCCAACTCCAGGTCCGTGCGCTCCTTCCAGGAGCCCAGCTGTTCGCGCTGCAAGACCTTGAGGTAATGGGCCAGGCGGTTGACCACCATCATGTAGGGCAACTGCGTACCCAGGCGGTAGTTCAACTCCGCTTCCTTGCCTTCGGCGCTGATGCCGAAGTGCTTGGGTTTTTGCACCGAGCTGGCGGAAAAGAACGCTGCGTTGTCACTGCCCTTGCGCATGGTCAGGGCGATGAACCCCTCCTCGGCCAGCTCGTATTCGCGACGGTCGGACACCAATACTTCCGTGGGAATCTTGGTTTCGATTTCGCCCATGCTGTGGAAATGATGCAGCGGCAGGTCCTCCACCGCCCCGCCGCTTTGCGGACCGATGATGTTCGGGCACCAGCGAAAGCGCGCGAAACTGTCGGTCAGGCGCGTGGCAAAGGCGTAGGCGGTATTGCCCCACAGGTAGTGCTCATGGCTGTTGACCACGTTTTCTTGATAGGCAAAGGTCTTGACCGGGTTTTCCAGCGGATCGTATGGCGTGCGCAGCAGGAATCGCGGCACGGTGAGGCCTATGTAGCGCGCGTCCTCGCTCTGGCGAAAGCTCTGCCATTTGGCAAACTGCGGGCCTTCGAAATGATCCTTGAGGTCCTTCAGGTCCGGCAGCCCGGTAAAGCTTTCCAGGCCAAAGAAACCCGGCCCCGCCGAAGCGATAAAGGGCGCGTGGGCCATGCAGGCGACGCTGGCGGCGTACTGCATGAGCTTGACGTCCGGAGCGCTGGGTGACAGGTAGTAATTGGCAATGATCGCGCCCACGGGCTGGCCGCCAAACTGGCCGTATTCGGCGCTGTAGATATGTTTGTAAAGGCCGGACTGGGTGATTTCCGGCGAGTCCTCGAAGTCGTCGAGCAGATCCTGGCGGGCGACATTCAACAGCTCGATCTTGATGTTTTCGCGAAAATCGGTGCGCTCGACTAACAGCTGCAAGCCCTTCCACGCCGATTCCAGTGCCTGGAATTCGGGGTGATGCAGGATCTCATCGATTTGCTGGCTGAGCTTGGTGTCGATCTCGGTGATCATCCGGTCGACCAGGCGTTTTTTCACCGGCTCGCCGCTGTTGTGCGGCTTGACCAGTTCTTCGATAAACGCCGCGACACCGCGCTTGGCAATGCCATAGGCCTCGTCATCGGCGCTCAGCAGTGTCTGTGCGATGATGTGATCGAGAATGCTGGCGTCGCTGCTCAGAGGCTGGGGTTGGAGGTGTGTTTGGGTGGTCATGCATCAGTGTCCTTTTACTGAAGAGTCACGGGTGGGCGCTGTTCAATCCCAGCTCTGCCAATACCCGAGCGCGGGAATCATCGTCAGCCAGAGCCTGCTCAATGGCTTTGCGGAAACTGGGGGTGTTGCCCAACGGGCCCTTGAGCGCCATCAACGCTTCGCGCAGGACCATCAGTTTGCGCAGTTCGGGCACCTGCTCGACGAGGTTGGCGGGGTTGAAGTCTTTCATCGCATTGATGCGCAACTGGATCGCCAGTTCATCGACGTCGGCGTCGTCTTGCAGGCGATTGGGCACGCTGAGGGTGAGGCTCAAGGCCTGCTTGGCGAGCACCTCGTCGAGGGTGTTCTTGTCGATGCCGATGGGTTTGCGGTCTTCCAGCTTGCGCAGGTCCTCGCGCCGGGTGAAATCCCCCAGCACCAGCAACTTCAACGGCAGTTCAACCTCTTCCTGGGCGCCGCCAACCGCCGGCTTGAACGTGATATTGATGCGTTCCTTGGGCGCAACCGAACCTTCTTTGGCCATGGTGTTTCTCCTTTTCCTGTGGCTTGAAAGCCTATTCAAGTACCGCTTCGAGATCGAAACGGCACAGCCTGCGATGGCTGTCTTCCTTGCATTCGCGCACGGCCTGGTTTTGTGGCAACAGGTCGCAACAGCGGTACAACAATTGCGCAACCTGCAGGGCCAACGCCGGTTCCCAGCGTTCCAGCCCGGCGTGTTGCAGTTCCTGATCGAGCTGTTCGAGCTGGATCTTCGCCAACTCGTGCTTGCCCGCCAGCAGACACAAGCGGGCCACGGCGAGGCGCCACTGGAAGCGTTCACGCTCGCTGGTGGCGGCTTGCATACCTTGGTTGAGTTGGCTGACGGCGGCCTTGAGCCCGTCCTTGCGCAGGATCGACATGACCTGCTGCAACGCGGCTTCCCACGGTTGCGCCGTGGCGTCGACGAGCACTTTGGGCGGCGCGGGCTGGCGCAAGTGACGTTCGATATGCAGCGAGATCCAGTCGCGGGTGGCGCGGCTGGCAAAGGCTGTGCCGTCGTGAAAATGCAATTGGGGCAGGTCCGGCAGGCGCTTGAGCAACTGGGCAAAGTCAGCCTCCAGCTCGCTCATCGCCAGCTCGGCCTGCAACGCGGCGAGGCACTGCCAGGCCATGTGCAAGCCATCGAACCAGAACATCGCGGTGGCCAGGCTGGCTTCCAGTTCCAGCAACAAATCGGCGTAGTGCCCTTGGGCGAAGCGCTCCTGGTAGCGCTGGAGCTTGTCCGGCGCCGGGCCGCGCAGGCTGGTGATGCGCTCACTATTGGCGTCCGGGTAGCCGACCAGGGTCAGCCAGGCCATGGCTCGGCTCAGGCGCAGGGCGCGCAAGTCGGTGGCGTCCTGGCGCAACCACCAAGCGCAAAGGGGTCGGGCCTGATCCTGTAACGTGCGCAGGCGCTTGTGTGCGTCTTTTTCACTGTCGATGGTGGATTCGGGGGCGAGCAATTGGGTGGTGGCCTGTTTGAGCTGGGCGATCACCCCCGCCACCGCACCGGGTGCCGGCGTGCCTTGTGTGGCGTGCTCCAGGTGCTCCGACAGTTGCCGCCGCAACGGCAGCAACATCGGTGCGTCATCCCCCAAGTGCCCGGCCCAGAGTTCATCGAGTCGCGTCAGGTGTTCGAGGATCGCTTGAAACAGCGGGCGTTGCTGGGCCAGTGGCAGGTTTTGCAGACACAGCGGCTCAAGACGCAATTCCAACCAGGCAAAGGCGGCGGCACGCGTACGTGGCTTGGCGGGAAACACCTCGACCCAATGCTGCTCGCAGAGATAGCGCAGCAGCCCAAGGCCAGCGAGCAACCCCGGGAAGGATTCGCACTCATGCAGCGCCCAGGTCAGCCACACCGCGACGCGCACATCCTTTGAATGCTCGCGCAACAGGCACTCACTGATCTCGCGGACTTTCTGCCAGTCCGGCTGGCGGGTGCCGTGCATCGACTGCAACTTGGCCAGTTCTGACTCCAGCGCTTCATATTCGCTTGAATAACGCATGTCACTGCCGGCAAAACTCGTTTGCGAGCAAGGTGAACGTGCAAGTTCAAGGTAATAGTCGAGGCACTTATCGGAATAGTTCATGGGCCGCCATACATGACCGTCAGAAGCAGGGCTGGCAAACTAATTGCACTTATCGCACAAAGTAGCGCGCCACATTAACTTCGCTCGATCGCCGCGAAGCCAGCAAACCTTAGCCATGCCTAAAACGTTCAGCAAGCAACCAAACAAGAGTTAAGGAATATCCTACACACCGCAAAAATCAAGGCCTGCGCAGCAATTTGCGCAGCACAAACGTGTAAGCCAGGCGTTATTCATGCGCACTTCAAGCACATCCAAGAGACGCCAATATGAGCAATTAATTGCGCACTTACGCGCAACTAATCCGACTTAAATTTCGCACACCGACTAAAAGAAAACCCGCAACTTACCGCGCCAGCCATATTTCATTGGCTCACACACTTTCAGGCACGTTTCTTGTTATAGGGCTCTGCCCACCCGGCACCGTCTGTCGGGTGGAACTACCTCAACCATCAGGCAAGGAAACCCGTCATGCCAACACCCGCGTATCTCTCCATCACCGGTGTCAAACAAGGTTTGATTACGGCAGGCACGTTTACCCAGGACTCGGTAGGTAACATTTACCAGGAAGGTCATGAAGATCAGATCCTGGTCCAGGCGTTCGCCCATCAGGTGATCATTCCCCGTGATCCACAGTCCGGCCAGCCGACCGGCCAGCGCGTGCACAAACCACTGATGATCAGCAAGATCTTCGACAAGTCGTCACCGCTGCTCTTCAGTGCGCTCACTGGCGGCGAAGAGGTCAAATGTCGCCTGGAGTGGTTCCGCACCTCGTCGGCCGGCACCCAGGAGCACTACTTCACCATCGAGCTGGAAGGCGCGACCATCGTCGACATCCAGTCGCGCATGCCGAACTGCCAGGACCCGGCCAACGCGCACTTCACCCATCTGGAGGACGTGTATTTCACCTATCGCAAGATCGTCTGGACCCACGAAGTAGCCGGCACCTCTGGCTCGGATGACTGGCGCACACCAGTCTCCGGCTGACGTCACGGGTCGCGGCCGCCAGGGACGGCAGCCGTGACTAGACCATCGCCAGCGGGTGCTTGCGCTGGGGTGCGCCAAACACCCGATCGATTGCGTCCAGGTCGTGCTCATCCAGCACCAGTTGCGCGGCGCTGGCGTTGAGCCGCACGTGCTCGGGAGTAACGGCCTTGGGGATCGCGATCACACCGTCCTGGCGCAGCACCCAGGCCAGGCACACCTGGGCTGGGGTGACGTCATGGCGTCGGGCGATCTGCTTGAGTGTGCTGCTGTCCAGCAATGCGCCGCCCTGGGCAATCGGGCAATAAGCCATTAGCGGCAGATGGTGTTGTTGCCACCAGGGCAACAGGTCGAATTCGATGCCGCGCTCTTCGATGTTGTAGAGCACCTGGTTGGTGGCGCATGCCGGGGCGGCGAGCTCCTGGAGGTCTGCCACATCGAAGTTGGACACGCCCCAGCGGCCGATCTTGCCGGCTTCGCGCAGGCGCTCGAAGGCTTCGACAGTTTCTTCAAGGGGATACTGGCCACGCCAGTGCAGCAAGTACAGATCGATGTAGTCCGTGCCCATGCGTTGCAGGCTGGCGTCGCAGGCGCGCGGCACACCTTTGTGGCTGGCGTTGTGCGGATACACCTTGCTGACCAGGAACACCCGGTCACGCCTGCCGCGAATGGCTTCGCCGACGACTGCTTCGGCGCCGCCTTCGCCATACATTTCAGCGGTATCGATCAGGGTCATGCCCTCGTCGATCCCCAGTTGCAACGCGGCAACTTCAGCGCGGCGCTGGCCGGGGTCTTCGCCCATGCGCCAGGTGCCCTGGCCGATAACAGGGACCGGAACACCGGCCAGATCAATGGTACGCATGACAACCTCCTGATGAGTTCGCGGATAAACAGTGTGGCATTGGCCGGACAAAAGGGTTCAATCGCAGTATGGTTGGCGCCTGCCAACTCGCCAGGAAGTACCTGCAATGCTGTTTGTCGTCATGCTCGGGGGCAAGCACCCACGGGCCCGGATTGAAGTGCACGATGTGGTGTTCGCCGTGGCGGACACACTGCAAGCCACCTACCCGCAACTGCGCGACGCCTGGTTTGGCAGCGCCAAGGGCGTGCACATCGATTCGTGGATGGCGGTAGACGGCGTGGATGGCTGGAAGGTCCAACTCAGTCACCTCGCCCCCCAGGCCGATGCCCCGCGCCTGTATTTCATCAACCTCGGTGGTTATGCAGCCAACGTGTTTGGCGAGGCGCATCAGTATGTGCTGGTTGTGGCACGCACTGCGCGGGAGGCGAAAGCGTTGGGCAAGCAGCAGATGCTGCGTCACTGGGCCCAGGCGCATACCGATGCCGTGATGGATATAGACGACTGCCTGCCGATCGATCTGGTGGATGGGCGCTATGTTCACCTTGAACAAGCCCCACACCGGCCGATCGTGCAGCACAACGACTACATCGTGCTGCCCTGACACATCAAACGGTCCGCTGCGGTGGGTCAGCAAGACCGAGGTATCTGGATTTGGGGCGGCTTCGCCACCCGGCGCGGGGCAAGCCCGCTCACTACATGGTGCGGTCGCGGTTGGGTGGCATGGGGCGTTGGTCAGGCGTGTCGGAACACCAGCGGAACTTTGCCGGGAAATAACCGCCTGAATCCGGTAGGCTCACCCTTTTTATTCAAGGAGTTAATCCCCATGGCCAAAGCCACCGCCCGCCACATCCTCGTTTCCACTGAAGACAAGTGCAACGAACTCAAGGCCCAAATCGAAGGCGGCGCTGATTTCGCAGAAATCGCCAAAGCCAATTCCAGCTGCCCATCCAGCCGCGACGGCGGCAATCTGGGTTCGTTCGGCCCAGGCCAGATGGTCAAGGAATTCGACACCGTCGTCTTCAGCGCCCCGGTCAACACCGTGCAAGGCCCGGTGAAGACCCAGTTCGGCTACCACCTGCTGGAAGTCACCAGCCGCCAGGACTGATCCGGTCTGCGCTGATGCCCTACACAACGGCCCGCCTTTTGGTGGGCCGTTGTGCATGTGATGACTGGCGACGCTGCCGCCGTTAGCGTACAAATCCCTATTCTTCTATACGCGGCGTTCAAGGCTGATAATGCGACTGGCTTTTTCTACCCTGCTTAGCTCTACCCTGGCCCTGCTGCTGGCCAGCAGCGCCGTGATCGCGGCACCGCTGCCGTACCTCACGGTCTATGGCGAGCCGGCCAAGTACCCCGCCGGCTTCCACCACTTTGACTACGTCAACCCCAATGCGCCCAAGGGCGGCAACCTACGGCGCTCGGCCATTGAGATCGGGCGCTTTGACCATGTGCTGCCCTACATCGACAAAGGCATCGGTGTGTCCCAGGTCGACGGCTGGCTCTATTCGCCCCTGGCCCAGCGCTCCCTGGATGAGCCTTACACGGTGTATGGCCTGGTTGCCGAGAAGATGGAGCGCGCCGAAGACGGCCTGTCGCTGCGCTTCTTCCTCAATCCCAAGGCGCGTTTCGCCGACGGCACGCCCATCACCGCCGAAGACGTGCGCTACACCTATAACCTGCTGATGACCCAAGGCCGCCTTGGCTTTCGCACGCTGTTCGCCGACGTCAAGCACGTCGAAGTCGAAGGTGAGCGCCAGGTACGCTTCGATTTCTCCAGCAATGAAAACCGCACCCTGCCCCTCGACCTCGCGACCCTGCCGGTGCTGCCCGAGCACTGGTGGAAAACCCGCGACTTCGCCAACGGCGGCGGCTACGAGGCACCACTGGGCAGCGGCCCGTATAAAGTCAGCAAGATCGATTCCGGCAGCACCATCACCTTTACCCGTGACCCCGACTGGTGGGGCAAGGACCTGCCCGTCAGCCGCGGCCTGTACAACTTCGATCACCTGAGCCTGGAATATTTCGGCGATACCGAAGTAGCGCGCCAGGTCTTGCGCGGCGGCGCCTATGACTTCAACCGCGAGTTTTCCGCCACCGGCTATTCCATCGGCTACAACGGCCCGGCCCTAGACGACGGTCGCCTGCAACGCGCACATTTGGCCAAGCAGATGCCGCAACCGGCCCAGGGCTACGTGTTCAATGTGCAAAAACCGATGTTCAAGGACCGCCGCGTACGCCAAGCCCTGGCGATGCTGTGGGATTTCGAATGGGCCAACCGGCAGATGATGCGCAACATGTACATCCGCCAGCAGAGCTTCTTCTCCAACAGCCCGCTGGCCGCCAGCCAACCGCCGACCCCAGAGGAACTGGCGATCCTCGAACCCTTGCGCGGGCAAATTCCCGACGAAGTCTTTACGCAAGTGTTCAAGGCCCCGGTCACCGACGGCAGCGGCATGATCCGCGACAAACAACTGCAAGCCCTGGCCCTGCTGGAAGAAGCCGGCTGGAAACCCGACGGCGACCGCCTGGTCAACGCCGACGGCGAGCCGCTGGAGTTCACCTTCCTCAACACTCAGAACGGCCTTGAGCGCCTGCTGCTGCCGTACAAACGCAACCTCGCGCAAATCGGCATCACCTTGAATATCCGCCGTATCGACTCCTCGCAGTACGTCAACCGGATGATGGCGCGCGACTACGACATGATCGTGGTCGGCTTCCCGGTCACTACTTCGCCGGGGATGGAGTTGTACAACTACTTCGGCTCAGACGCCGCGTTCGATCCCGGCGCCAACAACTACATGGTCCTCAAGGACCCGGCGGTCGATACCTTGATCAAGGGCCTGGTCAAGGCCGACACCCAGGCGCAGATGCTCACCTACGCCCACGCCCTGGACCGGGTGCTGCAATGGAATTACCTGTGGATTCCCAACTACTACCCGCCCGGCACGTCCGCCGCATGGTGGAACCGCTTCGGCCGCCCTGCCGTCGAGGCGAAAAACGATGAAGCCCTGGAAAGCTGGTGGGAAATCAGCCCTACACCGCTGACAAACGAGCAGATGCAAAAACGCGGAGGCCGCCACTGATGCTTGCTTATATCGTACGGCGCCTGCTGCTGATCATCCCCACGCTGGTGATTATCCTGCTGGTCAACTTCGTCATCGTGCAGGCCGCCCCCGGCGGCCCGGTGGAACAAGCCATCGCCCACCTGCAAGGCATCGGCGGCGGCGCGGTCGGCGGCTCGGGCGGTGACGGCATCAGCGGCGGCTCCCGGGCCAGTCGCGGCCTGGACCCGAAGCTGATCAAGGACATCGAAAAACAATACGGCTTCGACAAGCCCGCACCGGAACGCCTGTGGCTGATGCTGACCAGCTACGCCAAGCTGGATTTCGGCAACAGCTTCTTTCGCGGCAAAACAGTGATCGACCTGATCCTGGAGAAAATGCCCGTCACCATCTCCCTCGGCCTGTGGGCCACCCTGATCACCTACCTGGTGTCGATCCCCCTGGGGATTCGCAAGGCGGTGCGCCATGGCAGCAGCTTTGATGTGTGGAGCAGCACCGCCATCGTCATCGGCTACGCCATGCCAGCGTTCCTGTTTGCGATGTTCTTGATCGTGGTCTTCGCCGGCGGCACCTCGCTGAACTGGTTCCCGGTGCGCGGGTTGGTCTCGGAAAACTTCGAGGAACTGAGCACCGTCGGCAAGATCGCCGACTACTTCTGGCACCTGGTGCTGCCGGTCACGTCGCTGGTGATCGGCGGTTTCGCCACCCTGACCATCCTCACCAAAAACTCGTTCCTCAATGAAATCACGCGCCAATACGTGGTCACCGCGCGCGCCAAGGGCTTGAGCGAACGGCGGGTGCTATACGGCCATGTGTTCCGCAACGCCATGTTGCTGGTGATCTCGGGGATTCCCCAGGCGTTTATCAGCGTATTCTTTGCCGGTTCGCTGCTGATCGAGGTGATTTTCTCCCTCGACGGCCTCGGGCGCATGAGTTACGAAGCGGCGGTGTCGCGGGATTATCCGGTGGTGTTCGGCTCGCTGTTTATCTTCACCTTGTTCGGCCTCTTGATAAAACTCATTGGTGACCTCTGCTACACCCTGGTCGACCCGCGTATCGACTTCGCCGCGAGGAACGCCTGATGTTCAACCTGTCTCCCGTGGCCCGTCGACGCTTCGAACGGTTCAAGAAAAACCGACGTGGCTGGTGGTCGCTGTGGCTGTTTATCGGCCTGTTCATCCTGACCCTCGGCGGCGAGTTGATCGCCAATGACAAGCCCCTGGTGCTGAGCTTCAAGAACGAGCTGTATTTCCCGGTGTTCAAGCGCTACACCGAGCAGCAGTTCGGCGGCCAGTTGCCGTTCCAGGCCGACTACCGCAGTGACTACGTGCAAAAACTGATCAAACAGGACGGCGGCTGGATGCTGTTCCCGCCGGTCCCGTTCAGCGACGATACGCCCAACTACGAACTGACCCGGCCTGCCCCCAGCCCGCCTTCGGCCGTGAACTGGCTGGGCACCGATGACCAGTCGCGGGATGTGCTGGCGCGGGTGATCTTTGGCGCGCGGGTCTCGATCCTGTTTGCCCTGGCGCTCACCGCGATCAGTGCCGCCATCGGCATTGCCGCCGGTGCGTTGCAGGGTTACTACGGCGGCTGGGTCGACCTGATCGGCCAGCGGGTGCTGGAGGTGTGGTCGGGGCTGCCGGTGCTGTACCTGTTGATCATCCTGTCGGGCTTTGTCGAGCCGAATTTCTGGTGGTTGCTGGGGATCATGGCGCTGTTTTCCTGGCTGGCCCTGGTGGACGTGGTACGCGCCGAGTTCCTGCGCGGACGCAACCTGGAGTACGTCAAGGCCGCTCGCGCACTGGGCCTGAGCGACGCCAAGATCATTCGCCGACACATCCTGCCGAATGCCATGACCGCAACCTTGAGCTACCTGCCTTTTATTCTGACCGGTGCGATTTCCACCCTCAGCGCCCTGGACTTCCTCGGCTTCGGCATGCCCGCCGGCAGCGCCTCGCTGGGTGAATTGATCGCCCAGGGCAAGCAGAACCTGCAAGCGCCGTGGCTGGGCCTGACGGCGTTTTTCACCCTGGCACTGATCCTGTCGCTGCTGGTGTTTATCGGCGAGGCATTACGTGATGCCTTCGACCCCCGTTCATGAGTGACTGCAGATGAACCTGATCGAAATCCGCGACCTCAGCGTCGCCTTCAGCGGCCAGACCGTAGTGAACAAGCTGAGCCTGGACGTACGCCCCGGAGAGTGCCTGGCACTGGTGGGCGAATCGGGCTCGGGCAAGTCGGTGACGGCCCACTCGATCCTGCAATTGCTGCCCGAAGCCGGCACGCAAACCACAGGCTCCATCCAGTACCGCGGCCAGGAGCTGATGGGCGCGCCGGCCTCGACTCTGCAAAAGCTGCGCGGCAACCGCATTGCAATGATCTTCCAGGAGCCAATGACGTCCCTGAACCCACTGCACAGCATTGAAAAACAGATCGGCGAAACCCTGCTGTTGCACAAGGGCCTGGGCGGCAAGGCGGCGCAGGCGCGCATCCTCGAATTGCTCGATCTGGTGGGCATCCAGAACCCCCGGGAACGCCTCAAGGCCTACCCGCACCAACTCTCCGGCGGCCAGCGCCAACGGGTCATCATTGCCATGGCCCTGGCCTGCGAGCCGGAACTGCTGATCGCCGACGAACCCACCACCGCGCTGGACGTGACGGTACAGCGCAAGATCCTGCTGCTGCTCAAGTCCCTGCAACAACGCCTGGGCATGTCGTTGCTGCTGATCAGCCACGACCTCAACCTGGTGCGCAGCATTGCCCAGCGCGTGTGCGTGATGCATGCCGGCAAGATCGTCGAGCAGGCCGATTGCCAGACCTTGTTCAACGCACCGCAACACCCTTACAGCCGCCTGCTGCTGGATGCCGAGCCGGCGGGTGAAGCGCTGTGCAGCGAGGAGCGCGAGACCGTGTTACAGGTTGACGACCTGACCGTGCAATTCCCCCTCGGCGGCGGCCTGTTCCAGCGCAAAACCTACCTGCGCGCGGTGGACGGCATCAGCCTCAGTGTGCAGCGCGGCAAGACTCTGGGGATTGTCGGCGAATCGGGCTCGGGCAAATCCACCCTGGGGCAGGCGATCCTGCGCTTGCTCGACTCCACCGGCAGCATCCGCTTCCAGGGCGAAGCCCTCGACCCGCTCAATCATCAGCAGATGCGCCCGTGGCGCAAGCAGATGCAGGTGGTGTTCCAGGACCCTTACGGCAGCCTCAGCCCACGCATGACAGTGCAGCAGATCATCAGCGAAGGCCTCGAAGTGCATGCGCCGTGCAGCGTTGCAGACCGTGACGCGCAGGTGATCCAGGTGCTCAAGGACGTCGGCCTCGACCCTGCCAGCCGGCATCGTTACCCCCATGAATTCTCTGGCGGCCAACGTCAACGGATCGCCATCGCCCGCGCCCTGGTGCTCAAGCCCGCATTGATGTTGCTGGATGAGCCGACCTCGGCCCTCGACCGCACGGTGCAGAAGCAGGTGGTAGCGCTGTTGCGTGAGTTACAGGAGAAGTACGGCCTGACCTACCTGTTTATCAGTCATGACCTGGCGGTGGTGCGGGCGATGGCCCATGACATGATCGTGATCAAGGACGGCAAGGTCGTGGAGCGCGGCGCAAGCCAGCAGGTATTCGAAGCGCCCCAGCACGCCTACACCCAGGAGCTGCTGGCCGCCGCGCACATCCTCCTGTAAACCCATCCCCCTGTGGGAGATGGCTTGCCTGCTCCCACAGGACCGCACTCCCACTCCCATTTTGTGTTGGCGACATAAGCATGAACACCAACGAAAGCCTCAAGGATTACCAACAGGTGCGCGGCCTGGCCATCCAGTCGCTGTTCGAGATCATCGAGCAGTCCAGTGAAGGCACGGTGATTGTCGACCGCGACGCGAATATCGTCTGGATGAACGAGCGCTACGCCAAGCGTTTCGGCTTGAAAAGCGCCGACGAGGCCATCGGCCAGCCGTGCGAACAGGTGATCTCCAACAGCCTGCTACGCCAGGTGGTGCGCAATGACCAGCCGATCCTGCTGGATATACAGGACACACCCAAAGGCCCGCTGGTGGTAATGCGCCTGCCGATCCACAACGATGCCGGCGCGGTCATCGGTGCGATTGGCTTTGCGCTGTTTGATGAGCTGCGCAACCTGTCGCCGCTGATCGAACGCTACCTGAGCATGCAGCAGGAACTGGCTTCGACCCGCTCGTTGCTGCGTTCGCGACAGAGCAAATACAACTTCGCGCACTTTATCGGCACCAGCGCCGCCAGCCTCGAAGTCAAGCGCCGTGCGCGGCGCAGTGCCAGTGCCGAGTCGCCGGTGTTGCTGCTTGGCGAAACCGGCACCGGCAAGGAGCTGCTGGCCCAGGCGATTCACGGCGCATCGAAGCGGGCACACAAGGCGTTTGTCAGCGTCAACAGCGCGGCGATTCCGGCCGACCTGCTGGAGGCCGAGTTCTTCGGCACCGCGCCGGGGGCATTTACCGGCGCCGACCGCAAGGGCCGTCCCGGCAAGTTCCAGATTGCCCAGGGCGGCACCTTGTTCCTCGACGAAATCGGCGATATGCCCCTGCCCCTGCAAAGCAAATTGCTGCGAGTGTTGCAGGAAAAGGAGTTCGAGCCGGTAGGCTCCAACGAGATGCTGCACAGCGATGTACGGGTGATTGCCGCCACGTCCATGGACCTGGAGGCAGCGATCAAGCGTGGCGAGTTTCGTGCGGACCTGTATTACCGCCTGAATGTATTGCCGATCCAGGTGCCGCCGTTGCGTGAACGATTGGAGGACATCCCAGCGTTGAGCGAAGCGATTCTGGAGGAGTTGCGCAGCCAGCACGAACTGGATCGCGAAGCCCTGGCGCTGCTGGCGCAACATGCGTGGCCGGGGAATATTCGCGAACTGCGCAATGTGCTGGAACGGGCGGCGTTGCTCAGTGATGACCTGGTGTTGAACGCCGAGGAAATTCGCGCAGCCATCGGCACCTTCACCCCGGTGCAACGCACTGCCGTGGCGACGGTAGCGGGCGAAAGCTTCAGCGCGGCGCGGGAGCGCTTTGACCGGCAGATCATTGCGGCGGCGTTGGCGGCCTGTGGCGGGAATGTGGTGGAGGCAGCCAAGCGGCTGGGGCTTGGCCGCTCGACGCTGTACAAAAAGATGCTGGCCCTCGGCATCGCCTAGTCTCAAAACAGAGACAGCACTCTCGCTATCAAGACAGCCGCCTGTGGAAGCGGGCTTGCCCGCGAAGGCGGTGGTGCAGCCGACGCATCTGTGACTGATACTGCGCCTTCGCGAGCAAGCCCGCTCCCACATTTGTTCTGCGCCCGTCTCAAATTCGAGACAATACTCGCAGCAGCCACCAGAAAGAAATAATTTATCCTTATATTTCAACGACTTAATATCTTGGCACGCATCTCGCTATAGCTTCTCCCCACCGCAACACCCACAAAAATAACAATTCGATCTGGAGACACTCCATGAGTGTAATCATCGCCCTGGCAGCCCTCGCGCTGCTGATGCTGGCTGCCTACCGTGGCTATAGCGTTATCCTGTTTGCCCCCATCGCCGCCCTCGGCGCCGTCCTGCTCACCGACCCGTCCGCCGTCGCGCCTGCCTTTACCGGGGTGTTCATGGAGAAGATGGTCGGCTTTATCAAACTGTATTTCCCGGTGTTCCTGCTCGGTGCGGTGTTCGGCAAGCTGATCGAGCTGTCGGGCTTTTCCCGTTCGATTGTGGCCGCCGCGATCCGCTTGCTCGGCACCCGCCAGGCAATGCTGGTGATCGTGCTGGTCTGCGCCCTGCTCACCTACGGCGGTGTGTCGCTGTTTGTGGTGGTGTTTGCGGTGTACCCATTTGCCGCGGAGATGTTCCGCCAAAGCAATATCCCCAAGCGCCTGATCCCGGCGACCATCGCCCTCGGCGCCTTTTCGTTCACCATGGACGCCCTGCCCGGCACTCCACAGATCCAGAACATCATCCCCAGCACCTTTTTCAACACCACCGCCTGGGCTGCGCCGTGGCTGGGCCTGATTGGCACGGTCTTCGTGTTCTGCGCCGGCATGCTCTACCTCGCGCGCCAGCGCAACAAGGCGCAGCGCGCCGGTGAAGGGTATGGCACCGAGTTGCGCAATGAGCCGGAAACCGCTGAAAACCTGGCGCTGCCCAACCCGTGGATCGCGCTGTCGCCGCTGATCCTGGTGGGGGTGATGAACCTGCTGTTCACCCACTGGATCCCGCAGTGGTACGGCAAGACCCACAGCCTCGCGCTGCCGGGCATGAGCGCGCCGGTGACCACCGAGATCGCCAAGCTCACTGCGATCTGGGCGGTGCAGGCTGCGTTGCTGGTGGGGATTATCGTGGTGCTGGTGTTCGGCTTCTCCGCGATCAAAAGCAAGCTTGCCGAAGGCAGCAAAAGCGCGGTCAGCGGCGCGTTGCTGGCGGCGATGAACACCGCGTCGGAATACGGCTTCGGCGCGGTGATTGCCTCGCTGCCGGGCTTTTTGGTACTGGCAGACTGGCTCAAGGGCATTCCCAACCCGCTGGTCAACGAAGCGATCACCGTGACGCTACTGGCCGGTATCACCGGGTCCGCGTCGGGTGGCATGAGCATTGCGCTGGCGGCCATGTCCGAGAGCTTTATTTCAGCAGCCCATGCGGCCAATATCCCCCTTGAAGTGCTGCACCGCGTCGCCGCCATGGCCAGCGGCGGCATGGACACCCTGCCCCACAACGGCGCGGTGATCACGCTGCTGGCGGTCACCGGCCTGACCCACCGCGAAGCCTACAAGGACATTTTCGGCATTACGATTATCAAGACCCTCGCGGTGTTCGTGGTGATCGGTACTTTCTACGCCACTGGCATTGTGTGAGGTTTTCATGACGACATTGAACGGCAAGACCGCCCTGGTCACCGGTTCCACCAGCGGTATCGGCCTGGGCATCGCATTGAGCCTGGCCAAAGCCGGCGCCAACCTGATCCTCAACGGCTTCGGCGACGCCAGCGCGGTGATCGCCCAGGTGCAGGCGTTCGGCGGCAAGGTCGGGCATCACCCGGCCGACGTCAGCGACCCGGCGCAGATCGCCGACATGCTCGCCTACGCCGAGCGCGAGTTCGGCGGCGTCGACATCCTGGTCAACAACGCCGGCATCCAGCATGTGGCGGCGGTGGAAGACTTCCCCACCGAGCGCTGGGATTCGATCATCGCCATCAACCTGTCGTCGGTGTTCCACAGCACGCGCTTGAGCCTGCCGGGCATGAAAGCCAAGGGCTGGGGGCGCATCGTCAACATCGCCTCGGTACACGGCCAGGTCGGTTCGGTGGGCAAGGCGGCCTATGTGGCGGCCAAGCACGGCGTGATCGGCCTGACCAAAGTGGTGGGCCTGGAGACCGCGACCAGCAACGTGACGTGCAACGCCATCTGCCCGGGCTGGGTATTGACGCCGCTGGTGCAGAAGCAGATTGATGATCGCATCGCCACGGGCGTGGACCCGCAGCAAGCGCAGCATGATTTGCTGGCAGAGAAGCAGCCGTCGCTGGAATTTGTGACGCCGCCGCAGTTGGGTGAGTTGGTGCTGTTCCTGTGCAGCGAAGCCGGCAGCCAAGTGCGTGGTGCGGCGTGGAACATCGATGGCGGCTGGTTGGCCCAATAAACGCAAACCTGGACAACACTGGAGATACAAATGTAGGCAAGGGCTTGTGTGGGAGCGGGCTTGCTCGCGAAGGCGGTGGTTCAGCCCAAGCATCTGTGACTGATACTCCGCCTTCGCGAGCAAGCCCGCTCCCACATTGGGCCTGTGTTGCCTGGCAGACTCAAACAAGAACAAGAGATCTCGCAATGTCCGACATCCTCTGGCAACCCTCCCCGGAACGCATCGCCAATACGCGCATGGACCAGTTCCGCCGCTACATCAACGCCCACCACAACGTGCAACTCAACGACTACCCCGCCCTGCACCAGTGGAGCATCGACCAGCGCCCCGACTTCTGGCAGGCCATCGTCAGCTTTTTCGACGTGCAGTTTCGCAGCCCGCCCAGCGCCGTACTGATTGAACAAAGCGCCATGCCCAGCGCCCAATGGTTCCCCGGCGCCACCCTGAATTTTGCCGAGCACCTGCTGCGCCGCCGCGACGATCACCCCGCCGTGGTCGCCATCAGCGAAGACGGCCAGCGCGAGCAGTTGACCTACGCCGAACTGGCCGCACACGTCGCGGGCCTGCAAACAAGCCTGCGGGCCATCGGCGTGACCCAGGGCGACCGCGTGGCCGCGTGCATGCCCAATACTTGGCAAACCCTGGTGGGCATGCTTGCCACCACCAGCCTTGGCGCGATCTGGTCATGCTCATCGCCGGATTTCGGCACCCAGGGTGTGATCGACCGTTTCGGCCAGATCGAACCCAAGGTGCTGATCAGCTGCGCCGGTTATCGCTATGCGGGCAAAGATATCGATCAAAGCGCCAAGCTCAATGAAATCCTCGAACGCCTGCCGTCCCTGGAGCAACTGATCGTGGTGCCATACGCCAAGCCCCAGGCGCGGGTCGAGGACTACCGGAGCGCGGCCAACGTCGCCCTGTGGGACGACTTCTACCGACCCGGCGGCGATCCGCAATTCGTCGCGGTGCCGTTCGATCATCCGCTGTACATCCTTTATTCCAGCGGCACCACCGGGGTGCCCAAGTGCATCATCCACGGCACCGGCGGCGTGCTGCTCACGCACCTCAAGGAACACGGCCTGCATGCCGATCTGTGCCGTGAGGATTGCCTGTTCTACTACACCACCTGCGGCTGGATGATGTGGAACTGGCTGGTGTCGGTACTGGCCATCGGCGCCACAGCGGTGCTGTATGACGGTTCGCCGTTCCACCCTGGGCCCGAGCGCTTGCTCGACTTGATCGATGCCGAAAAGATCAGCGTGTTCGGCACCAGCCCCAAGTTTCTCGCCACCCTGGAAAAGGCCGGTCTGCAACCGCGCTTGAGTCACGATTTGCGCAGCCTCAAAGGCTTGATCTCCACCGGCTCGCCCCTCTCGCCGCAGAGCTATGACTACGTGTACCGCGAGATCAAGGGCGAGCTGTGCCTGTCGTCCATGTCTGGCGGCACCGATATTGTGTCCTGCTTTGTGATCGGCAACCCGGTGCTGCCGGTGCGCCGTGGCGAGATGCAGTGCAAGAGCCTGGCGATGGCCATTGAAGTGTGGAACGACCGCGGCCAGCCGTTGATCGGTGAAAAAGGCGAGTTGGTCTGCACCCGGCACTTCCCGGCGATGCCCATCGGCTTGTGGAACGATCCGCACCAGACGAAGCTGCGCGCCTCGTATTTCAGCCAGTTCCCTGGCGTCTGGGCCCAGGGCGACTACGCCGAGCAACGCCCGAACGGCAGCCTGCTGATCCACGGGCGCTCCGATGCCGTGCTCAACCCCGGCGGCGTGCGAATCGGCACGGCGGAGATCTATCGCCAGGTGGAAAAAGTCCCGCAAGTCATGGAAAGCCTGGCCATCGGCCAACGTTGGCAGGATGACGTACGGGTGGTGCTGTTTGTACGCCTGGGCGACGGCATCGCCCTGGATGAGGCGCTGGAGCAGCAGATCCGCCACGTCATCCGCGCCAACACCACGCCACGCCATGTACCGGCAAAGATCCTCGCCGTCACCGACATCCCGCGCACCATCAGCGGCAAGATCGTCGAATTGGCAGTGCGCAATGTGGTACACGGCGAGCCGGTGAAAAACACCGATGCGCTGGCCAATCCCGAGGCCTTGGAGCAGTTTCGCGACCGGCCTGAGCTGGCTTGATAGATGAAAGGTTTCAGCCCTGAGCCACTCATTTGAAGACAAAACCCCAATGCATGCTATTTTTCGAGGGGTAGTCAGCCGTTCCCTTGTCACGGGATAATCGGCGTTTGTCATATTTCAAAGCGTTACGCTCAGGGCTTTTTCATGAATGGAACATCCACCGTCAGCGAAGCCGGCGCATTGATCGCACGGCTGGACTGGGCGCAAAGCCCTCTCGGTGAAGCCAAAAACTGGCCGCAAAGCCTGCGTACGGCGGTGGATATTGTCGTCCACTCGCCGATGCCGATGCTCCTGCTGTGGGGCAGCCAACTGACCCAACTGTACAACGACGGCTTCGCCGCCCTGGCAGGCAACAAGCACCCACAGGCGCTCGGCCAGCCGGCGCACCAGACCTGGCCGGAATTGCACAGCTTTACCGCACCGATCTACGACGCGGTGCTCAGCGGCCAGGTACGCACGTTCAGCGAGCAGCCCTTCGTCCTGCAACGCAACAACCGCGACATGGAAATCTGGCTGGACCTGACCTACAGCCCGATCCGCGATGAAAGTGGCAGCGTGGCCGGCATCCTGGTCACCGCCATCGAAACCAACGAGCGCCGCAAGGCTCAGCACAACACCGAGCAACGCCTGCAACTGGCGCTGGCAGCGACGGACGCCGTCGGCACCTGGGATTGGGACATCGCCGAAGACCGCTTTATTGCCGACGCCCACTTCGCCTACCTGCACGGCGTCGACCCGGATACGGCCGAGCTGCTGCCGATCAGCGACTACCTGCACGGCGTGCATCCCGAAGACCGTGGCATGGTGACGCGCAGCATCAAGCACTGCATCACCTTCGGCACCGAGTACGCCGAGGAATACCGCCTGCAACAAGCCGACGGCACCGTGCGCTGGGTGTTCGCCCGCGGGCGTTGCTACAAGGACCATCAGGGCCGCCCGGCGCGCTTTCTCGGCGCCGCCCTGGACCTCACCGAACGCAAGCACACCGAACAGGCCCTGCGCCAAAGCCAGACCGAGCTGCAGTTGATCATCAACGCCATGCCGGTGCTGATCGGCTATGTCGACCACGAGCAACGCTTTCGCCTGAACAACAGCGCGTACCTGGACTGGTACGGCATGACGCCCCAGGAGCTGTACGGCAAGACCATCCGCGAAGTGCTCGGCGACGAGGTGTATGCCGGGCGCCAGGACCAGATCAACGCCGCGCTCAACGGCAAGGCATGCAGTTTCCTGACCATCACCCCACACCGCGACGGGCGCCCGCGCCATGCGCTGATGAAGTACCTACCGCGCTTCAGCAACGACGGCTCGGTGAACGGCTTCTACATCTTTGTGATCGACGAGACCGAACGCAAACTCACCGAGGAAGCCCTGCGCCACCTCAACGAAAACCTCGAAGAGCGCGTGGCCCAGCGCACCCAGGCATTGGCCGAGGCCAACCAGCGCCTGCAAAACGAAATGTTCGAACGCGAGCGCGCCGAAGATGCGCTGCGCCATGCGCAAAAGATGGAAGCGGTCGGCCAGCTCACCGGCGGCATTGCCCACGATTTCAACAATATGCTCACCGGCATCATCGGCAGCCTGGACCTGATGCAGCGTTACATCGCCGCCGGGCGCAGTGAAGACATCGGCCGTTTTACCGATGCCGCCGTGTCCTCCGCCCATCGCGCCGCCGCCCTCACCCACCGTTTGCTGGCCTTCTCACGGCGCCAATCCCTGGACCGCCGCCCGCTCGACCCGAACCAGCTGGTGGCGTCCCTCGAAGAGTTGTTCCGCCGCACCAAGGGCGCCCATATCAACCTCAAGGTGCAATTGGGCCACGACATCTGGCCGGTGAACACCGACGCCAGCCAGCTGGAAAACGCTCTGCTCAACCTGGTGATCAACGCCCGCGACGCCATGCCCGACGGCGGTGAACTGCTGATCGAAACCGCCAACAGCTACCTCGACGGCACCGACATCACCACCCTGGAACCAGTCAAAGCCGGTGACTACGTGATGCTCGGCGTATGCGACAACGGCTCCGGCATGGCGCCGAAAATCCTCGCCAAGGCGTTCGACCCGTTCTTCACCACCAAACCCATCGGCCAGGGCACCGGCCTTGGGCTGTCGATGATCTACGGTTTTGCCCAGCAGTCCGGCGGGCACGTGACCATCCACAGCGAACCGGGCCAGGGCACCTGCGTGCGTCTGTACCTGCCGCGCCTGCATGGCACCGCGCTGGAAAGCAGCCTGCCGGCCAGCGTCGGTGAAGCGCCGGTGGCCCTGGCGGGTGAAGCCGTGGTGGTGGTCGAAGATGACCCGGCGGTGCGCATGCTGGTGGTCAATGTGCTCGGCGAATTGGGCTACACCGCGCATCAGGCGGCGGATGCACGCACCGCCTTGCCGCTGCTGGAATCGGATCTGCGCGTGGACCTGCTGGTCACCGACGTCGGCCTGCCAGGCATGAACGGCCGGCAATTGGCCGAGATCGCCCGCCAGCACCGCCCGGGCCTGCGCGTGTTGTTCATGACCGGTTACGCGGAAAAAGCCGCCGAGCGCCAAGGCTTCCTGGAGGACGGCATGGACATGGTGGCCAAGCCGTTTTCCATCGACCTGCTGGCCACGAAAATCCGCAGCATGATCAGCGTCGTCGAGTGAGTTCAGGCATAATCGCGCGCCGTTGCACGTACCTGGTAGAGATCAATGAAAGCCCAAGCCCGTCATATCCTGGTGAAAACCAGCGAAGAAGCCGAACAACTCAAACAGCGCATTGCCAAGGGCGAAGCCTTTGACGTGCTGGCCAAGAAGTACTCCACCTGCCCATCGGGCAAGCGCGGTGGGGATTTGGGCGAGATCCGGCCGGGGCAGATGGTCGGGGCGATTGATGCGGTGATCTTCAAGAAGCCGCTGCGGGTGGTGCATGGGCCGGTCAAGAGCAAGTTTGGGTATCACCTGGTGCAGGTGTTTTACCGGGATTGAGGGTTGGCTTGAGGCCGCTATCGCAGGCAAGCCAGCTGCCACAGGTGACCGCGTTTTGTTTGAAGGAATGCGGTCGAATGTGGGAGCCGGGCTTGCCCGCGATCCGCCGCAGGCGGCCATTCACCGAGGGATCAACGCCCCTGGTACTTGAATCACCCGACTCGCCAACCCATGCCCCGCCACCGCCGCTTGCTCCGGCGAGCCGCCCTTCAAGCGACTGGCCAGATACGCCGCACTGAACGAGTCCCCTGCCGCCGTCGTATCCACCACCTTCTCAACCTTCAGCGCCGGCACGGCAAAGTGCTCGCCCTTGAAACGGATCAGGCATTCCTGCGCGCCACGCTTGAGCACCACTTCGTCAATCCCCGGATACGCCGCAAACACCTGCTCACTGCTGGCATAACCAAACAACCCGCGCTCGTCATCTTCGGTCAGCAAGGCCATATCCACCTCGGCCAATACCTTGTGATAGGCCACACGCGCCGCTTCGACGCTGGCCCATAAACGCGGCCGGTAGTTGTTGTCAAACACCACCTTGCCCCCGCGCCGGCGGGTTTCGACCAGGGCTTGCAACAAGCGCTCGCGGCCGACTTCGCCGAGCACCGCCAGGGTGATGCCGCTGAAATACACCACGTCGTAGCCCGGCAAGGCCGCCAGGATCGGCGCGGCGGCAGGCGTGGTAAAGCAGTCGCGCACGGCGGCTTCGTTGCGCCAGTAAAGAAATTTGCGCTCGCCGCTGGCGTCGGTCTGGATGCAGTACAACCCCGGCAAACGTCCCGGCAGGCGCTGGACCATGTCCAGGCCGAGGCCTTCGTCGCGCCATTGCTGGCACATCGCGTCGCTGAAGCTGTCATCGCCCAGGGCGGTGACGTAATCGACGCGGCCTAGGCTGCCCAGCTCGCGGCGCAGGTACACCGCCGTGTTGAGGGTGTCGCCGCCGAAGCTCTGGTGCAGGCTGCCGTCGGCGCGGTGTTGCAGTTCGATCATGCATTCGCCGATGAGGGCGATGTGGGGGTGAGCAGTCATGATGGGGTCTCGGGTGTGGCTGATGGCCTCTTCGCGAGCAAGCCCGCTCCCACATTGGATTGGGTTCACAGATTTCTATTTGTGAATACCGTCAACTGTGGCAGCGGGCTTGCTCGCGAAGGGCTCGACTCGGTCTAGAAACAGGTATGCAAGCTCTCGACCACCTGCAACTGCTCATCCACCAGGCAACCCACCTGCCACTTGTCAAACGTCAGGCACGGGTGCGAAGTACCGAACGAAATAATGTCACCAATACGCAACTCAACCCCCGGCGCCACGCTCATGAACGCATGCTGGTCCATCACCGCCGTGACCTTGCACCCGCTCACATCCTCGCCTTCGGCGGGCACGATCCCAGCCTTGTAGCGCTTGAGCGGCACCGGCAACCCGGCGTCGTAGGCCACGTCGCGCTTGCCCAGGGCAACCACCGCGAAGCCCGGCTCGGGCAGCGATTGCACGTGGGCCCAGACTTCCAGCGCCGGGCGCAGGCCTTCGTTGAGGTCGCTGCGACGCTCGAGTACGCAGCATTGCGCGTCTTTGTAGATACCGTGGTCGTGGGCCACATAACTGCCGGGACGCAGCACGCTGAGGAAGCGGCCGGCGGCGTTTTGTGTTTCGAACGACTCGGCGATCAGGTCGTACCAGGCCGACCCCGATGCGCTGATGATCGGCTTGGCCAGGTCGAAAGAACCGTTGTTCTGCAAATCCACCGCCAGGCGCACCAGGCTCGCGGCAAAGTCGCGGATACCGCTGATAGCGTGCTCGCCGTGGATCACCCCTTCATAACCTTCGATACCGGTCAGCGCCAGGGCCGGCTGGGCCTGGATCGCCTTGGCCAGGTCGCGCACTTGCTGCTCGCTGCGGCAGCCGCAACGGCCGCCGACCACGCCGTATTCGATCATCACATTGAGGCGCAGGCCACGGGCGGCAAAGAACAGCCCGAGGTCGGCGACGTTGTCTGGATGATCGACCATGCAGTGGAAATCGAAATCCTTGTCCGCCAACAGGTCGGCGATCAACGCCATGTTCGGCGCACCCACCAGTTGGTTGGCCATCAATACGCGGCGAACGCCACCGGCGTAGGCAGCACGGGTCTGCACGGCGTTGGCCAGGGTAATGCCCCAGGCACCGGCGGCGATCTGGCGCTGGAACAGCGCCGGCATCATGCTGGTCTTGCCATGGGGCGCCAGCTCGGCGCCACTGTTGCTGACGAACGTTTGCATCCAGCGGATGTTGTGTTCCAGGGCGTCGCGGTGCAGCACCAGGGCCGGCAGGCTGACGTCACGGACCAGATGGGCACCGACGGCGGCGGCGCCTTTTTCAACGGCATTGATGGCAGACATGAAATGCTCCTATTCGTTGATGCGACGGGCCAGGCTGTTGGCGCTGTCGATCAACACCCGGCGATAGTCGTTGTAGTTTTTCAGCGCATCGGCCCTTGGGGCGACGATGCACAGGGTCGCAATGCTAATGCCTTGCGCGTCCCGCACCGGGGCGGCAAAACAGTGGGTAAAGGTGTCGGCCACGCTGTCGAAGGAGAAGAAGCCATCGAGGGTGGCCTGGCGGATCTGTGCCAGGAAGGTCTCCAGCGGCAAGCGCTCACCGTCCGGCAGGATGAAATCGTCCTGGTCGATCAGGTCGATGATCTGCTGGTCGCTCAGATGCCCCAGCAGCAGGCGCCCGGAGGCCGTCCAGGGGATCGGCGCGTTTTCGCCGATGTCCGAAGAAATACGGAAATGCCGCTCGCCCTCGCGCATCAGCGCCACCGTGTATTTGCGCCCGTTGAGCAGGCACATCTGCGCGGTTTCGTGGGTCTGGCTGACGATTTCCTGCAAGGCGTGGTCGGCCTCGCGGGTCAGGTCGAAGTGGCGCAGGTGCGCCTGGCCGAGAAAATACAGCTGGCGACCAAGGTAGACGTGACCGTCTTTGCCTACCGTCTCCAGAATGCGTCGCTCCAGCAGCGAGGCGACCAGTTCGTAGACCGTGGACTTGGGGCTGCCGATGCCGCTGGCAATATCATTCGGGCGCAGGGGCTGGCCGATTTCCTTGAGGAAATCGAGAATATCGAACGCCCGGTCCAGGCCTTTGGCGCGGCGTTTGATGGTGTCTTCGGTCATGGCAGTTTTCGGTCCGGTCATAGTAGTAATGCTGCACAGTGAACCCCTGTGGGAGCGGGCTTGCCCGCGAAAGCGGTGGGTCAGTCAGGCATGGGTTGCCTGACACTCCGTCATCGCAGGCAAGCCAGCTCCCACATTGGCGCTGCGGGGGTCTTCAGATCGCTGCATTTAGCCTTTTTTCTTGTAGGCCACGCAATCGATCTCCACCTTGCAATCGACCATCATATTGGCCTGCACACAGGCGCGCGCCGGTGCGTGTTCCGGGGTGAAGTATTCGCCGAACACCTTGTTGAAACTCCAGAAGTCCCGTGGGTCTTCCAGCCATACGCCAACGCGGACCACGTCTTTGAGCTCGTAGCCGGCTTCTTCGAGGATCGCTACCACATTGCGCATGGTCTGCCGGGTTTGCTCGACGATGCCACCGTTGATGATTTCACCGTCCACCGCTGGCACTTGGCCCGAGACGTAGAGCCAGCCGTCCGCTTCCACCGCACGGGCGAAAGGACGTGGCTGGCCGCCGCCGGCAGTGCTGCCGGTGCCGTAACGAGTAATGCTCATAAAAATAGCCTCCTGATTAAAAACGAATGTTCTTGAGAAATTCCGCCAGGCGCGGCGATTGCGGGCGCTCGAAGATGTCCTTCGACGAGCCCTGCTCTTCAATGCGGCCCTGGTTCATGAAAACGATCTTGTCGGACACTTCATAGGCGAAGCGCATTTCGTGGGTGACCAGCAACATGGTCATGCCCTCTTCCGCCAGGCCCTTGATCACGCTGAGCACTTCGCCAACCAGTTCCGGGTCGAGGGCCGAGGTGACTTCATCGAACAGCATCAGGCTGGGGTTCATCGCAATCGCCCGGGCAATCGCCACGCGCTGTTGCTGGCCGCCGGAAAGCTGGCCGGGGAAATGGTTGCGCCGCTCCAACAAGCCTACGCGGTCGAGCCATTTTTCCGCCAATGCCACGGCCTCGTCCTTGCC
The DNA here is from genome assembly GCF_020515815.1 of Pseudomonas sp. AF03-9. Taxonomy (NCBI): domain Bacteria; kingdom Pseudomonadati; phylum Pseudomonadota; class Gammaproteobacteria; order Pseudomonadales; family Pseudomonadaceae; genus Pseudomonas; species Pseudomonas sp. AF03-9. Next base: position 28,619 of record NZ_JAHPJF010000021.1, on the reverse strand, counting down.
CATCTTCTTGACCTTGAGCAGGCCGAGGGTGACGTTTTGCAACGCGGTCAAATGGGGGAACAGGTTGAACTGCTGGAACGCCATGCCGGTCATTGCGCGGTGCTGGGAGATCACGCGCTCAGGGTGACGCACGCGCTTGCCGGCGATTTCGCTGTAACCGATGGACTCGCCGTCAAGCGTGATCTGCCCGCCCTGGAACTCTTCCAGCAGGTTGACACAGCGCAGCAGCGTGGTCTTGCCCGAGCCGCTGGAGCCGATCAACGTGACCACGTTGCCGCGCTGCATGCTCAGGTCGACGCCCTTGAGTACTTCCACGTCGCCGTACTGTTTACGCAGGCCGCGAATGTTGAGCAGTGCTTGCTCTGTTTGAGGTTGGTTCATGGCAAGGCCACCCGCTTTTCAATGTAGCGCCCGAATAACTCGATGGCGTAGTTGATGACAAAGAACAGAAACCCGGCGAACAGATAGAACTCCAGGGTCATGAAGGTACGCGCGATGACTTGCTGGGTACTCAACAGCAACTCGGCCACGCCGATGACCGAAAGCAAAGTCGAGGCCTTGACGATTTCCGTGGAGGAATTGACCCACGTCGGCAGGATCTGCCGCAGTGCCTGTGGCAGCAGCACGTAGGCCAGGGACTGTGGGAATGTCAGGCCAATCGCCTTGCCCGCCTCCAGTTGCCCACGGGGGATGGCTTGCAGCGCGCCGCGCACGATCTCCGAGACGTGAGAACCGCAAAACAGTGTCAACCCGACCGCACCGGCCTGGAACGCGCTGATTTGCCAACCGAGCGCCGGCAGCATGTAGAAACACGCGAGCACCAGCACAAACACCGGCGTGCCACGGATCAGATCCACATACAGGCGAAACGGCGCCCGCATCCAGAACTTGCCGTAGGTCAGGATCAACCCGGCGACGATGCCGATCAGGGTGCCGAAGATAATCGCCAGCGCTGACACATACACGCTGGCTTGAAAGCCCGCCCACAGGGTATCCCGGGCGATCCACAACTCATGCAACCAGCTGGGGGACTCGTACATGGGAACCCTCCTTAACGACGGATCGCCAGACGCTGTTCCAAGTAACGGAGCAGCATGGCAATGAGGTAACAGGCAGCCACGTAGAGCGCTGTCGTGACCAGCCAGGTTTCAATCACCCGGTAGCTTTCGACGTTGATCTTGCGGGCGTAATAAGTCAGCTCCGGCACCGCAATGGCAGCGGCCAGCGAGGTGTCCTTGAACAGCGAAATAAAGTTGTTCGACAGCGCCGGCAGCACGTTGCGCAGCATCACCGGCACGGTGATGTAGGCACGGATGCGCCACTCGCCCAGGCCGATGGCCAGGCCGGCTTCACGCAACCCCTTGGGAATATTCAACAGCCCGGCACGGAATACTTCGGTCAGGTAGGCACCGGCGTACAGCGACAGCGTGATGATGAAGGACGGGATTTTGTCGAGGCGGATGCCCAACGACGGCAGCGCAAAGTAGATCAACAGGATCAGCACCAGGATCGGCGTGTTGCGCACCACTGTCACGTACACCGAGGCGAAGATTCGCAACGCGCGGTGCTTGGACAGCATGGCAAACGCCATCAGCAGGCCGATCACGCAACCGATGGCGATCGACAGCAGTGCCAGCTGCAGGCCCAGGCCGAGCCCCGCCAGCAAAGTGTCGAAATCGCGCCACACGGCGGCAAAGTTCAACTGATAGTTCATGGTCAGCAATACCTAATAGGGGCGCCGTTCGCGGCGCCCCGGTTGTCACGAATCACTTGAACTCGACAGGAAAACCAATCGCCGGCGATGGTAGATCGACGCCGAACCACTGCTTGAACGAGGCTTGGTAGGTGGGGAACTCGACACCGGTCATGGCTTCATGCAGGGCGGTGTTGACGAAGTTCAGCCAGTCCTGGTCGCCACGCTTGACCGCGCACGCGTAGGTCTGCGGGCTCCAGGCGTAGGTCGGGCTGCGATAGCGGCCAGGGTTCTGCACCATCAGGTATTTGACCGAGGACTGGTCGGTGGCGGCGGCATCGGCGCGGCCGGAGTTCACAGCCTGGTACATCAGGTCGACGCTGTCGTATTGGTCGACCTTGGCTTTTGGCAGGGCCTGATGCACCAGTTCTTCGGCGTAGACGTTTTGCAGCACCGCCACGGTGACGCCGTCGCCAGCGGCTTGCAGGTCTTCAATCTCTTTGTACTTGCTGTTGTTCGGCAATAGCAGGCCGACGCCTTCGCGGTAGTACGGCAGGGTAAACGCGACCTGCTGAGCGCGGCTGGCGGTGACGGTGATGAACTGGCAACTCATGTCGACCTTGTTGGTCAGCAGGTTGGGAATCCGTGCGTCGGACGACTGCACCACAAATTCGACTTTGCTCGGGTCGTTGAACAACCCCTTGGCCACGATGCGGCCGATGTCGATATCAAACCCCTGCAACTTGCCATCCGCTCCCTGGAAGTGCCACGGCGCATTGGTACTGCCTGTACCCACGATCAAGTGCCCACGCTTGAGCACATCATCGAGCTTGCTGTCCGCCGCCTGCACTTGGCTTGCGAGGGACGCCGAGGCGGCGAAGAGAAAAACACACGCTTTGAATACGGAAGGTCGGTGATGCATGACAAGCACTCCAGGAGTTGTGTATTCCGCTATACCGGAACTTAGTATGTAACAACGGAATAGACAGCAGAAAGTGTGCCACACGCCGAAATAGAAAAATACGCGGGGAATAAATTCTTTATAAATCAGCCAGATAAATCGTCGCAGGCAATACGGCGATACGCCAGCATCTGCGCCCACCGTGCTACCCCAGGCCACACACTGCGGTGACAGGCCCCAGTCGGGCGCGCCAAAACAGCGTTACCGCGCACCGTTGCGGTGCGCGCGCACCGTGGAAAAATCCCCATGCTCGGCTAGCCTTTGCACATGCCCGCCTACAAGGACCGTGCCCTGATGAAGTTTCGTCTTACCCTGGTTTTGCTTTCCTTGCTGGTGGCCGGCAGCGCCTGCGCCAGCAACGATCGCCGCGACTGCAAGGAAGAACTGCGCAAGCTCAAGGACACCTTGAGCACCAACTACACCAGCCAGAACCACCACGGCTATCGCCAGGCCAAGGCCTCGCGGGACAATCTGGAATACAAGAAATGCGCGAGCCAGGCGCGCAAGGCCCGCGAGCGCTTGGAGCGTGACCGGGACCTGTGAAGATTGACAGTAGACGCTGCTCAATCCTCGATTTAGCGTTGGCGACAACTACCGCCGCGCAAGAGGAAGGCTGTCATGGGACTTGCCACTGCGACGATTGCCAATGCCGAGGACTACCGACAGGTACTGAGCAGCTCACGCCCAGTATTTTTGCTGTTTGTTTCAGCCCGCTGCCCCGCTTGTTCTCAGGCCGTGCCGCTGTTTGAAAGGGTTGCCGCCAACTACCCCGAGGTCGTGAGCATGGTGCTTGACTGTGAAAACACTCCTCGCCACCCGGAGGTAAAGGGCACCCCGACCTGGTTGATCTACCTCAACGGAGAGTTGAAAGAGGCATTCAAGGGTTTAGGCGCCCCAGAAGATCAAGACCAATTCGTTGAAGACACGTTCGCCCGCTACGCCCGCTAGTCCTTGCACACCCCTGATGGCCATCTACGCGGCTCAAGGCAGTCTCGACCGAACCCAGGTAAAGGATGGCGACATCCTCAACCCGGTGCCGTTCAAGGCCAACCGGGCGCTGTATGTGTCAAAACACGCAGGCAAGGACTGCTTTACGGTTCACGCACCATCGTCACCTGAGTGACCCGTCGCTCTTCGACCGCGGCCACGGTCAGGCGCCAGCCTTCGTACGCCAGGCTGTCGCCGACCATTGGCAAGCGGTCCAGCAGGCTCATCACCAGGCCGGCGAGGGTCTGGTAATCCTCGGTCGCCACTGCCTGAAAGCCGGTACGCTGGCGCAGTTGGTTCAGGTTCATTGCGCCATTGGCACGGAACCCGGCGCCCTCCTCGACAATATCCGGCCCCTCGATTTCGCTGGCATCCGGCAATTCACCGGCGATGGATTCAAGGATGTCGGTCATGCTCAACACGCCCATGAAGTCACCGAACTCGTTGATCACGAAGGCGATGTGGGTGGACTCCTGGCGCATCTGCTCCAGGGCGTTGAGGATCGAAAAACTCTCCAGCAGATTGATCGCCCGGCGTGCCAGGTGTTCCAGGTTCGGCTGGTTGCCGGCCAGGTATTCCTTGAGCAGTTCCTTCTTGTGCACAAAACCCAGCGGTTCATCCACCGCGCCGTTGCGGATCAACGGCAGACGCGAGTAGGACGAATGCATCAGTTTCAGGCGAATCGTCTCTGCATCGTCCGCCAGATCGATGTAATCAACCTTGGCGCGCGGCGTCATCAGCGTACGAATCGGCCGCTCGGCCAATTGCAGCACACCGCTGATCATCACGCGCTCGCGGCGATCAAACAGCGGGCCCTGGGCGGTATCGGGCTCACCAAGCAAGTCGGCCACCTCTTCACCGACCTCTTCCACCGCCAGGCTGCGACCGCCCAGCAAACGCATTACCGCATGGGCGGTGCGCTCACGCACCGGCAGCACGCCTTGCGCCGACTTCTTGCGGCGGGCACGGGCAATCTGGTTGAACACCTCGATCAGGATCGAAAAACCGATGGCCGCATACAAGTAGCCCTTGGGAATATGGAAGCCCAGGCCTTCGGCGGTCAGGGCGAAACCGATCATCATCAAGAAGCCCAGGCAGAGCATGATCACCGTCGGGTGCGCGTTGACGAAGCGGGTCAACGGCTTGCTCGCGACGATCATCAGGCCGATGGAAATGATCACCGCGATCATCATCACTGCCAACTCATCGACCATGCCCACGGCGGTGATCACCGCATCGAGGGAGAACACCGCGTCGAGCACCACGATCTGCGCCACGATCGGCCAGAACATCGCGTAGGCCACATTGCCCGTACGCTGGGCCACATGACCTTCGAGGCGCTCATGCAATTCCATGGTGGCCTTGAACAACAGGAACACACCACCAAACAGCATGATCAGGTCGCGACCGGAGAAGCTCTTGTCGAACACTTCGAACAACGGCTGGGTAAGCGTCACCAACCACGAAATACTCGCCAGCAAGCCCAGGCGCATCAGCAACGCCAGGGACAAACCGATCAACCGCGCACGGTCACGCTGCTCCGGCGGCAGTTTGTCTGCCAGGATGGCGATAAACACCAGGTTGTCGATACCCAGCACCAGTTCCAGCACAATCAAAGTCAACAGGCCGAGCCAGGCCGTTGGATCCGCTAACCATTCCATTTATAGAGTCTCTTTGTTCGATTATCAGAATGCCGGACACGGCAATGCGCGGTCAGTGGACCGGGACAAGACTAGCAGTCGAAATACGGGGTGCTTGAGCGGAAACGGCGGCAGCGGATGTCTTGGGGAAAGACGACTGGGGGGCTCCGAGAGGGTGTTCATGCAAGTCCTGCGACAAGAAAAGGACTTGAATCGTACAACCGCAAAGCAAATTTCCTACAGCGCAAAACTATTACAAGATCTGTAATCATGTCCGGCCGGCCGCCTTGGCCAACTGGATAAACCGCGCCACGGCGGGGGCTTTTTCGAAGCGCCGGTGGATCAGCGACAACCACGACGACGCCTCACTGCCTTGAATCGGCCGGTAGACCACGTTCGGCAAGGCCACATGTCCCACCACCGATGACGGCACCACCGCCACCCCTTGCCCCAGCGAAACCAGCGCCAACACCGCGACCAAACCACCTGGCTGCGGGCCCAGGCGTGGCGCAAAACCGCCCTGGGTCGCGACATGCAGGGTGCCGCTGATCTGCTCGGGCAAGATGAAGGTTTCATTTTGCAGGTGTTCACAACCGATGGCCTTCAGGCCCAACAGCCAGGAATCCTGGGGCAGTGCGAGGACAAAACCTTCACTGTCCAGGCGCACCGCTTCTACGCCATCGGGCAGGGTCATGGGCGAACGAACGTAGCCGATGTCATAGCGCCCATCCGCCACCGCGCCCGGCAGCGTAGCCATGGCGCACTCGCGCACATTCACACTGACATCGGCAAATGCCTGGCCGAACGCCTGCATCTGCCGTTGCAACAGCCCGCTATACACCGCGGACGCCACATAGCCCAACTCGATATGGCCGATTTCACCACGCCCGGCTCGCTGGGCCTTACGCTGAGCGAGCTCGAATTGGCGCACGGTAGCTTCGGCTTCCGGCATCAGGGCCGCGCCCGCTTCGGTCAGGCTGACCTCGCGCTGTTGACGGATAAACAAGCGCGTACCCAGAGCGGTTTCCATGTCCTGGATCTGCCGACTCAAGGTCGGCGGCGCGATCCCCAGTTGCTCAGCGGCGCGGGTGAAGTTGCAGTGCCGGGCAACAGCCAGGAAATAGCGGAAATGGCGGATGTCCATCGCAGGGTTAGCTCAAAGGTAATGAAGTTGTACGTGGCGCCTAACAAAGGCGCCAAGTGCTGGCGATAAGCTGGGACCATCCTAACAGCACAGAGCCTTTGCGATGCATATCCACTTCAAACCACTCATTGCCTGCAAGGTAATCGGATCATGAACCCGGTCAGCCCGCGCCTGACCCTGTTGACCGCTTCCGGCGTCTGCTCGCTGATTGTGCTCGACACCAATATCGTCGCCGTGAGCCTGCCGAGTATCGCCCGCGACCTTGGGGCCAACTTCGCCGACATCGAATGGGTGGTCAGCGCCTACATGCTCGCCTTCGCCGCGCTGCTGTTGCCGGCCGGCAGCCTCGCCGACCGTTTCGGGCGCAAACGCTCGCTGGTCTGGGGCCTGGGTATTTTTATCCTCGCCTCCCTAGGCTGTGGCGCCGCCCCGACCGCGTTGCTGCTGGATGCCGCACGTGCTGTCAAAGGCGTCGGCGCCGCGCTGTTGCTGACCGCGGCCTTGGCCTCCATCGGCCATACCTTCCACGATGAAGTGGAGCGCGCCAAGGCCTGGGCGTTCTGGGGTGCGTGCATGGGAGTGGCGATGACCGCCGCGCCGACCCTGGGCGGCTTGATCACCGAGTACCTGGGCTGGCGCTGGATTTTCTACCTCAACCTGCCTGTGGGCCTGGCGCTGATGGCTCTGGTGCTGCGCGCGATCCCGGAATCCCGCGACACCCAATCGGCCCGGCTCGATCCGTGGGGCAGCCTGGCCTTCAGTGCCAGCCTGTTGTGCCTGATCTGGGGACTGATCGAAGCGAACCGCATAGGTTGGGACAGTCCGCTGACCTATGCACGCCTGCTGGGTGGTGCAGTGCTGTTGGGCGTGTTTGTGCTGGTCGAACGCTTGCAACAGCGACCGATGGTGGACTTGCAACTGTTTCGTCATCCGCGCTTTATCGGCGCGTTGCTGGGGATGTTTGCCTACGCCGGTTGTGCCCAGGTGATGATGACATTACTGCCGTTCTACCTGCAGAACGGCCTGGGTTTCTCCGCAATCACTTCGGGCCTGGGCATGCTGCCATTTGCCCTGACTATGCTGGTGTGCCCACGCATCGGCGCACGCCTGGCCGGACGCTTTGCGCCTGCGACCATGATGGCCATCGGTTTGACCCTGGTGGGCTGCGGCAACCTGCTCAGCGCCTGGGCGGTGAATGTGGGGGGCTACCTGCCCTTCGCCCTGGCGATTGCCATCACTGGCGCCGGCGCGGGTTTGCTCAATGGCGACACCCAGAAAAACATCATGGCCTGCGTGCCGCGCGACCGCGCCGGGATGGCCTCGGGGATGAGTACCACCATGCGTTTCAGCGCGATCATGCTGGCCATTGGGGTATATGGCGCGCTGCTCAATAGTCAGAGCGAGCAGTTGTTGAGCACGAGCATCGGTGGGCAGTGGCAGGCGCAAGTGGCCGGCATAGCGTCGCGGGTGGTGGCGGGCGACATGCCGGCGGCGATGGCGCTGTTACCGGAGCCAGCACGCGCCAGTGTGCAACCGTTGGCCCGGCAGGCGTTTGTCGGTGGGTTTGGCGGGGTGCTGTGGGTCGCAGGATTATTGGGGTTGCTAGGGGCGCTGGTGGTGGGCATGTTGATGCGACACCCGATCAATCTGGGAGCGGGCGTGTGTGGGAGCGGGCTTGCTCGCGAATGAGGAGTGTCAGTCGCTAAATCCGGTGACTGGTACACCGCTTTCGCGAGCAAGCCCGCTCCCACACAAGCCCGCTCCCACAAGGGATCACTTGGATCCGAGGGGTCGGGTTACCAAAACCGCTGCTGGGTCAGACGGTTCCACCAGGTCAGCAGCACCCGGTCCACGGAACCGCTGGCCGCCAGGCCGACACGTTCCTGCAAGCTCTTGCGCTCGGCATAGTGCAGGTGGAACACCTCGGCGGTCTTGGCCTTGGTCGCCAGGTATTCGTCGCTGGTTTGCAGCTCATCGACCAGTTGCTTGTCCAGCGCTGCAACACCCAGCCACACCTCTCCGGTCGCGACTTCATCAATCGCCAACTGTGGGCGATAGCGCGACACGAAGTTCTTGAACAGTTGATGGGTGATGTCCAGGTCTTCCTGGAACTTCTCGCGGCCCTTCTCGGTGTTTTCGCCAAACACCGTGAGGGTGCGCTTGTACTCGCCGGCGGTCAGCACTTCAAAGTCGATGTCGTGTTTTTTCAGCAGGCGGTTGACGTTGGGCAACTGCGCCACCACGCCAATCGAACCGAGAATGGCAAACGGGGCGCTGATAATTTTCTCGCCGATGCACGCCATCATGTAGCCGCCGCTGGCCGCAACCTTGTCGATGCACACGGTCAACGGCACGCCCGCCTGGCGGATCCGCGCCAGTTGCGACGAGGCCAGGCCGTAGCTGTGCACCATGCCGCCGCCGCTTTCCAGGCGCAGGACCACTTCGTCCTTAGGCGTGGCGAGGCTGAGCAACGCGGTGATTTCATGGCGCAGGCTCTCGGTGGCCGAGGCCTTGATGTCGCCGTCGAAATCCAGCACGAACACCCGTGGCTTGGCCTCGGGCTTTTTCTTGCTGTTCTTCTTTTCGGCTTTGCTTTCGGACTTGCGCAGGGCCTTGAGCTGGTCCTTGTCGAGCAGGGTTGATTCCAGGCGCTCACGCAGGCCCTTGTAGAAATCATTGAGTTTGCTGACCTGCAATTGGCCGGCGGACTTGCGACGACCTTTGCTGCGCAATGCCGCGAAGCTGATCAGTACCACCAGAATAGCGACCACCAGGGTGACGGTCTTCGCCAGAAAGCTCGCGTATTCGGCCAGGAAATCCATGTTTCTCCTTACAAGTGCAGTGCGCCAGGCGCGGATTGCCCAAGCATACCGGCGGCACCGCGTTCGAGCCAGTGATCAAACCGCCAGCAACGGAGCGTTCCAACGAGCTTTTAAAACAAGCGTATGTTTTTCCATTGACAGCTCGCAGGCATCCCCATAACCTCGCCAGACTTTCAACGTACCGGGAAAACGGACGTGGGCAGCATCTATCTGATTCGACATGGCCAAGCCTCCTTCGGTGCAGACGACTATGACGTCCTGTCGCCCGTCGGCGTGGAACAAGCGCAAGTGCTCGGGCGTCACCTGGCCGAACTGGGCCTGACGTTCGACCGCTGCATCGCCGGCGACCTGCGTCGCCAGCAGCACACCGCCAGCGCCGCGTTCGATCAATACAGCGCCCTCGGCCTGCCGGTGCCGGCCTTGGAGGTAGACAGCGCCTTCAACGAGTTCGACGCCGATGCGATCATCCGCGCCCTGCTCCCCGACCTGCTCACCACCGAACCCGAAGCCCTGGAGATCCTGCGCAATGCCGCGCAGAACCGCAGCGAATTCCAGCGCATCTTCGCCCTGATCATCGAGCGCTGGCTGGCCGGCACCTATGATCCGCCGGGCCTGGAAAGCTGGCTGGGGTTTGTCGAGCGGGTCCAGGGTGGCCTGCAGCGCATTCTTGAAGCGGCGGACAACGCGCAGAAAATCGCCGTGTTCACCTCCGGCGGCACCATCACCGCCCTGCTCCACCTGATTACCCGGATGCCCGCTGCCCAGGCCTTCGAACTGAACTGGCAAATTGTTAACACCTCGCTCAACCAGCTGAAATTCCGCGGTCGCGAGGTGGCCCTGGCTTCCTTCAACAGCCACTCCCACTTGCAACTGTTGAAGGCGCCGCAACTCATCACCTTCCGATGAGCTGCGGCCAACCGTGACCCCAAGGTCACTGGACTCACCATAAAAGGATCGAAACCATGACTGACGTAGCCAAAGCTGTAGAAGCAATGAAAGCCAAATTCAACCCAAGCGCCGCTGACGGCCTGGACCTGGTATTCGGTTTCCGCATCGACGACACCAAGAACTTCTCGCTGATCGTCAAAGACAAGACCTGCGAACTGCAGGAAGGCGAAAACCCAGACGCACAAGTAACGCTGGTCATGGACAGCGAAACCCTGGAAGGCATCGTTGACGGTTCCACCGACGGCATGCAGGCCTTCATGGGTGGCAAGCTGCGCACCGAAGGCGACATGATGCTGGCAATGAAGTTGAGCGAGCTGTTCCCTTCCTGATTCACGGGCAACCCTGAATCCCTGTGGGGCGTGCTTGTGTGGGAGCGGGCTTGCTCGCGAATGCGGACTATCAGTTGATCGATCTGTGACTGATACACCGCCTTCGCGAGCAAGCCCGCTCCCACATTTTGATTCACCGTGATGTTCAGGCTTTCGGTTGCAGCAACAACGCCACCAACGCACTCCACCCCGTCTGATGCGACGCCCCCAGGCCGCGCCCTGTCTCTCCATGGAAATACTCATGGAACAACACCAGGTCACAACTCGCCGGGTCCGCCTGCAACTGCGCATACCCCGCCATCGATGGCCGCAGGCCATTTTCATCGCGTAGAAACAACCCCGTCAGCCGCTCACTGAGCCCGTCAGCCACGTCCTCAAGCGACGCCAGATAACCACTGCCCGTGGGGTACTCCACGGAGAAGCTGTCGGCGTAGTAGCGGTGAAATTCCCGCAGCGATTCGATCAGCATGTAATTCACCGGCATCCACAACGGCCCGCGCCAGTTGGAATTTCCGCCGTACAACCGCGAATCGGATTCACCAGGCTGGTAGCTGGCACACAGGGTGTTGCCATTCATCTTCAGGGCCAGCGGTTGCTCGGCAAACGCCTTGGACAGGGAGCGCACACCAAACGCCGACAAAAACTCACGTTCATCCAGCATGCGCCGCAGCAGGTCCTTGGTACGTTCGCCGCGCAGCAGTGCCAGCAACAGGCGATTACCCTGCCCCGGCTCGTTCCACCGCGAGACCAATTTGGCCAGGTCCGGGCGGTGCTTCATAAAGCCCAACAAACGCTCGCGCAACCCTTCCAGACCTTCATGCTCGCGCTGCTCCAGCACCAGCACCGCAAACAGCGGCATCAGCCCGACTATCGAACGCAGGCGCACCGGTTCATTGTTGCCGTCTGGGCGGCGCAGCACATCGTAGAAGAACAGGTCCTGCTCATCCCACAGACCTTCGGCGCTGTCATCCACGCGATTGATGGCGCCAGCGATATACAGGAAGTGCTCGAAAAACTTCACCGCGATGTCGACGTACACCACATTTCGCCTGGCCAGCTCCAGAGCCATGCGCATCAAGTCAAGGGCATATGCCGCGACCCACGCCGTGCCATCCGCCTGATCCAGCTGATACCCCGGCGGCAGCGCGGCCGAGCGGTCGAACAAGGCAATGTTGTCCAAGCCGAGGAAACCACCCTGGAACAGGTTGCGCCCCTCGGCATCCTTGCGATTGACCCACCAGGAAAAATTCAACAGCAGCTTGTGGAAGATCCGCTCCAGGAAGTCCATGTCGCCTACGCCGGTCAGCGCCTTATCCTGCTGGTACACGCGCCAACTGGCCCAGGCATGTACCGGTGGGTTGGCGTCGTCGAAGCGCCACTCATACGCCGGCAACTGGCCATTGGGGTGCATGAAGCGGTCTTTGACCAGCAGCAGCAATTGTTTCTTGGCGTAGGCCGGATCAATCAGCGCAATCGCCACCGCCTGGAAGCCCTGGTCCCAGGAGGCATACCAGGGGTACTCCCAGGTGTCTGGCATGGACAGGATGTCGAAGTTGGACAGGTGCCGCCAATGGCTGTTGCGGATATGCAACCGCTCGGCCGGCGGCGCGGGCTGGGCTGGGTCGCCGTCGAGCCATTGGTTGACGTCGAAATAATACAGCTGCTTGGACCACAACAAACCGGCCAATGCCTGACGCTGTACGTTGCGTGCATCCTCAGACGCGATGCCCTGTTGCAAGGCTGCGTAGAAATCGTCGGCCTCCTGGCGCCGCAGCTCAAACAGCTTGCGCGCATTGACCTCAGGCGCGGCCACCGGCGCAAAACGCAGGTAGAGGGTTGTGCTTTGCAAGCCTGCCAATTCGAGGACGAACCGCGCAGCGACCTTGGTGCCGCTGTCCCGTCGGATCGCCGATTGGACGCCGCCCACCACATAATCGTTGATCCCGTCCTTGAACGGCCCCGGCGCCGGTAGCCCATCCAAACGAGGGTGGTTGCTCTCGTTCTCACAGAACAACCACTCCACCCCATCCTGGCCCCAGGCACTGAGGTAACGATCCGGCAGCTCATGATGACGCGCTAGCACCTGTTCGCCGTCGAGTACCAGGCGCGGCACTGGCGCATCAAAGGTCCAGCTCCAGTCGTTGCGCGCCCACACCTGGGGCAATACCTGCAAGCGTGTCGGCTGATCCGAACGGTTGTGCACGGTGACGCGCATGAAAATATCGTCGGGCTGATGCTTGGCGTATTCGACGCTGACATCGCAGTAACGGTTGTCTTCAAACACCCCGGTGTCGAGGATTTCGTATTCGGCATCGCCCAGCCCACGGCGGGCGTTCTCGGCGATCAAGTCGGCGTAGGGAAAGGCCGCGTGCGGGTATTTATACAGCATGCGCATGTAGGCATGACTCGGCACGCCATCGACGAAAAAATACAGTTCCTTGACGTCCTCGCCGTGGTTGCCCTCGGCGTTGTTCAGGCCGAACAGACGTTCCTTGATGATCGCGTCGCGCTCGTTCCACAGCCCCAGGCCCAGGCACCAGCGTTGCGCGTTGTCGCTGAAACCGGCCAGGCCATCCTCGCCCCAACGGTAGGCGCGGCTGCGCGCATGTTCGTGTGGGAAATACGCCCAGGCGTCGCCGTCGGCGCTGTAGTCCTCGCGTACCGTGCCCCACTGGCGCTCGCTTAAATACGGGCCCCACTCGCGCCAGCGCTCGGCGTCCTGAGTCGCCAGGCGCTGGCCTTCGGTGGTGTCGGTTATTCGGGTTACGGGCGTGGCCGTCATGCGGTCCTCCGGCGCCTACAAGGTAGGGAGCAGTGTAGGACCCATCCACACCCGTGTGCACATGAAGGTTTAGAAGATCGCGTAGGTGTAGTTGAAGATCAGGCGGGTTTGATCCTGATCGGCAGTACCAGTGTTCTTGCCGTGGTAGGTGCCAGTCCGCAAAGTCGTCCCGAAACCTTTCAGAGGACCGGCCTGCACAACGTAGTCCAGACGGAAGTCGGCTTCGTTTTCTTTCTGGTCAGGGCCACCAGCCACCTTGGACTTGATGTCCCGGCCATCCAGGTAAGCCACGGAAGCCTTCAGGCCGGGCACGTAGGCCTTGAAGTCATACGAGTACTGACCAAAGTTGACCTGCTCGCCCGCACGGGAGAACTGGCCGACCACGGCGTCGGTGAACAGGTAGAAATCGCTGCCGCCAGCACCCTGCGCATGCGGGTCGGCCAGGCTGCCCTGGTTCACCCACACAAAGCCGCCGTCGTCGCCCACGCCAATATGGCCAAGCATCAGGCTGCTGCCGCCCAGTTGGTAGGTGAAGGCCGCACTGTAGGTTTTGTTGTCCACTTCATTGGCGTGCTTGGCGTAGCCACCGTTGTTGTTGAACTGGTAGCCACTCTGGCCGTTCTTGCCGTCACTGCTGCTGTCGAAGTAGCGCAGGTCGGTCTTGAACGATTGGTCATTGCCCAGCGGCAATACGTGGACCAGGCCGAAGTAGTTCTGTTTGTAGAAGTCTTGGAGTTGGGCGTAGTAGTACTGCAACGTCAGGTTTTTCGCGATGACGTTGTCGGAGGAACCAAACGGCTTGTAGTCCACCCCACCGAACTTGAAGCTGTCGCTGTCGCGCTGGCCACCCGCCACGCTCAAACCTGTGGAATTGCTGGAGGCGCGGCCTTCGACGCGGTTCAGTTCACCCCCGGTGAAGGTGACGTTGGGAATATCGCTGGAGGTGAGGATGCCGCCGTCAAAGGTTTGCGGGGCCACACGGCTATCGTTGGACACCAGGATCGGCAACACCGGCGCCAGGCCGCCACCGACATGCAACTCGGTCTGGGAAATGCGGAACTTCACATTGCCTGCCGCGCGTCCAAACGCATCGGCGGGTTCGGTGCCGTTGTTCTTGGTCGGGAAGAAGCTGTTGCCATTGCCCGCCAAGCCTGCGCCCGCCGTATGGCCATCGCCACCGTCCAGACGCAGGGCGCCAAAGGCCATCACGTCGAAACCGACACCAACGGTGCCCTGGGTGAAACCGGACTTGTAGTCAAAGCGCAGCGCGGTGGCGGCTTCACGCAGATCGTTGTTGGTCCCCGAACGGTTATCGGCGCTGTAGTACATGGTCCGCGAACTCACGGACGCATGGCTGTCCTCAAGGAAACCGCTGTGTCCGTTGCCGGTGCCCAGCGAACCGAGCCCGAAATCATCTGCCCAAGCCTGTTGTGCAAGAACGGCGGCGGTGATGGATAACGCCAGTGTAGAAATTTTCATTAACGACGGCCCCTGAACATTTTTTTATGTGTGTGATGTGCGAAACGGCGTTTTCATCCCTGCGAACGTGACGATTCTTTCATGCCGGATGGGGCCGACTCCGTGAAGAATTAGTTAGGAAAACCGTCGGAAAATGAAATTCTTCGTTGGCGGTTTTTTGTCATATTCACGTCATCTCATTCATTTGCAGAATGAAGTCCTGAAGATTCTTCGTTTGCGCACACACCCCCTGCCCAACAAAATCCTGGCATCGGCTACGTCCACCACCATCGTCATCAGGAATTTTTCTATGCCCAGCACCGCACATGTCAGCCCCGACGAGATCCGCAAGGGCTTTTCCAAGGCCATGTCCGACATGTACCGAGATGAAGTTCCGCTGTATGGCGCACTGATGGCGCTGGTGGCCGAGACCAACACCCGCGTGCTCGAGGCCCAGCCGGACCTGGCGCAACAACTGCAACGCACCGGCGAAATCCAGCGCCTGGACATGGAACGTCACGGCGCCATCCGCCTGGGCACCGCCTTCGAACTGGCAACCATCGGCCGTCTGTTTGCAGTGATGGGCATGCAACCGGTGGGCTACTACGACCTGACCCCAGCCGGCGTGCCGGTGCATTCCACCGCGTTCCGCGCCGTGCATGAGCAGGCGCTGCAAACCAGCCCGTTCCGCGTGTTCACCTCGCTGCTGCGCCTGGAACTGATCGACAACCCCGAGCTGCGCGCCTTCGCCGAAACCGCCCTGGCCAAGCGCTCAATCTTCACCCCTGGCGCCATGGCGCTGATCGAACAAGCGGAAAAGGCTGGCGGCCTCAACGCCGTGGATGCCGAGGAATTTATCCTCCAGGCCCTGGAAACCTTCCGCTGGCATCACACCGCCACTGTCACCCGCGCGCAGTACCAGCAACTCAGCGACCAGCACCGCCTGATCGCCGACGTGGTGGCGTTCAAGGGCCCGCACATCAACCACCTGACCCCGCGCACCCTGGACATCGACCAAGTCCAGGCCGCCATGCCCGGCAAGGGCATCACGCCCAAGGCTGTGATCGAAGGCCCGCCGCGCCGCCAGTGCCCGATCCTGCTGCGCCAGACCAGCTTCAAGGCCCTCGACGAAGCCATCGCCTTCACCGACGCCAGAGGCAGCCACAGCGCCCGCTTCGGCGAAATCGAACAACGCGGCGTAGCCCTGACCCCCAAAGGCCGTGCGCTGTATGACCAGTTATTGAATGCCGCACGCGATGAACTGGGCGCGTTCCCCAACGAGGGCAATGCCGCACGCTACATGCAACTGATGGAACAGCACTTCCAGGCCTTCCCCGACAACCACGCACACATGCGTGAACAGGGTCTCGCCTACTTTCGCTACTTCGCCACCGATGCCGGCCTGGCGGCCCGTGGCCAGGCCGATCAACCACGCACACTGGAGGCGCTGATCGCGGCAGGTCATGTGACAGTGGAGCCGTTGGTGTACGAAGACTTTCTGCCGGTAAGCGCGGCGGGGATTTTTCAGTCGAACCTTGGGGATGCCGCGCAGAGTCATTACGCGGCCAATTCAAACAAGGCGGAGTTCGAGAAGGCGTTGGGGCGCCGGACGATTGACGAGTTGGAGTTGTATGGCGAGACGCAGCAGCGCTCGATTGACGAATGCACTCAGGCGCTGCTCGCCTGAAACAAGATACCCGCCCGGCTCACCAGCGTAATCCTTACGCCGTATTCGCCCCCAGAGCCCCAAGAGCCGGGTGGGTGACGGGCATCATAGGCAGCAACAGGGTTGCTGTCGGTAAGATCAATCTGAACAAATATGTCCGCCCCTTCTGTAGGGCGTGAGGCTTCATTCAGCCCAACTGCTCCACAATCCTATCCTTGACCAACAACCGTTTCTTCTTCAGCTTCTCCACATCCTCATCGCTGGCACTGGCCGCTTCTGCCTTCAGAACCTCTTTGTCGGCATCCTCGTATTGAGTGAGCAGCGCATCCAGACGCTTGTCGCCCGCCCTGCGTTCATGAACGGCTTCCTTGCTCCAACCCAAGTCCTGATACAGGTCGTGTTTCACTGGCATGACGTACCTCCGCATGTTGATCAATGGCTTACGCCCTTGAAGCTAGACCATTGCAAGGGGGGTGTCATGTTTGCGGTCACGACACTGTTCAAAATTCTGGGGCGGGCTTTAGGGGGAGCGGGCTTGCTCGCGAAGGCTGATGCTCAGGCCAGCTCCCGGGCCAAGAACGGCGCGGTGCGGCTGGTTTTGCTTCTGGCCACTTGCTGCGGCGTGCCACACGCCACCACATTCCCCCCCAGATCTCCCGCCCCCGGCCCGATGTCGATCACCCAGTCACTTTGCGCCACCACACGCATCTCATGTTCCACCACAACCACGCTGTGCCCCGCGTCCACCAGCTGATTGAGTTGGCTGAGCAGGCGGTCCACGTCCCGCGGATGCAGGCCGGTGGTGGGCTCGTCCAGGACGTACAGGGTCGCGCCCCGGGCATTGCGTTGCAGTTCGGTGGCCAACTTGATGCGTTGCGCCTCGCCGCCGGACAGTTCAGTCGCCGGCTGTCCCAGGCGCAGGTAACCCAGACCGATGTCACGCAAAACCTGCAACGACCGCAGTACCCCCGGTTGCTCGGCAAATACGTCAACGGCCTGTTCCACCGTCAACCCCAGCACCTGGGCAATATTCAGGCCTTGCCATTGGATGGCCAGTGTCTCGGGGTTGTAGCGCGCGCCATGGCAGGTCGGGCACGGTGCGTAGACGCTGGGCATGAACAGCAATTCCACGCTGACAAACCCTTCACCCTCGCAGTTCGGGCAACGGCCCTTGGCGACGTTGAAGGAGAATTGCCCGGCGTCGTAATCACGTTTTTTCGCCGCCGGTGTCGCGGCAAACAGTTTGCGCACCTGATCGAACAAGCCGGTGTAGGTCGCAAGGTTGGAACGCGGGGTGCGGCCGATGGGTTTCTGGTCCACCTGCACCAGGCGACGGATCTGCTCCAGCCCGGCGCTGATGCGCCCACCGCTGGTTTGCGGGGCGGCGTCTTCCAGGCTCTGTTCTTCATCACTTTCCACGCTGCGCCCTAGGCCACTGCCCACCAGATCCAGCAGGGCCTGGCTGACCAGGCTGGACTTGCCCGACCCGGAAATCCCGGTAACCGCAGTAAAGCAGCCCAGCGGGAAGTCCACGCTCAGCGCGCGGAGATTGTTGCGCGTCACGCCTTCCAGTTTCAGCCAGCCGCCGGGCTCGCGACGCACCCGTGGCAAGGCGCTTTTTTCCGCGAACAGGTATTCACGGGTCTGTGACGCTTCAACCTGCGCCAGGCCGGCCGGTGGCCCGCTGTACAGGACTTGCCCGCCATGCTCGCCCGCCGCCGGGCCCAAATCGATCAGCCAGTCGGCGCGGCGCATGGTTTCCAGGTCATGCTCGACCACAAACAACGAGTTGCCCGCCGCCTTCAAGCGTGCGAGCGCGGTGAACAATGCCTCACCATCCGCCGGGTGCAGCCCCGCCGACGGCTCGTCGAGCACATAGATCACGCCAAACAGCTGCGAGCCCAATTGCGTCGCCAGCCGCAAGCGCTGCAACTCGCCGGACGACAACGTCGGCGTGCTGCGCTCCAGGGACAAATAGCCCAAACCCAGCTCGGTCAAGGTGCTGACCCGCTCCAGCAGGTCCTGGGCGATGCGTTGGGCGGCCAGGCGCTTTTCCACCGACAGTTGCATGCTGTCCTGCCCCGCCGCCACCGGCCGCAACAGCTCGGCCAGCTGGGTCAAGGACAGTTGCGACAACTCGCCAATGTCGACCCCGGCAAACTTTACCGACAGCGCCGCCTTTGTCAGCCGCTTGCCCTCGCATAAGGGGCAGGCGCTGCCCTGCATGAACTGCGACACACGCTTTTTCATCAGCGCGCTTTGGCTGTGGGTGAAGGTGTGCAGCACGTAACGCCGCGCCCCGCTGAAGGTGCCCTGGTAACTCGGCTCCAGCTTGCGCTGCAACGCTTCGCGGGTCTGCTCCGGGGTGAGCCCTGCATACACCGGCACGGTGGGGGTTTCTTCGGTGAACAGGATCCAGTCGCGCTGCTTTTTCGGCAGCTCACGCCACGGGATGTCCACGTCATACCCCAGGGTCACGAGGATGTCGCGCTGGTTCTGGCCTTGCCACGCCAACGGCCAGGACGCCACCGCGCGCTGGCGGATGGTCAGCGACGGATCGGGCACCATCAGCGCCTCGGTCACTTCATACACACGCCCCAGGCCGTGGCATTGCGGGCAGGCGCCTTGGGGCAGGTTCGGCGAAAAATCCTCTGCATACAGCATCGCCTGCCCCGGCGGATAACTGCCGGCGCGGGAGTAGAGCATGCGGATCAGGCTCGACAAGGTGGTGACGCTGCCCACCGACGAGCGCGCGTTTGGCGTACCGCGCTGTTGTTGCAGGGCTACGGCGGGCGGCAGGCCTTCGATGGAGTCCACATCCGGCACGCCGACCTGGTCGATCAGCCGCCGCGCATACGGCGCCACCGATTCGAAATAGCGCCGCTGCGCCTCGGCATACACCGTGGAAAACGCCAGGGACGACTTACCCGAGCCCGACACCCCGGTGAACACCACCAGGGCATCCCGCGGGATGTCCACGTCGACGTTGCGCAGGTTGTGTTCGCGGGCGCCACGCACCCGCACGAAACCGTGGAATTGAGGGGTGTTGCGCTGTGAAGTCATGGTCAACCTTATCTCGCGGTGAGCACGCTGCGCACCCGTTGCGTCAGGGCTTCGGGGCTGTAGGGCTTGCTCAGCAGGTGAATGTCGGGGCTCAGCAAGTGATTGCTGGAAAGAATGTCGCGAGTGTGGCCAGAGGTGAACAGTACCGCCACGCTGGGTTGTTGTGCACGGGCCCAGGCGGCCAGGTCGGTGCTTTTGACGCGGCCAGGCATGACCACGTCGGTAAAAATCAGGTCTGGCAGCAAACCGCCTTGCAAGGCCTGCATGGCGCGGTCGCCGTCTTCGGCAGTGAGTACGGTGTAGCCCGATTGCTGCAGCAATTCGACCACGGTCAGGCGCACGCCTTCATTGTCCTCCACCACCAGGATGGTTTCCTGCCCGCCGGTGTGGGGCAGTTGATCGATGTGCACTTCCAGGCTTTCCGGCTCCAGGCTGTGGGGGAAATACATCTGCACCACCGAGCCCTTGCCCTCCTCGCTCCACATCTCCACGTGCCCGCCACTCTGGCGCACAAACCCGAACACCATGCTCAGGCCCAGGCCGGTGCCGTGGCCTTCACGCTTGGTGGTGAAGAACGGCTCGAACGCGCGCTTGAGGGTCAGCGCCGACATGCCCACCCCGGTGTCGGTGACCGCCAGGCGCACATACTCCCCAGGTTTGATGCTTTTGCCCGCACAATCGCTGGGGTTGAGGATGATGTTTTCACCTGTGATGCGGATCACACCCTCGCCTTTCATCGCGTCGCGGGCATTGATCGCCAGGTTGAGCAGCGCGTTCTCCAACTGGTTGCGATCGACGTTGATAAGCCAGGCGTCCTGGGGCATTTGCACGTCGATATGAATGGTTTCCCCCAGCGCCCGTTGCAGCAACTCACCCAGGCCCGCATAAATGCGTTGCGGGTTGTGAACCGCTGGCGACAGCGGTTGACGCCGGGCAAACGCGAGCAGCTGCGCCGACAGCTTGGCGCCGCGTTCCACCGCCGCAATCGCCGCCGCCACACGGCGCTGCACCTGGGCGTTGTCCGGTTCATGGCGGGCCAGCAGGTGCAGGTTGCCGGCGATCACTTGCAACAGGTTGTTGAAGTCATGGGCCACGCCACCCGTAAGGCCGCCAATGGCTTCCAGCTTCTGCGACTGGCGCAGTTGCTCCTCGGCGGCGGAGCGCGCCTGTACTTCGGCGGCCACGCGCTGTTCGAGGTTGTGGGTGAGTTCCTGGCGCACCCGCTCGGACTGCACCAGTTCGGTGGTCTCCACCACAATCGCCAATACGCCCGCCGGTTGCTGGTTGTCGCCGGCGACCGGGCTGTAATAGAGGTCCAGCCACACGGTTTCCGGCAAACCGTTGCGCAGCAGCACCAGGTCCTTGTTGTTGAACGACAAGGTGCCGCCCGCCAGGCAGGTGTCCACCACGTGCCGGTTGAAGTCGGCGACTTCCGGCCAGCCCAGCTCCACCGGCGTGCCCAGCAGGTACGGGTGGCGACCGCCGGCGAACCGCGAATAGCTGTCGTTGTAGATCATGTAACCCAGGCGCCCCCACAGCATCACCATCGGCACGGGGGACGCCAACATCATCTGTACGTTGCAGGCCAGGCTGGTGGACCAGCGGTCGATGGGGCCCAGGTCGGTGGCCGACCAATCGAAGGCACGGATCCGCTGGGCCATTTCACCGGCCCAGCCTTCACAGCCATGGGGGTTGGATAAAAACTGCATCGGTTGGCTCAGTACGCAAAGAAGACATCGGCAAGTTTTGGAGCGCAGCAAACTTAGATGGTTTCAACCTATGTACGTTAGGCGTTAAACAACGCACCTACCACTCGTCTCAGTGAAAATCCCGACTGCGCACGTGAATCCCTTCCAGCAGCGGTGTCAGGTCGGTCAACCGCCCGGCAATCAAGTGCCGCACCTCGCCCACCGCTTCCCAGCGTCCGTCCACTTTCAGCAGCCGCGACCCCACCAGTGCCTGGCGTTGGCGCTCGGCCAGGTCGCGCCAGACCACCACATTGAGGTTGCCAAACTCGTCCTCCAGGGTGACGAAGGTCACCCCGCTCGCCGTGCCTGGACGTTGACGGCCGGTCACCAGACCCGCGACGCTGACATTGCGCCCATGCTCCACCGCCATCAGCTCCCTGGAGCTGCGGCAGCGCCGTCTGCGCAATTCATCACGCAGCAACGCCAGCGGATGCGGGCCAAGGGTAGTGCCGACGGTGGCGTAGTCGGCCTGCAAGTCTTCCCCCACCGTGGGCGCGGGCAGTTCCACCACGTCTTCATCCGGGCTGGGCAAGCCGGCAAACAACCCGAGTTGCTTATGCACCCCGGCCACCGCCCAGCGCGCCGTGTGCCGGTTGCCCGCCAAGGCGCGCAAGGCACCGGCATCCGCCAGCAACGCCTGGGCACGGGCGTCCAGGCCTGCGCGCTCGTCCAGGTCGGCAATATCGTTGAACGGGCGACGTTGACGCGCCGCTTCGATGCGCCGCCCCTCCTCTTCGCGAAACCCCGCGATCATGCGCAAGCCCATGCGAATCGCCGGCTGCGCGCCCTCGATAGGTTCCAGGCTGCAATCCCAGTCACTGGCCTGCACATCCACCGGACGGATCTGCAACCGATGTCGCCGCGCATCCTGCAGGATCTGGTCCGGACTGTAGAACCCCATGGGCCAGCTGTTGATCAGCGCACAGGCAAAGGCCGCCGGCTCATGGCACTTGAGCCAGCAACTGGCATAGGTCAGCAAGGCGAAACTGGCCGCGTGGGACTCCGGAAAGCCATAGCTGCCAAAGCCCTTGATCTGCTCGAATATCTGCGCGGCGAACGCCTCGCTGTAGCCGTTTTTCAGCATGCCGGTGCGCAGCCGTTCCTGGTGCGGCTCCAGGCCGCCGTGGCGTTTCCAGGCGGCCATGGAACGGCGCAACTGATCCGCCTCGCCGGGGCCGTAATCGGCAGCGACCATGGCGATCTGCATGACTTGCTCCTGAAACAGCGGGATGCCCAGGGTCCGCTCCAGCACCGCTTTCAATTGCGGCGAGGGATAGGTGGTCTCTTCCTCCCTGTTCCGCCGCCGCAGGTATGGATGCACCATGCCACCCTGGATCGGCCCCGGCCGCACGATCGCCACCTCGATCACCAGGTCATAAAAAGTCTTGGGCTTGAGCCTGGGCAACATCGACATCTGCGCCCGCGACTCGATCTGGAACACGCCGATGGTGTCGGCCTTGCTGATCATCGCGTAGGTCGCCGGGTCTTCCTTGGGAATGGTCGCCAAGGCCAGGTCGAGGTGACGATGGCGGCGCAGCAGATCGAAGCAGCGGCGGATCGCGCTGAGCATGCCGAGGGCGAGAATATCCACCTTGAGCAGGCCTACCGCGTCGAGGTCGTCCTTGTCCCATTGAATGATGGTGCGCTCGGCCATCGCCGCGTTTTCCACCGGCACCAGGGTGTCCAGCGGGTATTCGGAAATCACAAAACCGCCAGGGTGCTGGGACAGGTGCCGGGGGAAGCCGATCAGTTGCTGGGTCAGTGTGAGTACCCGACGCAGCAGCGGGCTGTCGGGGTCGAAGCCGCCTTCACGCAGGCGCTCAAGTGGCGGCGCAGCGTCGCTCCAGCGTCCGCAGCAGTCAGCCAGGGCGTTGATCTGATCCGGCGGCAAACCCAGGGCCTTGGCCACGTCACGCACCGCGCCGGCGGCATGGTAGCTGCTGACCACCGCCGTCAGCGCCGCGCGGGTACGGCCATAGCGCTGGAACACGTACTGCAGCACTTCTTCGCGGCGCTCGTGTTCGAAGTCCACGTCGATGTCCGGCGGCTCATTGCGCTCTCTGGACAGAAAGCGTTCGAACAGCATATTCATCAGGCTCGGGTTGATCTCGGTGATCCCCAGGGCGAAACACACCGCCGAGTTGGCCGCCGAGCCCCGGCCCTGGCACAGGATCGAACGGCTGCGGGCAAAACGTACGATGTCGTGCACGGTGAGGAAGTAGCTTTCGTAGCCCAGCTCGCTGATCAGCTCCAGCTCGTTGTTGATCTGCTGCAAGGTCTTCGCATCCACGCCCTCTGGCCAGCGCCGGGCGATGCCCTCTTCGGTCACGGCGCGCAGCCAGGAGCGGGCGTCATGGCCTGCGGGCACCAATTCGCGCGGGTAGTGGTAGCGCAACTGGCTGAGGTCGAAGGTACAGCGCCGGGCGATGGTTGCGGTTTCGTCGAGCAAGGCTTGCGGGTACAACGCGGCCAGGGCGTCGAGGCTGCGCAGATGCCGTTCGCCATTGGGATGCAGGCGCGTGCCGGCTTCGGCCACCGGCACGTGATGGCGGATCGCGGTCATGGTGTCTTGCAGGGCGCGGCGGCCACGGGCATGCATGTGCACATCGCCACAGGCCACGGCAGGCAGTTGCAGGCTGGCGGCCAGTTGCAGGCGCTGTTCCAGCAGGCGCGCATCGTCCTGGCCGCAATGCAGCTGCACCGCCAGCCACAGGCGTTCGGCGAAGGTGCGGCGCAGCCATTGGATCTCGGCCTGGGTGGTGCGATCTTCGGCGATCCACAGTGCCAGCAGGCCGGGCAGCGGCTGGTCGAAGTCCTCTTGCAGCAGGCGGTAGCGGCCCTTCTCGGCACGCCGGCGGGCCACCGTGATCAAGCGGCACAGCTGCTGGTAACCGCTGAGGTTTTCCACCAACAGCACCAGTTTCGGGCCGTTCTCGATGCGCATCTCGCTGCCGATAATCAGCGGTAACTGCACCGCTTTGGCCGCCTGCCAGGCGCGCACAATGCCCGCCAGGGTGCATTCATCGGTGATCGCCAGGGCGCTGTAGCCTTGGTGTTTGGCGCGTTCGAACAACTCCAGCGCCGTAGACGCGCCGCGCTGGAAACTGAAATTGGACAGACAATGCAGTTCGGCGTAACTCATGCAAACCAGCCTTGCAGCCACAGCCCATCGCGCTGGCCCACGGTGCGGTAGGCCCAGCCTTGTTGACCGGCACGGGTCTGGATCAGGTAGTAGTCGCGGCGGATGTCGGCGCCGTCCCACCAGCCGGATTCGATGCGCTCCGGGCCCATGAGGATCTGGATGCCCGGCTCGGCCAGCAGGGTCGGTTCGCTCAGCAACCAGCCGGGGCGCCGGACGTTGTTCAGGGGTGGGCTGGGGCGACTGTCGGCCGCCGCTTGCCAGGCGCATTCGGGGCGATGGTCGGCGTGAAAGCGCAGGCCCTGCACCGCGTCATCCCCTAGCCGGGCGCGCAGGCGTTCGCGCAGTTGCTCCCACGGCAGGGTCTGTTGCGGGCGGTCGTCGAACAGGTCCTGGCGCTGTGGCACGAACACCGGCAGGTCCTGGGCCACCAGGCGAAAGCCGCGCACCGGGGATGTCACCTGCACTTGCTCCAGGCGGCCGCGCGCCAGTTCGAACAGCATCGCCGGTTCACGTTCGGCACTGAGCAGGCCGACCTTGATCACGCTGTCGGGGGTCTGGGCATGCTCCAGGTGCAGGTCGAAACGCTGCACGCCACTGTCGCGCCCACAGAGGAAGGCGGACAGATCGCCGGTCAAGCGCCGCAACGGGAACAGCAGCGCCTGGTGGGATTGCACGTCGAAATTCAACTCGATGCGCACATCGAACTGATCCGGCGGTTGATAGAACGCCAGGGCCAGCGGGCGCTGCCCGGTCAAGGCATCGAGGTGTTTGAGCAGGCTGGCATCAAACCGCCGCGCCAAGGTGTGCCGGGGCAACGCCTGCACCTGGGCCAGGGTGCGCAGGCCCATGCGCGACAAGGCCGTGGCCGCTTGCGGGTCGAGGCCGGCGCGGTCAATCGGCAGCGGCGCCAAGGCCTGCATCAAGGCGCGGTCATCGGCCACCGCCAGGCCATCGTAGAGATTGGCCAGCACCCGCGCCGCTGCCGGGTTGGGCGCGGCGACGATGCGGTGGCGAAAACCCAGCTCGGTCAGTTCCTGGCGCAAGCGCGCTTCGAACTGCGGCCACGGGCCGAACAAGCCCAGGCTCGACTCGATTTCAAACAACAAGGCCCGCGGGTAATACAGGCTGACCTGGGAGCTGAACCGATAGGCCCAGGCTGCCAGGAATTGCTGCCAGCGTTCGATCTCGGCGGGGTCGTATTCGGCGCTGGCAAACGTCTGGACCAGGGCATGGGCGGCGGTCAGGGATTGTCCAGGACGCAGCCCCAACGCTCGGGCCGCATCATTGACAGTTTGCAACACGCGCCGCTGCGGCGTGCCGGCCAACAGGGCCAGGGGTTGGTCCGGCTCGGGGTGCGCACGCTGCACCCCGTCCAGCGCCAATTGCGGAAAGACAATACACACCCAGCGCATGCCAACCTCAGTGCCCGGCCAGGGCAATCGGCGCCGGGTGGGCCAGGCCGCCGCGGCACTTGAGCACCCGCACTTGCGCGGGCTTCGCTTCAACCGCCAGGCGCAACGCGGCGGGCGATGAGTTGATCGCATCGTTCAAGGAGCGCCAGGCGAACGCCAGGGTCTGACCGGTTTCCGCCGCCACCTGCAAGCGCCGCAGCGCACGGTCATCGGCCTTGCGCGGCCAGCACAACACCGCGCCGCAACTGCCGGAACGCAAACACTGCTCCACTGCCCACAGCGCGTCGCGCTCCTCGGCCTGGATCACCGAGAGCAAACGCAGATCCACCCCGGCGTTCTGCCAGGCATGGGGATACGGCGTGTAGGGCGGCGCCACCAACACAATGCGCTCGCCGGCCTTTGACAAGCGTGCCAGGGTCGGCAGCACCAACTGCAACTCGCCGACGCCCTCCTTGGCCATGAGGATTTCACTCAACGCCGCCTCCGGCCAACCGCCGCTGGGCAACACCGCGTCCAACCCCGCCAGCCCGGTGGGATGCACGCTGGACGGTGGCGCGGCGGGCCGGCCTTTCCACACGCGGCCGCCATTGAACAGCGTGTCCAGCGCAACGACGGCGCCCATCAGCCTTGCCTCACCAGGCCGCAGAACACCCCTTCGATGGCCAGGTCGCGGTCGGGCCCCACCACGATCGGTTGATACGCGGGGTTGCGCGGCAACAGGCGCACGCTGTCGCCGCTGCGTTCGAAACGCTTGATGGTCACTTCGCCGTCCAGGCGCGCCACCACAATCTGCCCGTTCAAGGCCTCGGCACTGCGGCGTACGCCGACCAGATCGCCGTCAAGGATGCCGTCTTCGATCATCGAGTCGCCCTGCACCCGCAACAGGTAATCCGGGGTTTTGCTGAAGGTGGCTGGGTCCAGTTGCAGACGGCTGTGCACTTCGGCATCGGCGCCGATGGGCAAGCCTGCGGCCACCCGGCCGAGCACCGGCACATCCAGCCACTCCGGGCGCGCCGGTTGGTTGAGCAAGCGAATACCACGCGCCTGGTTCGGGTTGACCTCGATAAAACCGGCCTCGGTCAACGCCAGCACATGCTTGCGCGCCACGCTGCGCGAGGCAAAACCGAAGGCCTCGGCGATCTCGGCGAGGCTGGGGGGCTGGCCTTGTTGCGCGATACGGTCGCGGATAAAGGTCAGGATGGCGGTGCGGCGGGGAGTCAGAGTCGTCATGGAGTACATTTGTACTCCTGTGAGAAATTTCTGACAATAGCCGCCAGTCGAGTGGCATCAGACCTGCCCTGTCGAAACCTCCCACACAACCGCCGGATTAGCTCTACTCCCCTGCTTTGAGAACCTCTGCAAAGTCCTTCGCCTGATTTTCACCATGCGAGGGATTGCAGATGGATGTTGTTTTGGATGCCCTGATCAAGGGGGCCGTGTCGTGATTTCCGCTACCAGCCAGGCGATTGGCTATCTGGTGCTGGCGGCCATGGATGCCAAATCGCGGGACGTCGACGCGGTTATCAGCGACTTCAACCGCTGCCTTAATACCTATGACGCCTGGACGCAAAGCGCCTTCAGTGTTTCGGCGTTGGAGGTTGAACAGGTATTTAAAGTCGGCAACGAGGTGGCACTCGTCGAACCCGCCAGCCGCTCCAATCTCCCCAGCAGCACCACCGCAACCTGCCCGGCCAATGGCACGTTGACCCTGGTGCACATGTTCCAGACTGCGCGATTCGTGCCCATCGGCAACACGCCGGTGAAGGTGCAGCGGATCGATTCAGATGGCCGCCCACTAGGTGACCCCCTCCATAAAACCATCGGCCCGAGTGGCATCCTCGAAATCAGCGAATGCGAGCGCAACCAGCGCTACAAGGTCAGCTTCTATCCCAACCTCTCCACGGCACATTTCAAGGCGCTGTACGCCTCGTATCAGGCGGTGATCGCGCCGCTGGAAGACTGGCTGCGCAGCGAATGGAAGACCACCTTCAAACCGCTGTGGAAGGACTACTCCGAAGCCAACTTCCTCCAGCGCTACCTATCGCTGCACGAGGCCTATGCACGCGGGTTTGGCGAGGCACTGTATTCACTCTGGGACACCCTCAAGCAACTGTTCCAGTGGCTGGCAGACCCGCTGGCCCACGCCGAACAACTGTTGCATTACCTGACCGACCTCCAGTTCGAACAGCTGCTGAAAGCCGGCACCGACGCCATCGCCAAGGGTTTGCTGGTGTTGAGCGACGAGCCGCTGCTGTTTGTTTATCTGTCGGCGCTGGTCAGTTGGATGCGCCTGCTGCCCCCGCCGTATCTGAACGAGCTGCTGGGAGAGATCAGCGCCGAAGTGCTGATCAATCTGGTGCTGTGCCTTGCGACTGGCGGGATGGGCGTGGTGGTGCGCATGAGCGCGAAGATGCTGGGCGGTATCAAGTCCCAGCGGGCGCGCAGGTGGTTGGAGCACATGGCTGGGCAATTTGGTAAGTCTCGGCTGGCGGAGCATGTCGAGGCAGCCAAACCGGTGTTACTGGGCAGTCCCGCGACGCCGATTTCGGGGGTGCCGAGTGCGCAGTTGAAGGCCGGGACCGAGCTGGTCTCCAACCCGGTGACGGCGGTGCGGAGCAAGTCCAGGCAGCACACGACGTTGGTGCGACAGGAACCTGTCGATGATGTGCCCGCTGCGGGCAAGAACCCCAACGGCGATGCCGCTGCGGCTGCGGATAAAACCGCGACCCATGGCTGCCCGGTGTCGATGGTCACCGGGGAGGAGTTGCTGACCCTCACCGACGGTGTGCTGGACGGGGTGTTGTCGTTCGAGTGGACGCGGCTG
>NZ_JAHPJF010000020.1:0-107094 GCF_020515815.1 Pseudomonas sp. AF03-9 | reverse complement strand
TCTATCAAACAACCCAAAACTGCCCTTCCCTCTCTATATAGAAGGAATCGCCCGCGCTGGCAGCGTGGAGGACTACCTGCAAGCCAACGGCATCCAGCCAAGGCGCCTCGCAGCCACTGGTTATGTCGAGACCCCGACCGCTGGCGGACAACAACAGCGCCGAGGGCCGCCCCCGCAATCGTCGCGCGGAGTTGATAGTGGAGTGCTGAGGCGCGGGGTTGTTTTTGGCGCGCAAGAACAGTGATCATCGCCCTCCCCCGTATGTGAAGGAGCTGAGACCATGGAATTGACGCTGGAAGCTGTGGCGCTTTTTGCACTGAAACTGGTGCATGAGGAAGACGGCGGCAGCCCGGTTTTGCGCGACGACCCGGTGATGGTTGGCTATGACAGGGAGGTGTTTGGATTGTTGCTGCGCCAGGGGGATTTGGCGGGGATTTTGCTGAAGGTGGATGTATGTGTGGGGCAGGCGCTGGTTGCGGTGGGTGGGGCTGAGACAGTATTGGGGCGGGAGCTGAAAAGATTAGCGACTGACGTGCAAAGCGTTCATCAGCTCGAGGAACTACCCCCGCCCCTATCCACCCTCAAGGATTACCTTAAAGACATCCAGTGAATCGGTGATCAACATACCGGCCAGATACACCATCAACACCGCCACACCGGCGTCCAGCCAGCGCCACACCACAGGAGTGCGAAACAGGTTGGTCAAAAGCTGGCATCCCAACGCCAAGAATACGAACCACAGCAGTGATGCGGTCATGGCACCGGTCGCGAAGAGTGCTTGTTGGTTCAAGGGCTTTGCAGCGCCGATGGAGCCGATAAGCACGACGGTATCGAGCCAGGCGAATAGGCTGATTACCAAACCCGGTGTGTCGGGCGTTTACGGCGCTATTCAAGTCAATTGGCTGCTTGCGGAAAAAGCTGGTTAGGACTTGCTCTGGATTCGGGTTGGCAAAGTAGATTAGCGAGCCTCTGGAGACCGGCCTTTGAGGCGCAAGGACCGCGTGGTGAGACTCCAAACTCACCGCAGATGCCGTCCATCAACTCTTGAGCCAACTCGCTGATCTGTCGTTCAAAGGTATCCACAGCCGCGAAAAAGTCGCTCCGTGTGAACTCAAAACCGATTCGCTTCGAAACATAACCACATTAGCCAGAGAATCCGGCATTTCCCGAACCTACCTCTACGGCCTGGCCGCAGGCGCCTCCCAAGATCCCTCTGTACACACCCTGATCAAACTCGCGAAAGCACTCCAGGTTTCGCCACTAAGGAACGCCCAGTGATCGACTTCAATAACAAAGGCTTCTTCAAACTCAAACAAAACAACGAATATGCCGAACGCGCATCGGCCTTGGTGCTGGACGGCGAAACAGTAATCGACGCGTACAAGTCCATGCGCGACGGCGTGGTCTTCACCAACAAACGCATCATCGCCGTGAACGTGCAGGGGATTACCGGCAGCAAAAAAGACTTCACGTCGCTGCCGTACAAAAATATTGTCGCCTACTCGGTGGAAACATCCGGGACGTTTGATCTGGATTCGGAGTTGGAGATTTACTTTTCGTCGTTGGGGAAAGTGAAGTTTGAATTCACGGGGAAGACTTCGATTGTTGAAATTTCCCGGTTGATTTCCAGGCATCTGCTGACCTGATCGGTGGGTAAAAAAAGACCTCGGCGCTCCAAGGTCTTTTTGCTGCCTACATCGTTAAACGGCTGTACCGGATCAAAATGTGGGAGCAACTTGGTGATCATAATGCAGCTCCAATGTTGCGTAATTCAGTTGAGGCCAACGCCAGACGAAATAAACGAAAATCGCAGTATTTGAAACAAAGCTAACTATTTCCGCCCCGTTCTACTCTCCCGAGACTCCGCGCCCCTCTTTAAACAGCTGCAATACCAGACCACCCCGCCCACCACCGCTCCCACAACCACCACCCCATTCCCCACCAACCAAAGCCCAAAATTCCGACTCTGATCCGCATCACTGTCATAAAACGGCCCAAAATACGCAGACACCGCCCCCACTAACCCGTTAAACACCACAAGCGCTACCGCAACCACCAACACCACAAACCCAATCCCCTTAACCACCGTCATAAAACCCTCCAAAACCAAATCTCCGTGGAATCGTGATAACTCGGAAAAGTCCCCTCAATCGAAAAACCCATCTGAATACGCGGGTAGCTCAGCCAATCCGTCAACCGTCGCCCATTCCACAGGTCGATATGGTCACCACTACGATTTTGGGGTGCTGCCAACAATAGCGCACGCCGACTAAGCGGCTCAGATCGACGCCAGATCTACGCAGCGCCACGCCTAAATTGATCGCGCATTGATCGCTGAAATTTTTGGTGCCGTTGGTTCTGCACGGGGCTGCATCGCCGAAAAGTTCGGGATGGTTTTTCCATAGGGTGTTGAACGTCAGCATTTGGTATTTCCATCGCGTTTTTTCGCGCGGCCGTAACAAACACCTTGCATTCAAAGAGGGACGCAGACGGAAAACAGATCGGTCCTACTCGTTTACCAACCTTTTATGACTGCAGAACCCATACCTTCAACGGTGTGGTATATGCGCACACTCTTGCGACGAAACCCCAAAGCCAAACACCAAAGTAGATCAATCCGCTATCGCCCACTTCGCCGGGCCTCGACAGCTCCCACAGATGATTGGCGGTGCAATCATTTCCCGAGCGTGGCACAGGTCAAAGTGTGGGAGCTGGCTTGCCTGCGAAAGCGGGGGCTCAGCCAGCACTTATATCAGCTGACACGCCGTCTTTGCGGGCAAGCCCGCTCCCACAGGGGATTAGTGCTGGTTCAGAATTCCAGGCGGGCACACAACCCACCCTGCTCCAAATTCCGCAACGCCAACCGACTGCCAATCTTGCCAACGATCATCTCCACAATCGCCAACCCCAACCCAGCGCCGTTGGCGTTCCCGCGGCTGTAGAACCGCTCGAACAATCGCCCTAATTCCGCCTCATCAATCCCCGGCCCCTGGTCCTCGACGCTCAGGCAATTGGCGCCAATCACCACCTTCACTTCGCTGCCGGCCGGGGAAAAATTCAGCGCATTGGTGACCAGGTTTTGCAATGCAATCGCCAGCGCGACAGGCTCGGTTTCCACCCAAACCTCTTCTTCGCCTTCCAGCACCAGTTCCACGCCTTTCTCCATGGCCAACGGCGTCAGTTCGGCCAGTTCTTCGCGCACCAACTCGGTCAGTTGCACACGGCTGCGCACCGGGTTGTTCAGTTGCGGTTCGATGCGCGCCATGGTCAGCAGTTGGCTGCCGATGCGGGTGGCGCGGTCGACGCCATTGACCAGAAACTCCAGGGCTTCACGGCGTTGCTCCGGGGTTTCGGCGCCTTGCGCGTTTTGTGCGTGGATGCGCAGGATCGCCAGGGGCGTGCGCAGTTCGTGGGCGGCGTCGGCGATGAAGCGGCGCTCGCGCTCCAATAGCTCGTCCACCTGGACCAGCAACCGGTTCAGCGCGGTTTGCATGGGTTCCAGGTCGCTGGGCAGTGGCGCTAAATGCAGCGGTTGCAAGGTATCGGTACTGCGTCCGCGAATCGACAGGGCCATGGCGCGCAGCGGTTTGAAGCCCCAACCGATAACCAGCCAGATCAACACCGCCAGCAGTGGTACACCGATCAACGTAGGCCAGAGGGTGTGGCGCATGATGCGCTGGATTACGTCCTGGCGAATGTCGTCACGCTCGCCCACCCAGATCAACAGCCCTTGCTGCGGGTCGGCGAGGAGGAAGGCGCACCAGTCGTTGCCGTTGTCCATCAGGTCATGGGAGCCGAGGGTCGCAGGCGGTGCGGCCAACACCGGCGCTTCGGCGGAGCGCACCAGCAGTTGGCCGTCGGTGCGCCAGATCTGGAAGGTCAGGCGGGTTTCATAGGGATGGGCCACGCCCTCCTCACCCACGCGGCTCATGGCCTGGTCAAACGCCTCGTACAAGCGCTGCCAGTCGGCTTCGCCGGGGTCGCGCTGGCGCAACACGCCTTGCAGCAGGCGCGCGCTTTGGGCGAGTTGGGCGTCGTAGACTTCTTCGATTTCGTGGTGGCTGTCGCGCAGCACCAGCCAGCTGATCAACGCGTCGCCGAGCAGGATCAGCACCAGCACGGGGATGAGGATGCGCGCACGAACCGAGGTCATGGTTTAAGCGCCAGCACATAACCGACACCGCGCACGGTGCGGATCAGCTCTGTGGATAACTTCTTGCGCAGATTATGGATCAGCACTTCCAGGGTATTGCTCTCGACCCGGTCCTGCCAGCCGTACAACGCGCGGGACAGGCGCTCGCGGGTCACCACTTTGCCGGGGCGCACCATCAGTTGGTGCAGCAGTTGGTATTCCATCGGCGTCACGATGACCTCCCCATCTTGATAGCGCACTTGCTGGGTGGCCGGGTCGAGGCTGACGCCGGCGTGTTCCAGCAACGGCTGCGCGCGCCCCAGGCTGCGGCGCAACAAGGCGCGTACGCGGGCCTTGAGTTCTTCGACGTCGAAAGGTTTGACCAGGTAGTCGTCGGCGCCGGCGTCCAGGCCGGCGATGCGTTCGGCGGTGCCGTCGCGGGCGGTGAGGATCAGCACCGGCAAGTCGTGTTGCTCGGCGCGCAGTTGCTGCAACAGATCAAGGCCGTCGAGGCGCGGCAGGCCGAGGTCGAGCAGCAATAGATCAAACGACTCCGTACGCAGCGCATGCAGGGCCGCGACGCCGTCTTGCAGCCAATCGAGGGTGTAGCCTTCGGCACCCAAGGCCACGCGAATCCCCTGGCCGAGGGCACGATCATCTTCGACAAGGAGTAGACGCATTACTAATTCTCTGTAGGAAACGGCGAAATCATGCCGGGTTTTCCAGGCACACCCTTGGCAAAGATGTTACGGCTCGTTGCCAACTAAGGTTGCACTAAGGTTGGTTTTGCACTGTGAAATCTCCCACCTCTGCTGAGAGCTTTTCCATGCGCAAAATTCTGTTGTTGTCCCTGATCCTCACCAGCCCCCTGGCCCTCGCCGGCCCGCAGTGCACCACCGCCGAACGCTCGCAATGGCAAGACCAGCAAGCCTTCCAGGACAAGCTCAAGGCCGACGGCTACCAGATCAGCAAATTCAAGGTCACCGACGGCAATTGCTACGAGATCTACGGTTTCGACAAGGACAAGCGCAAGGTCGAGATCTACCACGACCCGGTGACCGGCAAGGCCGTGAAGACTGAGATCAAAGGCTGATGCCAGGCGAATCCTTGCGCCTGTGGGACCCGTTGGTGCGGCTGTTTCACCTGTCGATCGCCGGGGTCTTTGTCGCCAATTACTTCTTTAACGAAGCGGGCGACGACTGGCACGTCTGGCTGGGCTACTACGCCATGGCCTGGTTGCTGGTGCGTTTGGTGTGGGGCTTCGTCGGGCCGCGCAGCGCACGCTGGGCGGACTTTTGGCCAACACCCAAACGGCTGAATGCCCACCTGCGTTCGCTGCTCAACCGCCGACCGCAACATCGCCTGGGTCATTCACCGATTGGCGCGCTGGTGATGCTGTTGATGTTGCTTGCCTTGCTCACCCTTGGCGTCAGCGGCTTCTTGATGCAGGAAGTCGATGCGCTGTGGGGCGCCGACTGGCCGCAACAAATCCACGAGACCGCGGCGAATGGGCTGCTGGGCCTGGTGTGTATGCATGTGTTGGCCGCGCTGTTTGAAAGTGCACTGGTACGCGACAACTTACCGTTATCCATGCTCACCGGTCGCAGGAAGCGCCTGCCGGATGAACGTGCGCAGTAATCCTTTTATCCACAGGTCTCCTATGCGCTGCGTCTTAATGATTTGCGGCCTGCTCGCGGTGTTTCTCGCCGCCTGGCAAAGCCATCCGCCCCATGTGCTGGCGCCGTTTGCCCAGGCCAGCCCGACGACCGCGAAAGTCGCGGCGGCCCCGCAGTACACCAGCCGGTTCGTGTCGACACAGTTGACGGATTTTGTGCACTCCTCCTCCGTCACTGCCCTGCCCGGCGGCGACTTGATGGCGGTGTGGTTCGCCGGTTCCCGCGAAGGCGCCGCCGATGTGCAGGTGCGTACCGCGCGCTTCGACGCCCACAGTGGCGAATGGGGCGCCGAGCAGGTACTGGCCACGCGGGAAAGCACCCGCGACGGCACCCAGCGCTATATCCGCAAACTCGGCAACCCGGTGATCGCCCTCGCGCCGGACAATCGTCTGTGGATGTTTTACGTGTCGGTGTCAGTCGGTGGCTGGGCCGCCAGTGCGATCAATGTGATGGTCTCGGATGACCTCGGCGCCAGCTGGTCGGCACCGAGGCAACTGGTGACCTCGCCGTTTTTCAATATCAGCACCTTGGTGCGTGCCGCGCCGGTGTTCCACGCCGACGGTTCCATTGGCCTGCCGGTGTACCACGAGTTCATGGGCAAGTTCGCCGAGTACCTGTACTTGAGCGCCGACGGTGCCGTGATCGACAAATTCCGCATCAGCCGGGGCAAGCACTCGCTGCAGCCGACCATCGTGCCGCTGGACGGCCAGCGCGCCGTGGCGATGTTGCGTTACGCCGGCGACACTCACCACCGTGTGCTGGCCAGCCGCACCACCAACGCCGGGCAGACCTGGAGCGAGCCATACCCGCTGGAGCCGGCCAACCCGAATTCCTCGCTAGCGGCGGTGGGCACCGAAGATGATGGTTTGCTAGTGGCACTCAACGACCTGAAGGACGGCCGCTTCAAGCTCAGCCTCTACGGCACCGACGCCCAGCTCAGTCAGTGGCGCACCGTGGTGCAACTGGACCAGTCGCCGGACCCGCTGGGCCAGCCGTTCTCCCCCGACGCCTATAAAGAAATCATCGGCGAAGGCTTCCGCGCCTCCAGCGGCGCAAAACGCCTGCCCCTGGAACAACGTTTCCTGAGCAACCTGGATTACCGCGTGTGCAAACCCCGTGGCTGCGATTTCGAATACGAGTACCCGTATTTCAGCCGCAGCCCGGACGGCACCTACCACTTGGTGTACTCGTGGAATAACACCTTTATCAAACACGTCAGCTTCAACGAAGCCTGGCTGGCGGAGCGTCTGTGATGGTTTCCCTGTGGCAGGCCCATTTGAGTTTTGTGTTGCTGGGGTTTGTGGCGCTGTGCGCGCTGCGCTTCACCCAGCCGTGGCGGCCGTGGTTGCTGCCAGTGTTGGTGGCGACAAGTTTTATCCCGGTCAATGAACTGCCGTTGGCAGCGTATGTGCGCAGTTTTACCGATGATCTGGCGATCAGCACGCTGGTGTTGCTGGCGTGGGTTGCCTCGAGCCGATTGGGCTTGGTGCAGCCGCTTGCTCGCCCGCAGCGGGTGCAAATGTTGCTGGTGTTCTGTGTGTTGAGCTTGGTGCTGTACCCGGCGACGCTGGGGCTGACGTATGTCGATCCGTACCGTTGGGGGTTCAACCCGCGGCCGATGATTGTGCTGGTGGCCGTGGCGGCGCTGTTGATGTTGTGGCTGCGTAATGCGTTGGCCGTGTGGATGCTGGTGCTGGGCACTTTAGCGTTTGCACTGCGGCTGAAAGCGTCGGAGAACTACTGGGATTATCTGGTGGACCCACTCCTGGCGACCTACTGCGTCATCGCCGGGTTAATGCAAT
This sequence comes from Pseudomonas sp. AF03-9, assembly GCF_020515815.1. Classification (NCBI taxonomy): domain Bacteria; kingdom Pseudomonadati; phylum Pseudomonadota; class Gammaproteobacteria; order Pseudomonadales; family Pseudomonadaceae; genus Pseudomonas; species Pseudomonas sp. AF03-9. Next base: position 99,484 of record NZ_JAHPJF010000020.1, on the reverse strand, counting down.
TCAAACTGTGGGAGCGGGCTTGCTCGCGAATGCGCAGTGTCAGTCACAGCAGCTCTAACTGACCCACCGCTTTCGCGAGCAAGCCCGCTCCCACATTTGTCTTGTGGTGTTTATTAGATTGAGTAGAGAGAGATGATGAGTGCGTTGCAATCACGCCGCCTGCGCTACGGCGTAGGCGCGATCGGCTTGGTGTTTGTGTTGCTGGCGGCGTTGCGGCTGGTGTTTGTGCTGGGTTTTTCCGGCCTGCCGTTAAACACTCCGCAGTTACTGGAAACCCTCGGCATCGGCCTGCGTTTCGACCTGCGCCTGGCGGTGTTGCTGCTACTGCCGCTGGCGGTGCTGGCGTGGTTGCCGCGCTGGAACCTCATCACCCTGCCCGCCCTGCGCTGGCTCGCGCGCGGTTATCTGGTGATGGCCCTGGCCGCGGTCGGCCTGGTCTACATCATCGACTTCGGCCACTACGCCTACCTGGGTGTACGTATCAACGCAACCGTGTTGCGCTACCTACAAGACGCGCAGATTTCACAACAGATGGTGTGGGAAACCTACCCCGTGCTGTGGATAACTGCCTGCTGGCTGGCCGCCGTGGCGTTGTGGGTATGGGCGTTGGTGTGCCTGGAACGCCTGACCCTGGAGCGTCCAGCCCAGCCGATGGGCAAATGGGCAGTGGCGTCAGTCTCGGTGATCGGCGTGGTCGCCGTACTCTTGGCCCTACTCGGTCGCGTCGCCAATCTCAACCTGGAAAACCCGGTGCCCCTGCGCTGGAGCGATGCGTTCTTTTCCGGCAACAGCCAAGTCGCCGCCGTGGGCCTGAACCCGGTGCTGTTTTTGTACGACACCTTCAAGGTCGGGCAGTCGCAATTCGATGAAAAAAAGGTGCGCGAACACTATCCGCAAATCGCCGATTACCTGGGGGTCGATCAGCCCGACACCCAGCAACTGAATTTCATCCGCGAACAAGGCGTGCAGCCCTATCGACTGGCCGGCAAGCGCCCGCCCAATGTGGTGTTCGTGATGCTTGAATCCCTCGGCACCAGTGCTGTCGGCGCCTACGGCAACCCGCTGAACCCCACGCCGCACCTCGACAAGCTGGCCACGCAGAGCTGGTTCTTCAAACACTTCTACGTACCTGTCACCGGCACCGCCAAGACCGTGTGGGCCAGCATCAGCGGCGTGCCGGACGTGACCCGCCAGGAGACCGCCACACGCAACCCGCTGATCACCCGGCAACACACGTTGATCAATGCGTTCGCGGGTTACCAGAAGTTCTACATGATCGGCGGCAATGCCGGCTGGGCGAATATCAACGCCCTGATCCGCCAAAGCATCGACGGCGTGCAGCTCTATGACGAAAGCCACTGGCGCTCGCCACGGGTGGATGTGTGGGGCATTTCCGACCTGGACCTGTTCAAGGAAAGCGACCAACTGCTGCGCGCCGTACCGGAGGCACAACCGTTCTTCGCCTACCTGCAAACTTCCGGCAACCATCGGCCATTCACCATCCCCAAACACAACGATGGGTTCCAGGTCGCCGAGGTGACTCTGGAGCAAGTCCAGGCCGCCGGGTCGCGCAGCGTCGAGCAATACAACGCGGTGCGCCTGCTGGACTACAACATCGGCCGCCTGATGGAGATCGCCAAGGCCGGCGGCTGGTACGACAACAGCATCTTTGTGTTCTTCGGCGACCACAACACGCGCATCAGCCAGATCCCACACATGGCGCCGGCCTTCGAACAGCTCGGCTTGGAGAGCAATAACGTGCCGCTGCTGATCCACGCCCCCGGCCTGGCGCCACGGGTGATCGAAGACGCGGTGGGGCTGGCGGACCTGTTGCCGACCGTGGCGGGTATGGCGGGCATGCCGTTTCGCAATGGTGCCCTGGGCCGCGACATCCAGCAGCCGGCGCCCGAAGGCGAACGCGTGGTGCCGCTGGTGTTGCGTGAAGGCAGCTTCCCGATTATCGGCGGCGTAACCCAACATTTCCTGTTGCAGATGCAGCACGACGGCAGCTCGCCGACCCTGCATGACCTGGCCTCACAAACCCCGCGAGACGACGTGGCCGCGCAGCATCCGCAGGAATTCCAGCGCTTGCAGGGGCTCACGCGCGGGCTGCATGAGAGTGCGCGGTGGATGCTGTTCCGGAATGTGCGCGAGTGATTATCGGGGCTGGAAGGTTTCGAGGTAGGCCAGGATGTTGTCGATCTTCTCCTGGTCGCTGATGCCCCAGAAGATCATCCGTGTGCCGCTCACCACCTTCTTCGGCGCCTCGATATAGGCGGCGAGTTTGTCGCGGGTCCAGACCACGCCGGAGTTTTTCATCGCGTCGGAGTACTGGTAGTCGTCCGTGGTACCGGCGGGACGGCCAATGATGCCATTGAGCTGCGGCCCAAACCCGCCCCGCGCGCCTTCGCCAACGCTGTGGCAACCGCCGCAGGTCTTGGTGAACAGCTTGCCGCCCGCCTCGGCATCGCCGGCCGCGAAGGCGGGGCTGGCGCTGAGGGTCAGGGCGAGGGTGATCAAGGCGTACTTCATGGCAGGCTCCATCAGGTGTAGCGGGCGATTATGCCTGTTTGTCAGGAACGCATGCCCATCCAGATCACGGCTTCGGTCCACGCCGTGACCACCGGCGTCAACCCACGGAACCACGGGTCACGCTGATCAATCTGCGCCGCCGAGTGGTCGTGGTGGTGCTGTTCTTCCTCGACAATCGAGGCAATCGCCGCTACGGCCTGCGGGTCGATGTCGTGCAAGCTGTGCAGTTGATGGGCCAGGTGGCGCAACACCACGCTTTCCACGGCAACGGTGGTGGCAACGATCGCCTTGCGTCCGCACAGGCCAGTGATCAACCCCAGCACCAGGCCACCCAGCCCGCACAACCAATAGCTGCGGCAGCGGCGGTAACCGCGGCGTTGCAGTTCAGCCCTGAACACCTCGCGATGACGCCGTTCGTGGGACAGGAATTCTTGCAACTCGGCCACCATGCCCGGGACCAACAACCGGGCCATGAACAGTTGGCCGCTGTAGATGCAAATCGCGCCATGCTCACCGGCATGGTCGACTTTGATCATGCGGTTGCCCAGATCCGGATCATTCACGGTTGACTGCCTTGCGCGAGTGGCCTTGAGGTGCGCGAGTATCCTGCAACGGCATTCTCATGACCACCCATCACTTCGAACACATCCAATCGAACCTATCCAGTCGTGCTCTACTCCACGTTAATGAACCCTGATGGTGGAGTAAGGATCATGGCTCAGCCATCGATTTTAGTGTTGGAAGACGACGAGATCATTCGCTCGTTAATGGTGGATGTGCTAGAGGAATTCGGGGCGCTGGTGACGTCGTTTCCTTCGGCGGATGAAGGAATGATTTACCTGGAACGAGGCGACGAACCGGTGGACCTGATTGTCAGTGATGTTCAGATGCCGGGGTTGCTCAATGGCTATGACTTGAGCCGGGTGGTGGCCCACCGCTGGCCGAACGTGCCGGTGCTGCTGACGTCCGGTAATACCAAACTGGCGGCGCAATTGGGGGGCTCGGTGCGTTTCTTGCCCAAACCATGGAGCACTGAACACCTGCTGGAGTCGGTGCAAACCGCACTGACCGGGCACGGATCGTCCGTGCACTGATAGCTTCACGACATTACTTAAACCGAACTTCGCGGCAAATAGTGCAGTCATTAATGAGGCATGGAGCGACTTTTCTGATCCGCTGGTCAGCCTATTCGCCTTGTGCGGACAGTTATCGGCTCTGAGGTGTGTAGAATCGTCGCCCATTTCCACGCGTCATTCATGGCCGACAGGCCCACAGTTCGAGCTAGCTGAATGCACTCAAAGGCCCATGACGTTGGTCCGCCCACCTTGCTGGAAGCGTTGCGCACAGGCACTGCCCAGCTGCACGTAGCGCTGGAACAGCGCCTGCCGTTTTTCTCTGAACGCCTGGATGCCCATTGGTATGGGCGCTTGCTCCAGGCGTACTACGGTTTTTATCGGCCCATCGAAGCCTCACTGTATGACAACGCCTTGATTCCTGAAGGCTTCGACTCGGCAATGCGTCTGAAAACACCGACGCTGGTGGACGACCTGCACGCGCTGGGCCTGGACAACCTCGCCATCGACGCCCTGCCCCGCTGCGCCGAACTCCCGGTCTGCGATACCGCCGCCGCCTGTCTAGGCGCCTTGTATGTGCTCGAAGGCGCAACCTTGGGCGGCCAGGTACTGCGCCGGGAAATGGCCCAGCGCCTGGGCCTGGATGCCGACAACGGTGGCGCGTTTCTCAATGTGTACGGCGCCGAGACCGGTCGACGCTGGAAAGATTTCCTCGATTACCTGGGCCGCCTGCCGCTGGACGCTGACGCCAAACAGCGCGCGGTGGATGCAGCCCGTTCGACATTCAGCTGCTTTGAGCAATGGCTCGACAGCCAGGAGGTACTGCTATGAAACCCGACGATTTTGAAAAGCTGCTTGCCAACTGTGCCGACGAGCCCATTCGCTTCCCGGGGGCGATCCAGCCCCACGGCGTGCTGCTGACCTTGTCCGAACCGGGCCTGGAAATCATCCAGGTCAGCGCCAACATCGGCACGTTGTTCGGCCATGCGCCCGAGGCGCTGCTGGGCCAGCCGCTGCACACGCTGATTGGCAGCGAGCAAGCCCAGGCTGTTGCAGCCATGGCCGCAAACAACACGTTTTTCGATGCGCCACCGCTGCACGTCACGTTCAACGGTGCGGAATTCGAGGGCTTGTTGCATCGCCATCAGAACGTGTTGGTGCTGGAGTTCGAACCGCTGCTCAGGGATTTCCACCCACGGGCGCTGAACGGTCGCACCAGTGACCTGGGCAAGATGCTGCAGCGTTTGCAGTCGGCGAAAACCCTGCAGGCGCTGTACGAAATCAGCGTGAATGAAATTCAGGCCATGACCGGTTACGACCGTGTGCTGATCTACCGTTTCGAAGAAGAAGGCCATGGCCAGGTCATCGCCGAAGCATCAGCGCCGTCCATGGAGCTTTTCAACGGGTTGTTCTTCCCCGCGTCCGACATCCCAGAGCAGGCCCGTGAGCTGTATCGCACCAACTGGCTACGCATCATCCCGAACGCAGCCTACGAACCCGTGCCACTGCTGCCCAAGCTGCGCCCGGACACCGGCCAACCGCTGGATCTGAGCTTCGCCACCCTGCGCAGCGTGTCGCCGATTCACTGCCAATACATGCAGAACATGGGTGTGTTGTCGTCCATGAGCATCTCGCTGATGAAGGGCGACAAGCTCTGGGGCCTGATCAGTTGCGGCAACCGCGCGCCGCTGCTGGTGCCGAACGACCTGCGCACCGCCTGCCAGACCATCGGCCAGGTGCTGTCGTTGCAGATCAGCGCCATGGAAGCCCTCGACCTGAACCGCCAACGCGAAGAAAAGGTCGAGGCCCTGGCCCTGCTGGATCAAGCGATGAAGGCGTCCCACGAAAACGTCTTCGACGGCCTGGCCCAGCAAGCCCAGGTGCTGATGAACCTGACCCTGTCCGGCGGCGTGGCGATCATCGAAGACAAGCAACTGCACCGCTACGGCAATTGCCCGGAACCGGGGCAGATCCGTGCGCTGCACAAGTGGCTGCAACAAGGCGGCGAGCCGGTGTTTTCCAGCCACAACCTGGCCTCGGTGTACCCACCGGCCGTCGACTTCCAACAAGTCGCCAGCGGCGTGTTGGCCATGAGCCTGCCTAAGCCGGTGGACAACGGCGTGCTGTGGTTCCGCCCGGAAGTGAAAGAGAACATCAATTGGAGTGGCGACCCGAAAAAGCCGCTGGCCCTGGAAAACTCCGACGCAGGCCTGCGCCTTCGCCCACGCACCTCGTTTGAAATCTGGAAAGTGGAAATGGCCGGCATCTCCACCAAATGGAGCCATGGCGACCGCTTCGCCGCCAACGACCTGCGCCGGTCCGCCCTGGAAAACGACCTGGCGCGCCAGGTGCTGCGCGAGCAACAAGCGGTGCGCGCACGTGATGAACTGGTGGCGGTGGTGTCCCACGACCTGCGCAACCCGATGACTGTCATTTCGATGCTCTGCGGCATGATGCAAAAGGCCTTCAGCTCCGATGGCCCACACACCTCGCGGCGGATTTCCTCGGCCATCGACACCATGCAACAGGCCGCCGGGCGCATGAACGTGTTGCTGGAGGACCTGCTCGACACCTCTAAAATCGAGGCCGGGCGTTATGTGGTCAAGCCGGTGTCGCTGGACGTCAGCCAGATCTTTGAGGAGGCCTATTCGCTGCTGGCGCCGCTGGCGATGGAGAAAGGCATCGACCTGTCGTTCAATGCCGAGCCCGGCCTGCAGATCAATGCGGACCCGGAGCGCCTGTTCCAGGTGCTGTCGAACCTGATCGGCAATGCCATCAAGTTCACCCCGCGCCAGGGCAATATCGGTATCAGCGCCATGAGCAACGGTGAAGAGATCGTGTTTTCGGTACGTGACAGCGGTGAAGGCATTGCGCCGGAGCAACTGCCCCACGTGTTTGATCGCTATTGGACAAAGACTGAAAACAATCCCACCGGCAGCGGGCTGGGGCTGTACATCACCCAAGGCATCATCCAGGCCCACGGCGGCAAAATTGTTGCTGAAAGCGAGGTGGGGCGTGGCAGCGAGTTCCGCTTTACGGTGCCCAAGGTACTTGGCGATTCGCATACCTGAATCTCGCAACGTTTTGAGATGAGGCGTTTATAGGTTTCCCGTCACACGCTCTGTAAGGTCGGCTCGCGTCGCAGTGCCCATGATGCAGCGCGGCGTGCCCCAACCATTCAGAGGAAAACGCCATGGATATTTTTTTCGGTTCTAGCGCAACGTTCATACACAACATTCTGCCGGCCACTTCCACACAGGCAAAAACCACAGCCCCCCGACAACCGCCGCCCACTCCGGACGCCAGCGTTGATTTCAGCGGTAGCAGAAACCGGCAAGACAACCGGAGCTCTGGCAGCATCGACAGCCTGGGCGGCGGAAGAATCATCTGACGCGTTGAGTCAGGGGGCGGTTTAAATACCGTCCTCTGGGTCGCTTCGACAAAATGCTGACATCCACTGCGTTAATCTGAATATCGTCCTTGAACAGAGCCGTCATACCCATGCGTCAACCTGCTGTCCTCGCTGGCCCGCTTCTACGGCGGCTGGAACCCCACCGCCTGGTGTTCTGGCTGGTGGGCAGTCGCGAACTGGCGCTGACCCTCAAACTGCACATTGCCGGGCAGGCCCGTCTGGTCACCCTGGACCAGCGCCAGTGCCAGGTCGTGCCGGTCGGGCGCCACGCGTTCATCCACCTGATCGACGTGCCGCTGGATGACGCGCTGCCCGAGGATGTAGAGATTGGTTATGACCTGCTGATCGACGGTCACGGCATCGCCGATTGGGCGCCGCACCTGCTCTATGCCAATGCCCACGGCCCGACGTTCGTGTTGCACAGTCGCATCCGGCAACTGGTGCACGGCTCCTGCCGCAAACCCCATCACCGTGCCGACGAAGGCTTGTTGTGTGTCGACCGCCTGCTGGCGGGTGCACCCACCCCGACAGAACGTCCGGCCTTGCTGATGATGAGCGGCGACCAGATCTACGCAGACGATGTCGCCGGGCCGATGCTGCGGGCGATTCATGCCTTGGTCGAGCGCCTGGGCCTGTTCGACGAATCCCTTGAAGGCGCGGTGGTGGACGACAGCGCCAGCCTCTATGGGCATCGCGCCAGCTATTACCATCGTGCCGACCTGCTGCCCGCGCTGGAGAGCAACGAAACCCTGCGCGAACGCTTTTTTGGTGGGGCGAAGAAACCGATTTTCACCAGCAGCACCGCCGACAATCACTTGGTGACCTTTGCCGAAGTGATCGCGATGTACCTGCTGGTATGGTCGCCGACGCCGTGGACACTGATCGCGCCGCAACCGCCGCAGTTGAGTGCGGACGAACAACGGCGGTACGCCCGGGAACAGGTGCAGATCGAACGGTTCCGCGATGGCCTGCCGGGTGTCGCGCGGGTGTTTGCGCACCTGTCCACACTGATGATCTTTGACGACCATGACATCACCGACGACTGGAACCTCAGCGCCCAATGGGAAGAAACCGCCTACGGCCACCCGTTTTCCAAACGCATCATCGGCAACGCGCTGCTCGCCTATCTGCTCTGTCAGGGATGGGGTAACCAGCCGCAGGTGTTCGGTGATCTGCTGAGCCAGACCCAAACGCTCACCGCCCACGCCCTGGACAATTGTCTGGATGCGACCAAACAGGATGAATTGCTCGAAACCCTGCTGACATTCCAGCACTGGCACTACGTGCTGCCCACCACTCCGGCCCTGGTGGTGCTCGACACCCGCACCCGGCGCTGGCGCAGCGAGTTCACCCTCAAGCAACCCTCCGGCCTGCTGGACTGGGAAGCCTTGAGCGAACTGCAACAGGCACTGCTCGACCACCCCTCGGCCATCATCGTCTCGCCCGCACCGATCTTCGGCGTCAAGCTGATCGAAACCGTGCAAAAGGTCTTCAGCTGGTGCGGTTACCCGCTGCTGGTGGACGCGGAAAACTGGATGGCCCATCGCGGCGCCGCCCAGGTGATCCTCAATATCTTCCGTCACTCCCGCACGCCGGGTAACTACGTGATCCTCTCCGGCGACGTGCATTACTCGTTCGTCTACGAAGTGCTGATCCGCCACCGCAACGCCGGCCCGAAAATCTGGCAGATCACCAGCAGCGGCATCAAGAACGAATTCCCGCCGCGCCTGCTGGAATGGTTCGACCGCCTCAACCGCTGGCTCTACTCACCGCGCTCCCCGCTCAACTGGTTTACCCGTCGACGCACCATGCAAGTGGTGCCGCACATCCCCGAACACGCCGAAGCGGGCGAACGGCTATGGAATTCGGCAGGGATCGGCCAGGTGTTTTTCAACGAACAGGGCCAGCCTGAAGCAATCTACCAGCACAACGCCGATGGGACGCCGCAGACGCGGATGGTGGCGCCGCAGTAATCCCCTAACGCCACGCGACTGCAGCCGCCTATTCAAAGCCCACAACCTGCGATGTACAGTAGCTCCCAGCCAGCCCATGCAGGAAGCGCGCAAATGGACGATAGATCCAGCAACAAGCCGTTAAAGAACGACTTTTCCGACCTCACCACCGACATGCTGCATGCGGTCATGGAACTGGTCAGCGACGGGGTCTGGGATTGGAACGCCAATACCGGTTTCGTGTACCGCAGCCCTGGCTGGTACGAGATGCTCGGCTACCCCCGCCACTCCCTGGAGAACAGCGTGCTCACCTGGGAAACCGTGATCCACCCCGAGGACTTCCCTCGCGTGATGGCGGCGTTTGATGACTACATCAGCCAGCGCACAGCCCTTTACCAAACCGAATACCGCTGCCGCAAAGAAGACGGCAGCTACCTTTGGGTCGAGGATCGTGGCTACGTGATCGCGCGTAACCCTGACGGCTCGGTGGCGCGCATGGTGGGGGCGCACCGTGATATTCATCTGCGCAAATGTTCCAGCGAAACCGGTGAACAGGCGCCGGGGAGCTGAGGTGGGAAAAGCGCTGCGACTGGCTCCCCGCTGGCAGTGGCGGGGGAGCTTGCTCCCTCGCCACAGGTTATTGCCTACCTGACTGGCGGCGCGTATTGAATCCCGCCGTTGTTCCACAACGCATTCAACCCACGCTTGATCTTCAGCACGCTGCCCTGGCCAATGTTGCGCTCAAACACCTCGCCGTAGTTGCCCACCTGCTTGACGATCTGCACCACCCAATCCTTGCGCAGTTTCAGGTCCTTGCCGTACTCACCGTCTACGCCGAGCAAACGCGCCACATCCGGGTTCTTGGTGGTCTTGGCCTGCTCTTCGACGTTCTGCGAGGTGATGCCCATTTCCTCGGCATTGAGCATGGCAAACAGGGTCCACTTGACGATGCTGAACCACTCGTCATCGCCCTTGCGCACCAGCGGGCCCAGGGGTTCCTTGGAGATGATTTCCGGCAGCACCACAAATTCGTCCGGGTGGGCCATCTTGATGCGCTGGGCGTACAGGCCCGACTGGTCAGTGGTCAGCACGTCGCAACGGCCGGCTTCCAGGCCCTTGGCGCTTTCATCGGCGGTGTCGAAGGTGATCGGCGTGTACTTCAGGCCGTGGGTGCGAAAGTAGTCGGAGACATTGAGTTCGGTGGTGGTGCCGGCCTGGATACACACCGTCGCGCCGTCCAGTTGCTTGGCGCTGGTGACGCCCAGCTTGTTGTTCACCAGAAAGCCGATGCCGTCGTAGTAGGTCACGCCGGTGAACACCAGGCCCATGCCCGAATCCCGCGAACTGGTCCAGGTGGTGTTGCGCGAGATCAGGTCGATTTCGCCGGACTGCAACGCAGTGAAACGCTCCTTGGCGGTCAACTGGCTGAACTTCACTTTCGACGCATCACCAAACACCGCCGCCGCGACGGCGTGGCACACGTCCACATCGATGCCGGTCATCTTGCCGTTGCTGTCCGGCACACCAAAGCCTGGCAAGCCGTCGCTGACACCGCACTGGATAAAGCCTTTCTTCTGGATCGCATCAAGGGTCACGCCCGCCTGGGCGGTGCCGGCCAGGCCCAGTACAGCGCCGGCAACAAGTGCGGCCAAGGTGGTTTTGAATGGGGTCATGCAAGGCTCTCCCTGTCGTTTTTTTTATTCGGCGCCGCATATCCCGCGCCGGTTTATAGTGCTGGCGGGCAGTATCAACGGCTTTGCGCCGCTGCCACAAACGACCTTTAGGCAAAGGCTCCTTCCGATTTGGAATGAACTGCATGATTTCAAAACGCTTGACCCCCTCGATGACCGCCCTGCAGTGCTTCGAAGCCGCTGCCCGCCACCTGAGTTTCACCCGCGCCGCCGAAGAGCTGCACCTGACCCAGAGTGCCGTGAGCAAGCAAGTGGCGCAGTTGGAGGAAATGCTCTGCCACAACCTCTTCGAACGGGTGCGCCAGCGCTTGTACCTGTCGCCGGCGGGCTCGCTGTACCTGGCCGAAGTGCGCAAGATCCTCACGCAGGTGGACATTTCCAGCCGCTACATCCTCACCTACGGTGGCGAGACCGAAGTGCTGCGCATCGCCACCCAACCGACCTTCGGTGACCGCTGGCTGGTGCCCAAGCTCAAGGACTTCGCGGCGCGCCACCCCAATATCCACCTTGACGTGCGCAACGAACTAGAACCCTTCGATGTGCTGCAGGCCAAGGCCGACATCGCGTTTTTCTTCGGCCAGGGCTCGTGGCCGGGGGCGACCTGCATCGAGTTGTTTCGTGAAGCGGTGGTACCGGTGTGTGCACCGGGGTTCGTCGCCGAGGGCAGCGACGCCTCGTCGCGCCATACCTTGCTGCAATGCACCTCGCGCCCGGAGGCCTGGCACGAATGGTTCCTGGAACAGGGCCTGCACTCGCAGAACAGCTACCACGGGCCGCGTTTCGACACCTTCTACATGTGCATCCGTGCTGCGCAGTCGGGCTACGGCGTAGCGCTGGTGCCACAGTATTTGGTGGCCGAAGAGCTGGCCAATGGCAGTTTGATGATTGCGTGGCAGTACGCGATGCCCAGCGCTGGCGCGCACTTTATCGCCCACGCCGAACATGCCGGGGAGATTCCCAAGGTAAAGGCCTTTCTCAGCTGGATAGTCGAGGTAGCAAAGCAACGTGCTCCAACTGGATAGGGACGGCTGCACGCCCCGCGGCAGCAAGCGCCCTCGCCACGGCACATCCCGAATTTTAATAATGACCCGGCGACTTTATTTCGTTTGCGACAAGGCCCGGCGCACGGCTTAGATAAAAAGGTGCCCTCCATTGCCGAGTCCCAGATTCATGAGCCGCGAAACCATCAGCCAGTCGATTTCCATCGTTCACCCCATCAGCCTCAGCCACGGCAGGAACGCCGAGGTCTGGGACACCACGGGCAAACGGTATATCGATTTTGTCGGCGGCATCGGCGTACTCAACCTCGGCCATTGCCACCCCGGTGTGGTCGCAGCGATTCGCGAACAGGCGACAAAGTTGACCCACTACGCGTTCAACGCCGCGCCCCACGCGCCCTACATTGAACTGATGACGCGTCTGAGCGCGTTTATCCCAGTGGATTACCCGGTCAGCGGCATGCTCACCAACAGTGGCGCGGAAGCTGCGGAAAACGCCTTGAAGATCGTGCGCGGCGCCACTGGCCGCACGGCGGTGATCGCGTTTGACGGCGCGTTCCACGGCCGTACCCTGGCCACGCTCAACCTCAATGGCAAGGTAGCGCCCTACAAGCAAAAGGTCGGCGTACTACCCGGCCCTGTGTACCACTTGCCTTATCCAAGCCCCGATAACGACGTGTCCTGCGCCGAGGCCTTGAAGGCCATGGACCGCCTGTTCAGCGTGGAAATCGACGTCAACGACGTGGCCTGCTTCATCATCGAGCCGGTGCAGGGCGAAGGCGGTTTCCTGGCCCTGGACAGTGAGTTCGCCCAAGCCTTGCGGCAGTTTTGCGATGAAAAGAACATCCTGCTGATCGCCGATGAAATCCAGTCCGGCTTCGGCCGCACCGGCCAGCGCTTCGCCTTTTCGCGCCTGGGTATTGAGCCGGACCTGATCCTGCTGGGCAAAAGCATCGCCGGTGGCGTACCGCTGGGTGCGGTGGTCGGGCGCAAGGCGCTGCTCGACAACCTGCCCAAAGGCGGATTGGGCGGCACCTATTCCGGCAACCCGATTGCCTGCGCAGCAGCGTTGGCCACGCTGGATGCGATGAGCGATGCGCACTTGAACACGTGGGGCGCGCAGCAGGAAGAAGCCATCGTCAGCCGCTACAACGCCTGGCGTGCACAAGGCCTGTCGCCCTACCTCGGCCGCCTGACCGGCGTCGGCGCCATGCGCGGCATCGAGTTGGCCCACGCCGACGGCACCCCGGCGCCCCAGCAACTCACGCAATTGCTCGGTCTGGCGCGGGATTCAGGCTTGCTGCTGATGCCCAGCGGCAAGTCGCGGCACATCATCCGCTTGCTCGCACCGCTGACGATCGAGCCTGCGGTGCTGGAGGAAGGCCTGGATATTTTGCAGCGCTGCCTGGCGCAGTTGGTCTGATTGCGTCACCTCTGAGCGGGTCGCCCCTCCGAACTGCTGTCAAAGTGCTATACCGTTGTTCTCAGCAGAGAACTCCAGGGTCACATTTTGCGCAGTCATCCCCATATGGAACCGGAGCGGGCCTTGAATACGGGTGCCCTGACGGCCCGCGAACAAGCGGTATTGCGATTGATCAGCATGGGCATGGATTGCCAGGCGGTAGCCCTGCACCTGGCCATCAGCCCACTGACCGCGCGTAAACACCGCAGCAATATCCTGGCGAAAACCGGGCTCAAGTCTGCGGTTCAACTCGCCACCTTTGCCGTCGAATGGGAATTCCACCCCGGCCGTCGGCGGCTGGCCCTTGCACCACCGTTGACACGCCGTGAACGGGAAATTGCCGAATACATCGCCGCCGGGCAAACCAGCAAGCAAATTGCAAAAAACCTGGGCATCAGTGACCTCACCGTGCGCAAACACCGGGAAAACCTCTACCGTAAACTCGGCATCCAGCGCATGGCGCAACTGGTCCTCTACTGCCTGCAACACCCGCTCTAGACCGCCATGCCCGCGTAAAACCTACGCCATCGGCAGTATTGCGCTGCACGCGGCTGGACTCCAATGTTGTGATTCATCCCCCTTTGCAAGGAACATCGGGCAAGTGACACAGCAACCTTCAGCACCGCCCTTTTTGTGACGCACTATCCCGATCTATCACGGAGACAAGGAATGTCACGTCAAAAAACCCTGCGTGCCGGGCCACAGACCTTTGCCCCGCACGCCTCGCCAGCAACGCCTGTGCTTGAACTGTCGCCGCTTGAACAAGAGCGCCGACGCATTTCCCACGAACTGCACGACCAACCGCTGCAAACCCTGGCATGGGCGCAACTGCGCCTGGCGGAGTTGAATCGCCACGAGGGCAGCGCCCATATCCGACCGATGATCGAGGACATACGGCGCCTGATTCGTGACGTGAGCCAACAACTGCGCCAAGTGATCGACGGCCTCGTGCGCCCCCCCGCGGGCGGCTTGCGCCTGGATGATGCGCTGCGTACCAGCGTGCGCGAAATGCACCAGCGCTTCACCGGTTCGCCATCGATTCTGCTCAACCTTCAGGGGCCACGCCTGCCGCTTGCGCCACCGCTGATGGCCGCCGTGTTGCGTGCCGTCCAGGAGTTGCTGGCCAACCTGCGCAAACACAGCGAGGCGAGCCAGGCGTTCCTGAGTTCTTCGTGCCTTCAGCGCTGCGTTGAAGTGGTGCTGGCCGATTGTGGCCGTGGCTTTGACCCGACGCTGATAGACCCTTCCCGCGGCTTGGCGAGCATCCGCCAACGCCTGGAAGCGGTCGGTGCCAGGCTAATGATCGACTCGCGCCCTGGCTTTGGCACATGCGCCCGTGTGGTGATCCCAGTGGCCCCAGCACATCATCGGCGTTTCAGGGTACCTGCGCCGTGAGCGGTGCCCCATTGCGGGTGCTGCTGGTTGACGATCACCAACTGTTTCGCCAGGGCCTGGCCGCCTTGCTCGCCGCCGAGGCGGACATGCACGTCGTCGGCCAGGCAGAAAATGGCCTGCAGGCGTTGTCGCAGATTGACCTGCTGCGCCCCGAGTTGGTGGTGCTGGATATGGAGATGCCGCTGCTCAACGGTATCGACACGTTGCTTCGCGCCCGCCAGGCCTACCCCGCGGTACGTTGTCTGTGCGTTTCCGCCCATGGTGAACTGCGCAAGATTGCCCTGGCGCTGGAGTCGGGAGCCTGCGGTTACCTGCTCAAGGACTGCGCCGCCGAAGAACTGCTCAAGGCCTTGCGCAGTGTGGCCGGCGGGCGCATCTACCTGTCACCGGAGGTGGCCACCGAGATGGTCGCCCATCAACACCCCAGCCAACGCACCGGGGTCGCCGGAGCCCCCTTGAGCCCGCGCGAAAAACAGATCCTGCAGTTGCTGGTGGAAGGCTGCACCACGCGGGTGATTGCCGAACGCATGCACATCAGCAGCAAGACCGTGAGCACCCACCGCGAGCACATCATGAGCAAGCTCAACGTCAAAGGCATCGCCCAACTGACCCGTTATGCGCTACGCGAAGGCCTGGTCTGACGGCGAGCATCGGTACTTGTACCGATCCGAAAATCAGCATTGCGGAACACGTAAATCAGCATCCGGCACAGTGCCTCGAACGCCCGCGATGACGAATATGGCCTCCGGCTATCAGTGCCCTTCACCTTTTGTATTGATGGCCTTCGGAGACCGCGGCGGTTGCCCGGTGCTCGGTTTACTCAACCGATTTGGAGCTTAATGTCATGGCTAACGTTGATACGCTGGACCTGTGGGCAAAATGGATGGGGGCTGTACAAAATCAAGCATTGAGCGGTGGGCTGGGCGGCGGTCAGCGCTTCAGCGCAGGTTCCACCACGCTGAACGTCGACCTGGGCAACGTCGACCCGACGATCGTCAATTACTACATCCACGGCCTGGGCGATGTGGTGCCCGCCAACAGCCCGTCGTACTCGCCGGCCGGCGGCCTGCTGACCAGCTACGCGGTGTTTCTGGACTGCATCGACCTGGGCGCGATCCCCAACCCGAACCTGGCCAGCCAGGTGAACCTTGCCACGTCGGCGTTGAACACCGCGCAAACCGCGTTCAACAACGTCACCACCCAGGCGATCCAGCAGTACGTCAACTACAAAGCCATCAACTCTCCACCGTTTGTGCCGTTCTCGACGTGGGTCGTACAAAGCTACCCAAGCTACGTCACCGCCAACAACAACCTGATTGGCGCCGCCAACGCCCTCGATTCGTTGATGGTGCAGGCGTATGGCGCCGGGTATGTGCCGTTGCAGCAAGCACGCAGCAAGGTCGGGATCAACGGTGCGCAGAGCCTCACCGCGCAAAACCCGTTCAACATGGCCGTGACCTCCGGGTCGATCGCAGCGCCGGGTTCACAGCCGGTGGTCGTCGGTGGCACCACTCCACCACCAGCCAGTGCGTTGGTATCGTCCTTTGCTCCGTCCTACACCCTGCAAGGATTTTCCACCGCGTATGCAGCCTGGCAAGCCGCCAGCGTCGCCGGGCAGGTCGGGGCCTCGATCTCGGTCAGCTCCAGCACCGCCAGTTACAGTTTCAGCCAATCCGGCTGGAGTGCTTCGGCGAATGCCAGCCTGTTCGGTGATTTTTTCAACTTCACCGCCAGCGGTTCCGCCAGTGGCCAGAAAACCAGCATCGACACCTCAAGCAGCGACTTCTCGCTGACCGTCGACTTCACTGGTCTGGGCAGCTTTATCATCGCTCCGGGCGCCTGGTGGGATAACGGTTCACTGGTGAACACCTTCCAGAACAAACTCAAACCGGGCTCGCCGGCCTTCTTCGGCGAAAACGGCTCCCTGGCGGCCGTGCCGACGCAACTGGTGGTCGGCTTTGAGCCAACGGTGAAACTGAAAATGAAGGCCAGCGACTACAGCAACGTGAAAAGCAGCTGGCAATCCCAGGCCACCGCGTCCATCGGCATCGGCCCGTTCCGCATCGGGTCGGCGACCACGTCCGCCTATGGCAGCAAACAAGACATCCGTTGGGATGACGCCTCGGCCACCGTGACCATCGGTCCGATCCACAGCAGCCTGCCGATTCTGTTGGGTGTGGTCAGCCAACAACTGGGCCAGTGACAGCCCGGCCGGGGGCCTTCGCGGCTCCCGGCTTCATGGCACAGGAGCATCGCGCGTGGCAGACCCAACGCTTTGGCAGCTATACGACCAAACCTTGGCCAACCTGGCCCAAGTAGCACCCGGCGAAGTGTTTTCGATTACCGCGCTCAACACCTACACCGACCTGGGTAGCCCGATTCCGGCCATATGCAACGCCAGCATCTACCAGTTGGGCAATGGCATTCCCGTGCCCACGGGGACTTATTCGATCCACAGCGGTGTGTTCACCGCTTACTGGATTTACCTCAGCTACTTGCTGGAAGCCGCACAACCGGCATCTCTGGCGAACGTAAACGCCAGCCCGGTCGACTTTGATCGGTATCGGCAACTGGTGAGCACCTCGACGCCGCCCAATCCCTTGCAGGCCCAACAACTGAACAGCACACCGCTGTCCCAGACCCATCAACACCTGATGGCAACGCTGGGGCCGAGCGTCCCCGAGATTTGCGCGGCACTCAATCAATGCTGGCTGGCCATGCAGCCGGAGAAGGTCGCGACCAACATGTGGGTGCAACTGGCGGCGGGCGCTCCTCAGTACCTGTATCCCGGCTATGCCCTGGAAAACTGGAGCGCCACGTTTGCACAGTGGCAAGCACGCGTTGCACCCGTGGCAGTGCTCGATGCCGTCAGCGTCAACGTGCCGGAAAGCGCGCCTGCCTTTATCCAAGTGGATACGGCCAGCCTCGCCGCCCTGGAAGACACCACGACGCTGAGCTTGAGCGTGTCGATGCAGGCCTTCGGCACCTTCAGCCTGAGCCCCGCCGAGTGGCTCGACCCGAGCTTCTTCGACGCCACCCGTTACCCATTGCCCGCTGGCGCACCGCCCTTTCTGGCGCTCGACGGCCCGCTTGGCCTGCTGCCGCTCAAGGCAGTGCTGGGCTTTCGCCCGTGCCTGAAACTGCGCGCCAGCACCCTGCAATCGGCCCAGCAATTGGCCAGCAATGTGAGCCGCATCGGCCCGTTCTCGGTGCAGGCCGGCGCGGTGACGAGCGCGGGCTCGGACCAGTTCGATATTGAGCTTGATTCCACCGACATCGACATACCGGTGTTGCTCGGGGTGATCAGCATCCCAAGCGCCACGGGTCATTAAGCGTTGTACCGCCATCCACTCAGGGAGAACCCAACCATGGCCAGCTATTGCCAGGAAAAATTCACGAAAGACGGAACCATGACCGAACTGAAAGTCTGCTGGCGCCAGGACAAGCACGTCCATGACGCGACGCTGATCACCACCATCGCCATCTGGCTGGGCACCACCCAGGGCGGCACGTGGACGGTGCGGGCCAACAGTTATGAAAGCAACAAGCAAAGCTGCTCGGTGGGAGCGGTCACCTACCCCTAGGCGCCTGCGCGGGGAGCCCGGCGGCTCCCCGTTTTCAGCCCATCAATAACGTGCATCGGCGGGCTTGCCGCCATTGGGCCAATCCTTGACCTTGTCCGGGAAGTCCGGGCGCGGTTGCCCCGAGAAAAACGCCGCGACATCCACCGCGTCCTGGTCGGACAAACCACCCTGCCCTAGCGGAAATTTCTCGTGAAAGCCTATTGGCATGTTGCGTTTGACGAATGCCGCCGCCGTATAGGTGCGGGCCATGCCGGCGCCGATATTGAACGATTGCTCGCCCCACAGCGGCGGGTAGATCAGTTCGCCGTCGGCGCGCGCCAGGCCCTGGCCGTTGTCACCATGGCACACCGCACATTGCTTGGCGTAGACCGCTTGACCATTGAGCAGGTCCGGCTTGATCGCCGGGTCGACCTTGCCCACGCCGCGCCCGGCGACTTTGTCTGCGGGGCCGGTGTTATTTTTCATCCAGTCGAAGTAGGCGACCATCGCTTGCATATCTGCCGATTGCGGCGGCAACGGCTTGCCGTTCATCGAGCGACGGAAACAGCCGTTGATGCGTTCTTCCAGGCTCACCACCTTGCCCGCACGCGGCGCGTAGCTGGGGAAGAATGCCGACACGCCGACAAAGGGCGAACCGTCCGCCACGGTACCGGCGTTGAGATGGCAACTGGTGCAATTGAGCGCGTTGCCGACGTTGTCCGGCAACAATGCCTTGGTTTGCAGATGCAGGCGCATGCCGCGCACCACTTGGTCGGCGTTGGGCGCGGCGAGCAGGTCGGCCAGGCGCGGGGTTTCAAATGCCGTTGAATCGGTGGTCACCGGGTTGAGCTGGTCACGCAGCGTTTTGACCTGCGCCGCGCTGATGGGCGTGCCCCCATTGCCCCAGCTCGTGCGCACAAAGCTGAGGATCTCGGCGATTTCCTGATCGGCCAGGCGGGCGAAACCGGGCATGGTGTAGACCCGTGGGTGAGCGGCCGTTTGCGCGGTTTCCCAACCCGTCAGGGTGATGTGCAGCAGTGACGTCGGGTTGCTGGAGGCAATGCCCGGATTGCCCGCCAGCGGCGGGAACAGGCCTTTGACACCGGCGCCGTCGCTGCGATGGCAGTCGCTGCAGAACTGCATGTAACCCAGGCCGCCCCGGCTGGTGAACAGATCCGCCGGCGGCGCAGCGGGTGCCTGGGCCACGGACGGCATTGGCAAATCGTCTTTGCCCGGTGGCAGGGACTTGAGGTAGCGGGCGATGGCCGTGAGGTCGTCATCGCTGAAATGCTGAGTGCTGTGGTGGATCACATCGGCCATGTTGCCGGCGACCGTGGCGAAGCGGTTTTGCCCGGTCTTGAGCAATTGCACGGTGTCTTCCACGGTCCACAGGTTGCGCAGGCTCAGGGCGCGCCAATGCTCTACGGTTTCGCCAGCCAGGTAATGCTGGCCACTGCGGCCTTCATCACTCAGGGCTTTTTCCTGGAAGGCGATGCCACGCGGCGTGTGGCAGGAACCGCAATGGCCCAGGCCCTGGACGAGGTAGGCGCCGCGGTTGAGCTGTGCATCCCGCGCCGGGTCCGGCTGGAAGGGCCGCTTGTCGAGAAAGGCGAAATTCCACAGCGCCAGGCCCCAGCGCTGGTTGAACGGGAAACCCATGTCGGCTTCACGGTTGGCTTGCTGCACAGGCGCTACGTCTTGCATCAGGTAGGCGTACAAGGCGCGCATATCGTCTTCGCTCATCTTGGCGTAGGACGGATATGGCATAGCCGGGTACAGGTTCATACCGCTGGGCGTGACACCTTCGCGCATGACCCGGTCGAATTGCTCGTAGGTGTAGTTGCCGATGCCGGTGTCACGGTCGGGCGTGATATTGCTGGAAAAGATCGTGCCCATCGGCGTGCTCAGCTCCAGCCCGCCCGCCATCACTTGGCCTTGCTTGGCAGTGTGGCAAGCGATGCAGTCGCCCAGTTGCGCGACGTACTTGCCATGCTCGATCAGTGGGGTGTCGGGGGCGCTGGCGTGCAGGGGAAGCGCCACGCTCAGCGTCGCCCCCAGCATGGCCAGGCGTGCAAGAGAAAGCGCCATCGTGTTAGTCCTTTAATCACCTGGCGTGGGGAGGTCCCCTTGGCGCAGGTCAGTGGTCGTTTTTATAGGTTCATCAGGCAGGGTTGTTGTAACGGATATGCGGGCAGGGGGTTTTGATATGGGTCAGGGGCAATGTGCTGCCTTGACCTGATCCCCCCACGCCTTGAAAATGCGCGACGCTTTTTTGTCTCCCGTTTACTGAAGTAGTGAAATTTCAATGTCTGATTCCCACCACGAAGAATCCGTAGTCGCCTTGCAATCCAAAGCTGAATACGAAAACGCCATCAATCTTTCACAGCATGTGCCAGCGGCCAAGATCATCAGCGAAATGGTGCTGGACGCGTTTCACACCTCCAAGGAAAGCGATCAGATCCGCGAACTGCGCGTGGCGATCCGCCAGGCTCACGACGCTTTCGACGATGACAAGGCCTACGACCTGATGGGCCAGCTCAAGCAACTCAAGGACGCCGAGGCCGCCGACAACATTGCCCTGGAAGACCTGAGCAGCAAGTTCTCCATCAGCCGCATCCTGTCCAGCTTCAAGGACGACCCCGAGTTCCAGGAGTTGGTCTACGGCCTGGCGTTGAAGGTGCTGAACCAGAGCCACCAGGCCATCAGCAACCCAAGCGCCGGCAAGAGCAAGGCCTCGCGCCCGAAAAAAGAAGCCGAAGTGTTTGTGATCAGCAAGGATGGGATCAGCGTCACCCTGCCATTGCGCACACCGCGCTCGAAGCTGAACGTTGACCGCGAGGCGTTTGAATTCCTGGGCTTCAGCTTTGTAGGTGAAGGGGATGAGGCTGAGTTGGAAGTGGAAAGCTTCGTGGACAACACCGGCGCTGAGCAACCGCTGAGCCGCAAGAGTGTGATCACCGCGTTGCAGCAGCAGCGTGCGTTTGACGGTTACAGCATCGTCCAGCAATAACACGTCGCCAGCGACACCGCCGAACTGAATGTGGGAGCAAGCCCGCTCCCACATCTGTTTCCTCCAGGGTCAGACAGCCCGCACATCCTGCGCCGCAAACGCCTCACGAAAGCGCTGCATATCCTGCTTGTTCCCCACCGTCACCCGCACCCACTGCGGCCAGTTCTTCCACACCCGCCCGATCAACACACCCTGCTCTGCCAGGCGCTCGATAACCTGCTCGGCCGGCTGCTTCACGTCGATCATGAAGCAGTTGCTCTGGGACACCGTGCAGGTAAACCCACGCCCCTTCAGCCATGCCACGGTCTCGTCGCGCAGTTGTGCGTTGAGCGCCTTGCGCTGGGGCAGTAGCTTGATGTCTTCCAGGCTGGCCTTGGCACCGAGCAGCGCCGAACCGGCCGGGACATTGTCGCCGCCGAACACCGCCAGTTGTTCCAGCAACTTCGGGTGCCCCACCGCCAGGCCGACGCGGGCACCGGCCATGCCGTAGATTTTCGAGAAGGTGCGCAGCACCAGCAGGTCATCGTGTTCCTTGACCCAACTGATCACGCTGGGAGCGTCGGAAAAGTCGATGTAAGCCTCGTCCACCACCAGCACGCTGCCCTTGGGTTTGTTCGCCAGTGCGTGGCGGATCGCCTCGGTGGGAGTCATGGTGCCGGTGGGGTTGTTGGGGTTGCACAGGTAGAGCATGCCGGCCTGGGGGGCGGCGGCGAGCATGGCGGGCACGTCGTGGGCGTGTTCGGCGTTGAGGTCGACCTCTTTCACCGGCGCCTTGCGCGATTCGGCCGCCTGGCGCGGGACTTCATAGGACGGCGTGGCCATCACCAGCCCGCGGGTTTCACTGGTAAACGCCAGGACCGCAAACCGCAGCGCGGCCATGGAGCCGGAAAACACCGCCACCTGGTCCTCGGCAAGCCCTTGCTGCTGGGCGAACAGCCCGGCCAGTGCGTACATGTGGCCGTAGGGGTACAACCCGGCGCTGGCGATGCCGCGCTGCATCGCCTCACGCGCAGCGCCCGAGGGGCCGTAGGGGCTTTCGTTGTAGTTGAGCCGCACCTTGTCAGACTTTGCCGGCTTCGGGGCCGCTACCGCCCAGTCCAGACGCCCTAACAGCGGCAGGGCTGCGCCCACGGCGAGAAGGGACCGACGACTAACGCTGACCATGTGACAACTCCTTGTAAGGCGGGGGATGGATTCGCACAGCTCGTACTTGAGGGTAAGACGAGAAAAGCCTAGTCCGATTTAACCGCCCGCCCAAGAAAAAGCCCCGCGCTTCTCTCGAAGGCGGGGCTCTTTCACTGCGCGACCACTCAGTGAGCGTAGGTCAGCAGAAGCTCTTTCGGCACTTGGAAATCCAGGGACATCATCACGCTGAGCGCGGTGATGGTGAAGATCGAGAACACGAACAGCTTGCGCGCCCAGACGGTGTCATCCACCGCCTTGTAGCCGGTCCAGGCCATGTACAACCAGTACATGCCCATGGCGGCGGCGACGGCAAGGTAGCTCATGCCGGCATAGCCACTGAAGGTCAACATCAAGGTCGCCACGAGGAAGGCCAGGATGTAGAGCAGGATGTGTTTCTTGGCCACCTGGATGCCACGCTTGACCGGCAGAACCGGAATCGACGCAGCCAGGTAGTCATTGAAGCGGAAAATCGCAATGGCGTAGGAGTGCGGCATCTGCCACAGGCTGAACATCACCAGTAGCGTCAGCGCGGCCATGTCGAAGCTATTGGTCACAGCCACATAACCAATCACCGGCGGCATCGCCCCCGACAGACTGCCCACCAGCGTGCCGTGCACCGACTTGCGCTTGAGGTACAGGCTGTAGAGGCCGACGTAGATGACAAAACCGATCACGGCGAACAGCGCCGCCAGCGGGTTGGCCACCTTGTACAACAACGCCACACCGGCAACACCGAGGACGGTCGCATAGATCAGTGCCAGCTTCAGGGAGATGAGGCCCTGGACCAGCACGCGATTCTTGGTGCGCTCCATCTTGATGTCGATGTCACGGTCGATGCAGTTGTTGAACACGCAACCGGAAGCCACCACCAGGGACGTACCGATCATCGCAGCCAGGAAGATGGCCAGATCGACATGTCCCTTGGAGGCCAGGAAGAAACCGCCCGCCACAGAAAGCACGTTACCGAAAATGATCCCCGGTTTGGTGATTTGGATAAAGTGCTTAAGCGACATCGGGTCTTACCTCACTTCGCCATCATGTAGGTGTGGATGCTGAACATGATCCACAGCGACAGACCAACCAGCAGAACGATCACCAGGCCTGCGAACACGAACGCAATCACGTTCTCACGCTGGGCCTCGGAACGGTCCAGGTGCAGGAAGTACACCAGGTGAACCAGAACCTGGATTACCGCGAATGCCAACACGATCATCAAGGTGATCGATTTCGGCAGGGTCGGGTACATCACCAGGCCGAACGGGATCAGGGTCAGGATGACCGACAGGATGAAGCCGATAGCGTACGACTTGACGCTGCCGTGGCTTGCATCGTGGCTGTCATGGGAGTGTGCATTAGCCATTACAGAGTCCCCATCAGGTAGACAACGGTGAATACGCAGATCCAGACCACGTCCAGGAAGTGCCAGAACAGGCTCAGGCAGCTCAGGCGAGTCTTGTTGGTGTTGGTCAGGCCGTGTTTATTGACCTGATACATCATCACCGCCATCCACAGCAGGCCGGCGGATACGTGCAGACCGTGGGTGCCTACCAGCGTGAAGAACGCGGACAGGAAGCCGGAACGGTGCGGGCCGTAACCTTCGGAGATCAGCAGGTGGAACTCGTTGATCTCCATGCCGATGAAGCCCAGGCCGAACAGGAAGGTCAGTGCCAACCAGCTCAGTACGCCTTTCTTGTTGCCCTTGTAGAAGGCCAACATGGCGAAGCCGTAGGTGATCGAACTGAACAACAGCAAGGCGGTTTCGCCGAGCACGTAGGGCAGTTCGAAGATGTCGTGGCCCGACGGGCCACCGGCAGTGTTGTTTACCAGTACCGCGTACACCGCGAAGATCGACGCAAACAAGATGCAGTCGGTCATCAGGTAGAGCCAGAAACCGAAAACGGTCATCGGCCCCGAGTCGTGGTGATGGTCATCGTGCCCATGGTCATCGACATGGGCGTGTCCAGCATTGGTCACTAAGTTCGACATGGTTTAAGCCTGTTCCAACGAGGTTTCAACACGGTTGGCCGGGATTTTCTTCTCGGCTACCAGGCGAGCGTGCTGCTCGGCTTCGATGCGTTCGATCTCTTCGACCGGCACCATGTAGCCTTGATCGTCACGGGCTGCGTGAACGATGAAGTAACCGATAGTGCCAACCAGGCTCACGATTGCCAGCCACCAGATGTGCCAGATCATCGCGAAACCGAACACGGTCAACAGCGCACCCATCACCACGCCAGTGGCGGTGTTGCTTGGCATGTGGATCGGTTCATATTTGGCCGGTTTCTGGTACGCAGTACCGTCTTCCTTGGCTTCGGTGAACGCATCAATGGTGTTCGCAGTCGGGATCACGGCGAAGTTGTAGAACGGTGGTGGCGACGAAGTCGACCATTCCAGGGTGTGGCCATTCCATGGGTCGCCGGACTCGCACATGTTCTGCTTGCGATCACGGATACTCACGTACAACTGGATCAGCTGGCAGGCGATACCCACAGCGATCATCACCGCACCGAACATGGCGACGTACAGGTACGGCACCCACTCAGGGTTGGTAGTGGCGTTCAGACGACGGGTCATGCCCATGAAGCCCAGCGCGTAGAGCGGCATGAACGCGACGAAGAAGCCCGAGATCCAGAACCAGAATGCAGCCTTGCCCCAGCCTTCGTGCAGCTTGAAGCCGAACGCTTTCGGGAAGTAGAAGCTGAAGCCAGCGATGTAACCGAATACCGCACCACCGATGATCACGTTATGGAAGTGCGCGATCACGAACAGGCTGTTGTGCAGGACGAAGTCAGCACCCGGGATGGCCAGCAGTACGCCAGTCATGCCGCCGATGGCGAAGGTCACCATGAAGCCCAGGGTCCACAGGACCTGGCTGGTCATGCGCAGACGACCGTGGTAGATGGTGAACAGCCAGTTGAATAGCTTCACCCCCGTCGGGATGGAAATCAGCATCGTCGCCAGGCCGAAGAAGGCGTTGACGCTGGCCCCCGAACCCATGGTGAAGAAGTGGTGCAGCCAAACCATGAAGCCCAGTACAGAGATTGCGCCCGATGCGTAAACCATCGAGTGGTGACCGAACAGGCGCTTGCCGGTAAAGGTCGAGATCACTTCGGAGAAGATACCGAACGCTGGCAGGATCAGGATGTACACCTCAGGGTGACCCCATGCCCAGAACAGGTTCACGTACATCATTGGATTGCCACCAAGTTCATTGGTGAAAATGTGGAAATCCAGGTAACGGTCAAGCGACAGCAGCGCCATGGTGGCGGCCAGGATCGGGAACGAAGCCACGATCAGGACGTTGGCCCAGGTGCAGGTCCAGGTGAAGATCGGCATGTCCATCAGTTTCATGCCAGGGGCGCGCATTTTCAGCACGGTGGCCAGGAAGTTGACCCCCGTCAGCGTCGTCCCGAGTCCTGATAACTGTAGGGCCCAGATGTAGTAGTCCACACCCACGCCAGGGCTGTACTGAATGCCCGACAGCGGCGGATACGCAACCCAACCGGTCTTGGCGAATTCGCCGACGCCCAGGGATACGTTGATCAGCACCACGCCGGAAACCAGCAGCCAGAAGCTCAGGGAGTTCAGGAACGGGTAGGCAACGTCACGCGCGCCGATCTGCAGCGGCACTGCAAGGTTCATCAGGCCGGTGAAGAATGGCATCGCCATGAAGATGATCATGATCACACCGTGGGCGGTGAAGATCTGGTCATAGTGTTCAGGTGGCAGGTAGCCAGGCGAACCCTCGGTGGCCATGGCCAACTGGGTACGCATCATGATGGCGTCGGCAAAACCACGCAGCAGCATGACCATGGCCACGATGATGTACATGACGCCGATTTTCTTGTGGTCAACCGAAGTCAGCCACTCGGTCCACAGGTAGGTCCACTTCTTGAAATAAGTGATTGCCGCGAACAGTGCCAGACCACCCAGCGCGATCATGGCGATGGTAATCATCACAATCGGCTCGTGGAACGGGATCGCATCCCAACTTAATTTACCAAACATCGTTTACTCCTCTGCCCCAGCAGTTGAATGCGAGCCCGTGTCAGAACCTTCAACCGCGGCCACTTCTTTCTTCTCGTGCTTGACCGGCTTGCCTGGCTTCATACCTTCGTACTTGTCGACGATTTTCTGAAACAGGTTCGGCTCGTACGTGGAGTACAGGGCGACTGGGTTGTTCTGGCTTGGTTTGGCCAGGGCGTCGTATTCAGCTTGATCAAGCTGTTTAGGTGCGGCCTTGACTTCGGCTACCCAGGCGTCGAATTCTTCCTGGCTTGTCGAGATCGCTTTGAATTTCATGCCGGTGAAGCCAGCGCCGCTGTAGTTGGCGGAGATGCCTTCCATTTCAGCTTTCTGGTTGGCGATCAGGTGCAGCTTGGTCTGCATGCCTGCCATCGCGTAGATCTGGCCGCCCAGGGCTGGGATGAAGAACGAGTTCATCACGGCGTCGGAGGTGATCTTGAAGTTCAGCGGAGTGTGTTCCGGGAAGCGGATCTGGTTAACAGTGGCGATACCCAGGTCTGGGTAGATGAACAGCCACTTCCAGTCCAGCGCGACGACTTCGATGTTGATCGGCTTGACGTCGGATTCCAGCGGACGGTACGGGTCCAGAGCGTGGGTGGACTTGTAGGTCACATAACCCAGGGCAATGATGATGAGGATCGGGACCAGCCACACCGCGATTTCGATCTTGGTGGAGTGCGACCACTTCGGCGCGTAGGTCGCGCTGGTGTTCGACGCGCGATATTTCCAGGCGAACGCGAAGGTCATGATGATCACAGGGACCACGACCAGCAGCATCAGCAGGGTAGCGGTGATGATCAGGTTTCGTTCATCCAGGCCGACCTGTCCTTTCGGGTCGAGCAAGGTCCACTTGCAGCCTCCCAGCATTAACATCATGCCAAGCAGCGGCAAAAAGCCTAGTAATCGGGGGTACCTGTTTTTACTCATCTCACGACCTCTAAAGCAGCTTGCGCAATGCAGTTGGGTTTTGATCGCCAACACTTCACCCTGCCAAGGGTTGGCATTTCTCTTCGATTGAATAAGAGCCTGCCCATCACGCCATTTAACGGCGCGTTTCGCGGACCTGCGGTGAGTTCTTATTCGATTTCGTGGTTAAAGGCCTTGTTACAGACCAATTCCATTTGGTGCGGATAGTTGAAAGGCTGCCGGAACCTTGGGGTCGCACAGAGCCATCCATCTGCCCCTCGACCGCTCCAGTGCTCAAATATTGAACAGCACCGGACATTCAGTGCGGGCGATTGTAGTTAGCTAGCGATGTATAAACCATGTCTTATAAAGAAATAATTTTTATCGATTACAGCAACAATCCTTCACCAAAACCGCAAAGGTTCGCGATCTTATCGTGTTCGATTCTCAACAAAAACCACAAAAATTGCCGTGTTATTGCACAAAGCGTCACAGCCCTTACCCAGTGTAAGGGCACGTTAAACGTACCCAACCCCCCAGAAAACAAGGCATTCGGACATCACTCAAAGGCACGGGCGGCGTGAGCTGCGCCGCCTCGTCCAAACCACGAACTGACAGCACAATTTGCGCGTTTTAGGCAAATTTAACGAGGCAATGAGCGAGTCGGAAACGTCCTGCGGCAGCTTCCGTGTGACAACATGTCGCACGCTGCGCGCACCCGGAATTGTCCCGCGTCACGCTCTGTTCACAAAACCCTACAAACAAAAACGCCCCGGACTTCCCTCAAGGAGGACCGGGGCGTTTCAGTCAACACTCAGGTGCGGCGTTGGCGGTTACGGTAAATACCCAGCGGCACCAGGATCACCGTCAGCACGAACGCCACCAGCGCCCATTGCGCCAGGGACAGGCCCAGTATCGGCGGATACGGCGTGCTGCAGAAACCGTCGACCTGGAAGCCCAGGGGGAACACCTTGGCCAGGGGCAGGTCGTCGACGATCGGTTGCAGCACATCGATGCCGCAACTGACCTGGGGGAAGAACTGGGTGTACACATGATGGCCGGCTGCTGCCACGCCGCCGAGGGCGCTGAGCACCACCAGGCCTTCGAACAGCGTCACCGCGCCTTTGCGGCGCATGGCCGCGCCGAGGAAGGCGAAGACCGCAATCAGCAGCAGCGCATAGCGTTGCAGGATGCACAGCGGGCACGGCGCCTCGCCCAGCACGACCTGCATATAAAGTGCACCACCGATCAGCGCCAGGCAGATGATGCCCAGCAACACCAGAAAGCGCCGCTCCCTGCCTAAACGCAATTCGTCACTCATCTCTGTTTCCCTTTGTCTGGTCATGCCAATGGCCGCAAGTTTACACACAGAGAGAGGTTTAAACAGAAAGGGGTTAACAGGAGATTAATCAGTCGCAATAGCGACCCCATGTGGGAGCAGGCTTGCCCGCTCCCACAATTCGGACAGTGTGTTACTCCAATGCCGCAGCCGGACCGAAGAACTCATACCGGCTTTGTTTCTCTGGAACCCCCAACGCCTTGAGGTGACGCTTGACCGCCGCCATGAAGCCCTTGGGCCCGAGGAAATACGCATCCACATCACGCTGCTCGGGCAACCACGCCGCCAGTTGCGCCTGGCTCAACAAGCCCACCTTGTCTGCCGCCGGGCTCACCCCGTCATCCTCGGCGTAGCAATAGAAGCGCTTGAGTTGCGGGTGCTTGGCCGCCAGGGCATCCACCCAATCGCGGAACGCATGCACCCCGCCATTGCGCGCGCAGTGGATAAAGTGCACCGGGCGCTCGGTCGCCAGCGCGGCTTCGAGCATTGGCAGGGTCGGTGTGATACCCACCCCGCCGCTGATCAGCACCAGCGGTTTATCACTGGCCACCAAGGTGAACTCGCCCGCCGGCGGGAACAGGTCGATGGTCGCGCCAACCTGCAGTTGATCATGCAGGTAGTTGGACACTCGCCCACCGGCTTCGCGCTTGACGCTGATGCGGTACTGGCCGGCATCGCTCAGGGCCGACAGAGAATAGTTGCGGCGCACTTCTTCGCCGTCCAGCACCAGCTTCATACCGATGTACTGGCCGGGCGCAGCCGCGAGGATCGGGCCGTTATCCACAGGTGCAAAGTAGAAGGACGTGATCTCGGCGCTTTCTTCCACACGCTTGACCAGCGTGAACGCCCGCGCACCGCGCCAACCGCCGGGGGCCTGGGCCTTTTCAGCGTAGATGGCGCTTTCGGCACCGATCAGAATATCCGCCAGTTGGCCGTAGGCCGCGCCCCAGGCATTCATCACTTCAGGGGTGGCGATCTCGCTGCCCAGCACTTCGGAAATCGCCCGCAGCAGGCAGGCCCCCACGATCGGGTAATGCTCCGGCAGGATCTGCAAGGCCACGTGCTTGTTGATGATCTTCGCCACCAGGTCACCCAGCTGGTCCAACTGGTCAATGTGTCGCGCATACATCAGCACGCCGTTGGCCAGGGCGCGCGGCTGGTCGCCACTGGCTTGGTGAGCCTGGTTGAACAGCGGGCGCACCTCAGGGTACTCGGAGAGCATCATGCGGTAGAAATGGGTGATCAGCGCTTCGCCACCGCTTTCCAGCAGGGGCACAGTGGATTTGACGATGGCACGGTCTTGGGCACTAAGCATGGCAGACTCCTGGGTCTTTTTACTGATTGCCTTTACCTACTCAGTATTCGTGCCAACTTATAAATCCTTATATTTCAATGAGTTGAATAATATGTAGTCAGTATGACTTCCTACACTTTATAGTCATAAGGACTACAAGGAGTCATTATGACTGCACAATCGCTGCTCACCACCCTGCTGCCCCTGGTCGCCGACCTGTCCCGTGAACTGCCCGAAGGCGAGCGCTACCGCCGCCTGTTGCAAGCCATGCGTGCCCTGCTGCCGTGTGATGCCGCCGCGTTGTTGCGCCTGGACGGTGAATGGCTGGTACCACTGGCGGTGGATGGCTTGAGCCCCGATACCCTCGGGCGGCGCTTCAAGGTCAGTGAACACCCGCGCTTCGCCGTATTGCTCGCCAGCCCCGGCCCGACGCGCTTTGACAGCGACAGCGAATTGCCCGACCCCTACGACGGTCTCGTCGCTGGCATACACGGGCAGCTGGAAGTCCACGACTGCATGGGCTGCCCGCTGTTTGTCGACGACAGGCCATGGGGCCTGCTGACCCTGGACGCCCTCGACACCGAGCGTTTCGAACGGGTCGAACTCGACGCCCTGCAAGCCTTCGCCAGCCTCGCGGCCGCGACCGTCAACGTCGCCGAACGTATCGAACGCCTGACCCTGCGCGCCGAAATCTATCGCGAGGCCAGCGGCCAGCAGCACAAGGAAATGATCGGCCAGAGCAAACCCCACAAACGCCTGGTGGAAGAGATCAAGCTGGTGGGCGGCAGCGACCTCACCGTTCTGATCACCGGCGAAACCGGGGTGGGCAAGGAGTTGGTGGCCCAGGCGATCCATGCTGCGTCAGCCCGTGCCGACAAACCGCTGATCAGCCTCAACTGCGCCGCCCTGCCGGAAACCCTGGTGGAAAGCGAGCTGTTCGGCCATGTGCGCGGCGCCTTTACCGGCGCGCTGAATGAGCGACGCGGCAAGTTCGAACTGGCCAACGGCGGCACGCTGTTCCTCGATGAAGTCGGCGAACTGTCCCTGAGCGTGCAGGCCAAACTGCTGCGCGTGCTGCAAAGCGGCCAGTTGCAGCGACTGGGCTCGGACAAGGAACATCAGGTCGACGTGCGCCTGATCGCCGCCACCAACCGCGACCTCGCCGAAGAAGTGCGCAACGGCCGCTACCGCGCCGACTTCTACCACCGCCTCAGCGTGTACCCGCTGCAAGTCCCGGCCCTGCGCGAGCGCGGGCGCGATGTGTTGCTGCTGGCGGGTTTCTTCCTGGAGCAGAACCGCTCTCGCATGGGCCTGGGCAGCCTGCGCCTGAGCAGCGATGCCCAGGCGGCGCTGCTGGCCTATAACTGGCCGGGCAATGTGCGAGAGTTGGAACACTTGATCGGCCGCAGCGCGCTCAAAGCCCTGGGCAACTGCCGCGAGCGGCCGAAGATTCTCAGCCTGAGCGCCCAGGACCTGGACTTGCCTGACGTCAGCGCGCCGGCCATCGAAGCCCCAGACGACGTGATCCCCGTGGTCACGGGCGACCTGCGCCAGGCCACCGAGCACTTTCAACGCCAGATCATCAGCGCCTGCCTGGAGCGTCACCAGCACAACTGGGCCAGTGCGGCCCGTGAGCTGGGGTTGGACCGCGCCAACCTGGGGCGCATGGCCAAGCGCCTCGGTCTCAAATAACCCGGTCAACTCGGTCAAATGTGGGAGCGGGCTTGCTCGCGAAGGCGCAGTGTCAGTCGCTAAATTCGTTGACTGACCCACCGCCTTCGCGAGCAAGCCCGCTCCCACACAAGCCCCACATCAGATTTGCTGCGCCTTGAGGATGGGGGTAACGGGCTTGGGTTTTCTGAACACCAACACATTCCCCAACATCACCAGCACCAACCCCACCAGCGCCGCCCCGGTCCATTGATAGCCCTCGGCAAACGCCGACACATTCAACGCCACCACCGGGAACAGCACCGTGCAGTACGCCGCCCGCTCCGGCCCCATGCGTCCGACCAGGGTCAGGTACGCGGTAAACCCGATCACCGAGCCCGGGATCACCAGGTACCACAATGCGCCGATATACCGCGCGCTCCAGTCCATCTCGAACGGAATCCCGCGCACCGCGCAATAGGTCGCCAACATCGCCGAACCATAGGCCATGCCCCAGGCATTGGTGGTCAGCGGCTTGAGCCCGGCTTTCTGTTGCAGGCTCGACAGCATGTTACCCGCCGAGAAACACATCGTCCCGAGCAGCGCCAAGCCCAGGCCAAGCAGGGTCTGCGGGCTGGCGGTGTGCCCGACCAGCTCCGGCCAGAACAGAAAGCCCAACCCCAGCAGACCCAGGCCGCCGCCCATCAACACATTGCGCGCCACGCGCTGGCCGAAAAACACCCGGGCGTTCAGCGCGTTCCACAAGGTCGCCGTGGAAAACACCACGGCCACCAGCCCGCTGGGAATCCACTGGCTGGCCGTCAGGAAGCACATGAAGTTCACGCAGAACAGGCACAAGCCCTGGGCCAGGCAGATCAGATGCCCGCGCCGGTTCATCACCTGCAACCGGCGGCTGAGCAGCAACAACGCAAACAGCACCAGCGCCGCGAGACCGAAGCGATAGACGATGGACACCGGGATCGCCACCACGCCCAGTTGCCATTTAAGGGCGATCCAGGTGGTGCCCCAGATCAGCACGGTGAGTAAGTACAGGAAAAGGTTCATGACAGGCTCCATCGATTGAGCCCCAGTGTCGCCCCCGCCCCGAGCAAACCGCTTGCAGATTCTTGCGCTTTTGTCGGGCGGTGGGATCACAGCGTCATCAGCGCAGAGTAGGATGCAAGGCGTCCACAGAGTGCTCGCCATGCCTGATCTGCAATCCCTGCAAGTCTTCCAAGCCCTTAACCGCTCGCCCAACGCACGCCTCGAAGCCTGCGCCGAGCTCGGTGACGGCTTGTCTGCGGCCTTGTGGAGCAACCATCACGATTCCCAGGATTATCAGGCGCCGAGCCATCACACCTTGTCCTGCTACGTCGGCGGCGGCACCGGCACGTTTCGCCGCGACCAGCCGGGCACCAAGGGCGGGCCCGACAAGCTGTGCATCCTGCCGGCCGAGCATCAGTCGGCCTGGGTGATCAACGGCGAGATCCGCCTGGCCCACGTGTATTTCAGCCCGGAGCAATTTGCCCTGGGCTGCGTCACCCTGCTCGACCGCGAACCGCGCGCGTTGCAACTGCGCGAAAGCACCTTCCTGGAAGATGCCAGCCAGGCCCGGCGCTTCCACCAGTTGATCGCCCTCAACTGGCACGAACCGGCCGAACGCCTGCTGACCAGCAGCCTGGCCCACGAAATGCTCAGCCACACCCTGCTCAGCCAGGTCGGCGCACGCGATGGGTTGCGCTTGAAAGGCGGGCTGGCGGCGTACCAGCGCAGGCTATTGGTGGACTACATCGATCAGCACCTGGAAGACCCCATCAGCCTCGGGCAACTCGCCGGGCTGTGCGCGCTGTCGGAATACCACTTCGCGCGGATGTTCCGCCAAAGCTTCGGCCTGCCGCCGCACCAATACCTGCTGGCGCGGCGCTTGACCCGCGCCCAGGCACTGCTGCGCAGCAGCGCCCTGCCCCTGGGTGAGATCGCCCTGATGTGCGGTTTTTCCAGCGCCAGCCACTTCACCCATCGCTTCCGCCAGGCCATGGGCGCCACGCCCGGCGAATACCGCCAGGCGTTCAGCGCCTAGACCATCAGGCCCAACGTCTTCGCCTTGGCCACCGCTTGCGTGCGCCGCTCCACGCCAAGCTTGCTGTGGATGCGCCGTGCATGGGTCTTGACCGTGTGCAGGGAGATAAACAAACGGTCGGCGATTTCCAGGTTGGAGCTACCCAGGGCGATCAATTGCAGCACTTCCAGTTCGCGCTGGCTCAGGGGATTGTCCGCCGCACCGGCGGGCGACACCTGCGCTTCAAGCCCCACCTCACTCAACAACCCGGGCGAGCGCAAACGCAGCTCACGAATGGCCTGCTGCACCTGGCAACGTGCGGCCAGCTCCAACCCGGCCTGCAACGACCGTCGCGCCAGGGTCGAGTCGCCGAGTTGCCAGGCCACCTCGCCGAGCACCAGGTGCAGTTCGGTTTCCAGGCACAACATGCCGCGCTGCTGGATAGTCGCCAGCAAGGCGCGCAAGCGCTCCAACGGTTGCTCGGCACAACCCAGTTTCACTTCGGCCAGCACCAGCAGGTATTCCAGGCGCGGTATCAACTCCAACGTCGCCGGCGGTGCCTGCTTGGCCTGTGGCCCGCGGAAGTGACGCAGCACCCGCCGCACCGCTTCCAGCGTCAACTCGGCCCGGCCCTGTTGCAACCAGAAGTGCCCACTGACCAACAGCAACACCGCGCGATACACCGAATCCGGCACCTGACGCTGCTGCATCAGCCGCTCGGCCTCGCGCAGTTGCACAAAGGCCTGGGCGTAATCGCCACGGTTGGCCGCCAGCAACGCCAGGCCGAGAAAACCATAGAGCACGCGCTTGTCCTGGCTGTGCAGGCACATCTTCAAGCCGGCATCGAAACACTCGGCGGCCAGCGCATCCTGGCCTTGACGCAAGGCCAGGTGCCCACGGCGCAAGGCGATGCGCCCGACCAGCGGCCCGGCCTTGAGACGCTGCTTGAGCAACATCGCCTGGACATTTTCCAACAGGCTCTGCGCCCGGTACGGCGCGCCGCGCTGTTCCAGCAATTGAGCGTGGTCCAACTCCAGCAACGCCTCCAACACCAATGACCCGTGGGCACGGGCCAGGCACAACGCTTCGCGGCTCAAGGCTTGCGCCACTTCCAGTTCGCCGCGCAGCAAGGCTTGCTGGGTCAACCCCGACAAGCACATCAGGCGCGAGGTCCAAGCGCTGTCGGGCAAAGCTTGCAGCGCTTCAAGAAAATGTTCGCGGGAACGCTCGGCATCGCCACGCAAATGCAGCAACCAGCCCCATTGCGCCTGCCAGCGCGCCAGCAGATAGCACTGTTGCGCCGCGCTGGGTTGCGGCGCGAAACGCGCCAGTTGATCGATGCACAACGCCGCCTGTTCGAAGCGCCCGGCGAACAACAAGGCCGCCGTGACCAACCCCACCAGTTGCGCCGAACCGAGCATCAGCTCATCGCCATGCTGCTCGTGCAGGCGCAACAGCAGCACGGCGTTTTGCTGGCGGAACAGGTCCTCGAAACTGAAGTGCTGCAACAGGCTGACCGCGATCTCATATTCCTCCGCCAGCAACGCCTGCTCGAACGCCGCCTGCCAATCCCCCTCGGCGGTGAACCATTGGCAGGCACGCCGATGCCAGGAGCGCTTGGCCGGCCAGGGCTCGTCGCGCAGCAGTTGTGCGAGCGGCGGGAACACCTGCAGCCAGTCGGCGGCGTCTTCCCACGGCTGGATAAAGGCGCCGAGGGCCTGCAAGTCGCGCAGGTACTGATCACCGTCGCCGGCGCCGAACAGGTGCTCGCACAAGCCGGGGTTGAAACGCGGCAGATGGGCAAGCACGCGCCAGGCCTCGGCCAGTTCCGCCGGCAAGCTGCTGAACAGTTCGTGTTGCAGGTAGTCGAGCAGGGTTTTGTCCGGGTGCCCGTCGCCGAGCAGGGCGATCCGCACGCCCGCGCACCAGCCGCCGCTGAACTGCAGGATGCGGTCGACCTCGTGCCCCGGCGCCAGCGCCTGGATGTCTGCAGCGCTGAAGGCCAGTTCGCTGCCGCTGCATTCCAGCAGTTCGTCATCGAGCAACAGGCGCGGCCAGTTGCAGATGGGCCGGCGGCGAGCGCCCAGCCACCAGGTCAACGCCGGGCTGGCGGCGCTGAGCAGGCGGTCGAGCAGTGCGTCCAGTGCGGGCGCAGGCTGGCGGCAGAAATCGTCGAGAAACAGCCAAGCCGGGGCCTGCCAGCGACCAAGGTCGAGCAGCAAGGTGGCTTCATCGGTAAACGGCAGGCCCAGGTTCAGGGCCAGGCGCTGGCACAACTCCAGCGGGCTGAGGGTGATGCCATTGAGCGGCAGCCAATACACCTGGCAAGCGGCCGGTGCCTGCAACGCGCACTCGGCGAGCAAGGCGCTCTTGCCACTGCCACCGGGGGCGCAGAGCAACCTGACCCGTGCCTGCGCCGCCAGCAAAGGCTCGGCCAGGCGCGGGCGCAGCAGATGGTGGGCGGACAGCCGGGGCATGAATCCAGGACGGTCCAGGCAGCGTGTCATGGCGGTCATTGCTGCATCCTGCTTTTTTATTGTTATGCAACCTGATGCGTACCCTAGTCCTGTGGTTGGCGGTTGTTGAAGAAAGATTCAGCGGCGTGATTGGCGGCCATAAAACCCAAGGTGTACACAAACGAATGTGGTAGCAGGGCTTGTGTGGGAGCGGGCTTGCTCGCGAAGGCGGTGGATCAGTCGAAGCATCTTTGACTGACACACTGCATTCGCGAGCAAGCCCGCTCCCACAGTTGGATTGCATTTCACCTCTGAAATCAGCGTACGCCTTCGGCTCGCAGCGCAGCCGGGGTGTAGTCCGCGGCCTTGGCGTTGAAGCCGAACACGAAGCTGCTCTTCTCCTCGTTCTTCATGCCCAGGGCGATGTAGCGCCCGGCGATGATGTCGTACAGGGTTTCCACGGTGTAGGCCGGGGTCTGGTGGTTGTAGTAGAACTGCGCATGCCCTTCGGCGACCCGCCACAGTTGGCCACGACCGTCATAGTGATCCACCAGCGCCACCTGCCAGCTGTCTTCGTCGATGTACATGTGGCGCTTGGCGTAGATGTGCCGCTCGCTGGGCTTGACCGTGCCGACCACTTCCCACACCCGGTGCAGTTCGTAGCGGGTCAGGTCCTGGTTGATGTGGCCGGCCTTGATGATGTCGTCGTACTTGAGTGTCGGCTGGTCCAGCTTGTAGCTGTTATAGGGGATGTACATCTCTTTCTTGCCCACCAGTTTCCAGTCGTAGCGGTCGGGTGCACCGGAGAACATGTCGAAGTTGTCGGAGGTGCGCAGGCCGTCGGACGCGGTGCCCGGCCCATCATACGCCACTTGCGGGGCGCGGCGTACGCGGCGTTGGCCGGCGTTGTAGATCCACGCCAGGCGCGGCTCTTTCACCTGGTCGAGGGTTTCGTGCACCAGCAGCACGTTGCCCGCCAGGCGTGCCGGCGCGGTCACCGACTGCTTGAAGAAGGTCAGCACGTTGGCGGCCTTGGCCGGGTCCATGTCGGGGATCAGTTGCGGCACCGCCACCTCTTCTTCGAAGCGGATCGGCGTGTAGCTGCCATTGGTCTGCGGTGTGGCCTGGGTGATGATGCGGCGCAGGTTGCCACCGTGGTAGCGGGTGATGTGGTTCCACAGCACTTCCACGCCGTTCTTGGGGATCGGGAACGCGTAGTAGCGGTTGCCGGTGAAGTTCTCCAGGCCGTTGCCGTCGTTGATTGGCTTGACGTTGAGCGCGCTGCGCTTGATCGACTCGTAGATCTCCGGCGGCAGGTTGACCGTGCGGTGGCTCGGGTACACCGGGATCTTGTAGGTCTCGGGGTAGCGCTTGAACATCGCCACCTGGCCTTCGGAGAGTTTGTCCTTGTACTTGTCGACGGTGGCGGCGGTGATCACGAACAGCGGTTTTTCACTGGCGAACGGGTCGGCGAGAAAGCCTTTGCTGTCCACCGCGCCGGCGTTTTTCGGGATGCCGCCGGTCCAGGCCGGGATCGAGCCGTCGGCGTTGCCGGCTTTTTCGGCGCCGATCGGGGTCAGGCTGGTGCCGAGTTTGTCGGCTTCCTGCGGCGATACGGCAGCCATGACATTGGCAGCCAGCAAACTCAGAGCCAATACAGCAAGTGTCTTACGCATGGATTCTTGTCCTTCTTTAAGCCAGATCAGAAGTTCACGCCAAAGCTGAGGGCGAGGAAGTCACGGTCGGTGAGGGTGTTGTAGTCGCCACCAAAAAAGTCGGTGTAGCTCAGGCTGGCGGTGTAGGTGCTGCGGTAGTCCGCATCCACGCCGACGCTGATGGCCTTGGCGCCTTTGTTGAACAGGCCGTTGGGGCCATAGCCGGCGACGTCGTGGGACCAAGACAGGTTGGGCTTGAGGTTCACCCCGAACAGCGCGTTGTTGTAGTCAAGGATCGCCCGGGCGCGGTAGCCCCAGGAATTGGCCGTGACAAAACCGTCGGTGTCGCCCTGGAAACCGTAGGCGCCGTAGACCGAGTCACGGCCGTAACGCAGCTTGGATTTGTCTTCCAGCCCGGCGACGTGCACGAAGGCCGCCTCGCCCACCAGGGTCAGGCGTTCGGCGCCCAGCACCTGGTCGAAGAACTGGGTCATGGTGCTTTGGATCTGGGTGATTTCCTTGCGGCGGTAGCCTTTGTTGTCGTCGCCGAAGTTGCTGCGGATCGGTGAGGCCGCCTGGCCGGCCACCGGGTTGATCAGGGCCAGGGTCAGGTCGGTGGTGTTGAGTTGCACCGGGGCATTCGGGCGGTAGCTGATTTCGCCGGTCCACGCCGTGCCGGTCGGCAAGGTGGTGGAGAAACTGGCGCCGAACAGACGAATGTCCTCGGGGTAGTCGAGGTAGTACTGACCACGGCCGAGCATCAGGCTCTGGACCAGGCCCGAGCCAGTGCCGGGCGCGATACCGTTGGCGGCGCCAGCGATGGCGCCGAGCCGGGCCAGCGTGGTGTTGTTGGTGATGGTGCCGACGGTCGGGGTACGGCTGTGATAGTTCATGAAATACAGCCCGTACTCGGTGTCATCCCCCAGCCAGCGCAGGGCCGCACCGAACTGGCCGCCGTCACGCGCATCGCGGTCCCGTGCGCGCTGCACAATCACGCCCTCGCGCGTCACTTCAAAACCCTGCCCGAAGGCTGCGGCCACTGGCTGCAACGGCGCAATCGCCGGGTTGCCCACGGTGTAGTTGCCATTACAGCCATGGGCCGCAACGTCGCCACCAAAAAACGTACCGCAGTTATCCAGCACGGTGTTCTGCCAGTTCAACTGGTAGAAGCCTTCCACCGTCAGCTGGTTGGTCAAGCTCTGGGAAGCGAACAGCATGTTCACCGGGATCAGCCCTTCCTTGATCTCCGCGCCAGGGCGACGGAAGGCGGAAACGTCGATGGGGTTGATGCTGTTGATGGAGTTGCCGATGAAGGTGCTTTCGCCCCAGCTGACCACCTGCTTGCCCAGGCGCACGTTGCCCGGCTGATCGCCAATCGAATAGTTGTGATAGACGAAGGCATCGAGCAACTCGTAGCCGGACGAGCGCGCGCCTTCATCGCGGTGGTGGTTGCTGATCTGTTTGAATTCGCGGTCTTCGTCCTGCAACTCGAAGTCGTACCAGTACTTGCCGCGCACAAACATGCCGCTGTCACCGTACTTGAGTTCCAGGTCGTGCAGGCCCTTGAAGATCTTGGAAAAGGTTTCGCCCTTCTTGAAGTTCAGCCGTCCGTCATCCCCGGTAGACGCCTGCCCGGTGCCGCCATTGACGGTGCCGACCAGTTTCTTATCGGCATCGCGCATGCCCCAGCTCGCGCCGACCGACAGCGAGGAGTCGAATTGCCCTTCGATCTCGCCAATGTTGAACGAAACAGCCTGCGCCTGCGCACAGCAACCCAGTGCAACCGCAGCGGCCAGCGCCTGTGGCGTGAAGATGGCGCGCATTGTTGTTTTTGTCATGCGTCTTCCCCGGTGAGTGACAGAAGGCCCCACCCTACTGCCGCGCAACAGGAGCGATAAGCGCACCAAGGAGGGATTCGTGTTGTCGCTCGAAAGGATTAGCGGCCGCCCAGGCAGCGGGTTTGGAGGCAGGTATGGATCGAATGGATGGCGGCTTATCAGGCCAATGGATAGCACCCCGGCAACTGTTGCGGTATCGGTAACAGTCCTTGTCCTGAAGCGCTATTACTCATTCTGTTACAACCGACTATTCTTACCGGGCTTGCAGGGCAAAACGCCCGCTTCCGCTACCGGGAGAAAAGCCAGATTCAATGGGATTGATGCCTTTTATCAATCTGTTACCGGTGTTCACTGACGTGGATTTGTAGCTCCTTGATCCAACGTCTTACTTCGGCCGCTGCCTATGCAGCGGCCTTTTTTATGCGCGCAATAAAACGGGGCGCCCTTGGCGCCCCGCACGATTCACTGCTGTTGGAGCAATGATCAGAGGCTGTACTTCTGCAAGTTGGCCATCATCTCCTTCAGCGCCTCGATATTGTCCTTGGGGTGGGCGGCGCCCTCGAAGTCGCAGATCTGCTGCCAGTGCGCGGCGACGTCATCCGGGGAAAAACCGGCTTCAGGATCGAACCCCACGCCAAGGCTGCGCTCCCAGCGGGTCTTGCCGATCCAACCGCCGCCCACTTCAAACAGGCCGGCCGTTTCCTCGCACGCGGCACTGCCCAGGTACACCACCAGCGGGCTGACCAACTCCGGCTTGAGCCGCTCGAACACCTGCGGCGGAATCAGGCCTTCGGTCATGCGTGTGCCGCCGGTGGGCGCGATGGCGTTGACCAGGATGTTGTTCTTGCGCCCTTCCAGCGCCAGGGTGCGGGTCAGGCCATACAGGCCGAGCTTGGCCATGCCGTAGTTGGACTGGCCGAAGTTGCCGTAGATGCCCGAGGTGGACGCGGTGAAGATCACCCGTCCATACCCTTGCTCACGCATGTGCGGCCAGGCAGCGCGGGTGACTTTGTAGGCGCCTTCGACATGCACCCGGTAAACCAGGTCCCAGTCGCTGTCGTCCATTTTGTGGAAGGTCTTGTCGCGCAGGATGCCGGCGTTGTTGACCACCACATCGATGCGGCCAAACACCTCCAGTGCGTGCTGCACGATCTTGTCACCGTCGGTGACAGAGTCGTGGTTGGCTTCGGCAATACCGCCAGCGGCGCGGATTTCGGCGACCACGCGGTCGGCCGCCGAGGCGTTGGCACCTTCGCCCTGGGTTGAGCCGCCCAGGTCGTTGACCAGCACCTTGGCCCCGTGGCGGGCGAACAGCAGCGCATGGGCCCGGCCCAACCCGCCGCCGGCTCCGGTGACGATCACGACCTTATCCTGGAACTGCACTGACTCACTCATACCGAACTCCGCTGGCGACAATGGGAATGGCATGAGTGTCAGGCACCCGGCCTCTGGTCACAATAAAGTCGGCCAGGGCTGAATGGTGCGCGATAAGGCTGGGGGATGATGGCCGGTGCGCCGTGGACGTCAGCTTGTGTGGGAGCGGGCTTGCTCGCGAAGGCGGTGTTTCAGTCGACACCTATTTCGTCGATCCACCACTTTCGCGAGCAAGCCCGCTCCCACAGATGTTGAACTGTGTGCCGTCAGGAATAAGCCAGATAGGACATCGGGCCGGCGATCCGCTCACGAAACGCCAGGTAATGCTTGAGCACCTGCACCGGCGCCTCGATCTGCGGGTAGTGGCCGATATTGGCCAGCAGCACCGTATCCGCATGGGGTATCAACTGCTGATAACGCGCCA
The DNA here is from genome assembly GCF_020515815.1 of Pseudomonas sp. AF03-9. Lineage (NCBI taxonomy): Bacteria > Pseudomonadati > Pseudomonadota > Gammaproteobacteria > Pseudomonadales > Pseudomonadaceae > Pseudomonas > Pseudomonas sp. AF03-9. The sequence goes on along the minus strand of NZ_JAHPJF010000020.1, from coordinate 58,190 downwards.
CCATATGGGCACCGGAAATCGGATCAACCTCGCCGTCGATCACCCGCAGGGGCACCTCATCACGCTGCATCGCTTCCAGCCATCGCTCGCGCAGGCGACGGCGCTGGGGCACGTAGACGATCAGTTTATGCAGCACCCGCGTGCCATCGTTGCAGCTGATCAACTGCCAGAAATCATCCAGGGCACTTTCGCTGGGACGTGTATGCGGACCGAAAATCTGGCCGAAGCTGTCGGACAACGCGCTGCGCCCAAAGGCGCGACCGATCATCCAGCCCAGGGGGCTGAGCAGGAGTTTCTGCACCAGCGCCAGCCGGTGGGTTTCGGGGAACAAGCCGCCGTTGAGAAACACGCAACTGGCCATCTGGAAACGCGCTTCGTAATGCCGCGCGAGCAGTTCCTGGGCGACGCTGTCGCCGTAGTCATGGGCCAGCACGTGCACCGGCTGGTCCACACCCAAATGCTCCAGCAAGGCTTGCTGCAAATCCGCCTGCTCCAAGAGGCAGTACTCATGGTCGAGGGGTTTGTCCGATTCGCCAAAGCCGAGCATGTCGCAGGCGATCACCAGGTTGCGCTGGGCCAGGGGTTGCCACAGGTAGTGCCAGTCCCAGCTGGCGGTGGGGAAGCCGTGGATCAGCAGCAGCGGTTCGCCCTGCCCCGCCACCCAATAACGGATGGTATGGCCACGGAAGACGAAGCTCTGGCCGCGCTTGTGCCAGGCAGTGAGCGGGATCTCGGCGAGTGGCATCAGGTTTTATACCCAGGGTCGAGGCTGTCCAACTTACGCAGCAACGCCGGCCAGGCCAGCGCGCCCCCCATGCCTTGTGCACTCTTGGTCACGGCCGCCACCATCGCCTTGGCCCCGGCAAGAATCTGCGGGCCGATAGGGATCAACTCGGCCCCGCCGTTCTGCGCCAGCACCTGGATGTCGCAGGCCCGCTGGAAGGTGAACATCATCAGGAAGGTGTCGGCAATGCTGGCGGCGCAGGTGAGCAGGCCGTGGTTGTGCAACATCAGGAAATTGTTATCACCGAGGTCGGCCTGCAGGCGGGCCTTCTCTTCATGGTTCAGCGCCACGCCTTCGTAGGCGTGGTAGGCCAGGCTCGACAGCACGAAGATCGATTGCTGGCTGATCGGCAGCACGCCCTGCTTCTGCGCCGCCACTGCGACACCGGACGCGGTGTGGGTGTGCAGCACGCAGGTGACGTCGTGGCGGACTTCGTGGATCGCGCTGTGGATGGTGTAGCCCGCCGGGTTGATCTCGTAGGGGCTGTCCATCAGCTTGTTGCCGGCCTGGTCGACCTTGACCAGGCTCGACGCAGTGATCTCGTGGAACATCAGCCCATACGGGTTGATCAGGAAGTCATCGGTGCCCGGCACCTTGGCCGAGATGTGGGTAAAGATCAGGTCATCCCAACCGTGCAACGCCACCAGGCGATAGCAGGCTGCCAGGTCGACACGGGTCTGCCATTCGGCAGCGCTGACCTGGCCTTGGACATTTTGCGGCGATAGAACCGGGGCTAAGCTCACGGTGATGACCTCCTTGGCGCACTTTCTTATTGTTTTTTTGAGTGATGGGCCAGTCTAGTCAGACGTCCCAGTCGTCGTAGTTGCCTTGGCAGCCAGCTTGATGACCGTACGAGTCAGCTTTGAGAATAGTTGAAACCTGCGCAAATGGCGTCAGAGAAGCGCCGCCAATAAAGGCGCGGCAAACAGGTTGAGCAGCCCGGTCAATACCATCACCAAACCGGCGACCGAGCCTTCTTCACCGCCCACTTCATGTGCCCGGCTGACCCCGGCGCCATGGCCCCCCACACCAAACAATGCGCCACGCGCCAAGGGCGTGCGCAGCGGCAGCCACTTGAGCAACACGCCACCGAGCATCGCACCGAATACGCCGGTGAACATCACGAACACGGCGGTGAGTTCCGGCACGCCGCCCAAGTCGGACGACACCGGCATGGCAAACGGTGTGGTGATGGAGCGCGGCACCAGGGACATTGTCACCGCGCTGTCCAGCGCCAGCGCTTTGGCCAGGCCGAACGAAGTGCCGATGGAGGCCACGCTGCCGGCGACCATTCCCAGCAGCAACGCCGACCAGTGCCGCGCCAACAGGCGGCGCTGTTGCCAGATCGGCACGGCGAATGCCACGGTGACCGGCCCCAGCACCAGCATCAGCCAGTGGGTATCGGCGGCGTATTCGGCGTAGGCGGTGTGCATCGGCACCGCCACCGCCAGCAAGAGCACCGGCACCAGAATCAGCGGCGACAACAGATAGCGCCCGGTGCGCCGGTAGATCCAGCGGCTGAAGATGTACGCGCCCAGGGTCAGGGCGAGCCAGAACACCGGCATCAGTTCAAGCTTCATGGCGCAGCCTCCAGCGGCAGACGATCTCAACGGTGAACGCCGTCACCAACATCACCGCCAAGGTGCTCACGCCGATCACCAGCAGGATGCGCCAGCCCTCGTTGCGCAGCAGGCCGCCGTAGTCCAGCAAACTCATCAAGGCCGGAATAAAGAACAGCAGCATCTCGGCCATCAACACGCCAGCGCCCAGTTGCAGGGCGGCGGGCTTGACCAGGCCGCTGGCGAACGTTGCCAGGAGCAGGCCCAGACCGACGACACCACCAGGGATAGGCCAGGCGAACCACACGGCCAGTTGGCAGCCGAGAAAGTAGATGGCCAACAACACAACCAATTCAATAGACAGACGGGTGAAACGTTTCATGGGCTTTGGGTCCTCGCAAGCGCCCATTTTAAAGAGGCCAACCCCATACCCACAGCGAATTGTTAGACTGTCAACTATTCCAAACCGGAATTGAGAGCATGGAATTCAAACAGCTGCGCAGCTTTGTCGAAGTCATCCACCGGGGCGGTTTTACCCAAGCCGGTAAAACCTTGCACATCAGCCAATCCGCCGTGAGCAAACAGGTGGCGCAATTGGAGCACAGCCTTGGCACACCGTTGCTTGAGCGCACCGGCTCGCACGTGCGCCTGACCGCCACCGGCGCCGTGGTATTACAGCGCGCCGAGGCGATGCTGCGCCTGCAAAGCGAGTTGCTCAGTGAGCTGGACGACATGCAGCAACTGGCCCGCGGCGAGCTGCGCCTGGGCTTGCCGCTGCTGGCGGGGGATACGTTGTTCGCCGGGCTGTTTGCCGAGTATCGCAAGCGTTACCCCAACGTCACTATCCAGTTGCTGGAGGGCGGCAGCCGCACTATCGAACAGGCGATCCTCAACGGTGAGCTGGATGTCGGTGGCAGCCTGATGCCCAACGACCCGGCCTTCGCCTGGCAAGCCTTTTGCGACGAGCCTTTGGACGCCCTGCTGCCGATGGATCACCCGCTGGCGGAAAACGCCCAGGTGCGCCTGGAGGAATTGGCGGACACGCCATTCCTGATGTACCAGCGCAGTTTTGTGCTGAACGACCTGCTGATGCAGGCGTGCAAGCAAGTGGGTTTTACCCCGAAGGAAATCGGCCGCAGTGGCCAGGCGGATTTTCTCGTGGCCTTGGTCGCGGCCGGTCAAGGCGTGGTGCTGCTGCCCAGCGTGGTCGCCCGTGGGCTGGTGCGACCGGGCGTGGTGCGCCTGACGCTCAAGGCGCCGGACTTCCTGCGCTGGGACATTGCATTCATCTGGCGTGAGGGCGCCTATCTGTCGAGAGCCGCCCAGGCCTGGCTGGCATTGTTGCGCGAGTATCCGGTCAGCCGCGCAGTGCAGTGACCAGCTCGGCCAACCAGGGCTCGGCGTCGGCCTCGGGGGTGACGCTTTCGCTGGCGTCCAGGCGCAACATCGGCAGCACTTCGCGCACGCCCAGTTCACCGAACAGTTCACGCATTTGCTCGCCGCCGCCGCAGAAGGTGTCGCCGTAGCTGGCGTCGCCCAGGCCGATCACCGCACCGGGCAGACCGCGCAAGGTGGCGGGCAGTTGGTCACGCAGGGCCGAATACAGGGGTTGCAGGTTGTCGGGCAGCTCACCCATGCCGGTGGTGGACGTCACCGCCAGAAACGCTTCGGGCGCGAAAGCCTGTACGTCCGCCAGGGTGGCGCGCGGGTTGTACCAGGCTTCAAAACCGGCGGCGTTGAGGATACCGGCGGCGTGGCGGGCGACTTCTTCAGCCGTGCCGTAGACCGAGCCGGAAAGGATGGCGACTTTCATCAATCTGATCCTGTAGTTGAGTGAAAGGCTGGGATATTAGCAGTTGTCACAAATATTTCAGCGGGCCCGGTGAAACATTCAACCGTTGCCATAAACTCAAAGCTCCCAAAACAAGCCATGGACCGCTCAATGATCAACGCAAAGCTGATGCAAATGGTTGTCAACGCTTCCAACGACGGGATTGTCGTCGCCGAGCGCGAAGGCAAGGACAAGCCGATAATCTACGTCAACCCGGCATTCGAGAAGCTGACCGGCTACCACCTGGATGACATCCTGTACCAGGATTGTCGCTTCCTGCAGTCAGGTGACCGCGACCAGCCGGCGCTGATGGCGATTCGCGAGGCGCTGGACAGTGGCGGTTCGTGCCGGGAAATCCTGCGCAACTATCGTCAGGACGGCAGTCACTTCTGGAACGAATTGTCGTTGTCGACGGTGTACAACGAGGCCGACAAGCAGACTTATTTTGTCGGTGTGCAAAAAGATGTGACCTTGCAGGTCAAGGCCCAGCAGCGCGTCGCCCAGTTGGAAGCCGAACTGGCCCAGGTCAAGGCAGAGCTGGCCGCGCTAAAGATGACGAGCGGATCTAACAAAATTTAGATAATGCGGTCTGTAGAGCGGATAATGGCATTTTAGTACCCCCTCATTGAGCAATGATCGATGCGACGCGACGCACTTCTGACCCAGGATGAACTGGATTTCATTCAGAACATGCAGCACACCCCCCAGCTAAACCTGCGGGATGCTTCATCGAGCCTGACCGTCAACGGCGGCGCGCAGATCCGCGATTTGCTCACACGCCTGGCAGCCCACGATCACGTCACCATCCAGGCACAGTTCGACAACCAGCAACTCACCTTCCCCCTGCATCTGGTGGAGGATGAGTTTCATGCGGTGCATCTGCGTCTGGGGGTGCCGAGCATTTTCGAAGACGGGCCGATGATCCGTCCATGGCGCCTGGCCCTCGAGACACCGGTGGCACTGGAGAACATCAAAGGCACGCCGGGCGCGCTGTGGGTGCACGAAGTGTCATTCAAGGGTGTGCTGGTCGAGATCCGCGGCCGGGTCAAGGCGCCCAAGACCTTTGCGCTGTGGTTCAGCCCTTCCGGTTACGAACGCATTGCGCTACGCGGCACGTTGGAACGGGTAACCGCACGCGGTTTGTTCGCCTACCGCCTGAGCCAGAGCGATGCGGATGAGATCGAGCGCCTGCGCCAATTCATCCTGCATCAACACCGCCTGGTCCACCCGCACGTACACGCCTGATCTCAGGTATCCAGCTGCCCACTGAGAAACTGCTGCAAGCGACGCTGCATCAGGCGTCCTTCATTGCCCAGGCAGCCGATGGAAGAACCGGCGAGGTCCTTCTCGGCCAGGTCCGACGCGACCCCCGCCAGGAACAACGGGCAATCCAGGGTCAGCGCCAGGCGGCTCAGGCGCCCCGGCAGGTCATAACGGTGGGAACGGTTGGAATAGACGATCAGGGCCTGGGGACGGGTCTTTTCACAGACCAGTGTCAGCTCATCAAATGGCTGGCCCATGCCCAGCACCTTCACCGCCAGGTCGTCGCGCGTCATCAACAGCCCGGCCACCAGCAATTCCAACTTGCGGCATTCGCCGGGCATGGCCGCCAACAGCACCCGGGGGGCCGACGACGCGCACGCCACATGCAGACGCGCCAACGCCTGTACCCGCAGGAATGCGTCGAAGAACAGCCACTCACTGGCCTGGCCGAATCGGCCTTGATGGCGCAGCAGCTCGCTCCACAGGGGCATCAGGATGTCCTGGAACACGATGCTCTGGGGGTAGGTCGCAAAAATCTGGCCGTACACATGCTCCAACTGGCGATCATCGAAAGCACTCACGGCCAGCCTCAACCGCGCCTGCCATTGAGCCCACTCGGCGCCCTCGGGCGTGTCGTGCTCGGCACGCACGGCTTGCGCCTGCTGGTCATCGCGCGCCAGGATCTTGCCGACCTTGCTTACGGCCACGCCGCGCTCGATCCAATCAAGAATGCGATTGACCGTCTCAATATCGGCCTTGGAGTAGAGCCGGTGCCCGCTTTCGGTGCGCGTCGGCTGTATAAGGCCATAACGCCGCTCCCATGCACGCAGCGTCACTGGATTTATGCCTGTCAATCTCGACACTTCACGAATCGGAAAAAACGCCTCGGAATCGGTCGAATCCAGATGTGAAATGCTATCAAGGGGAGCAGTAATTTCGGGCATTTGAGACCAAAAAACCAATGGTAATTGGGGCAGCCATTTAACGCCTTTAGAGCTGTCTTTTTCAAGGTCCACCCTCTTTAGACCAATGTCACTGGCGTATTTCTGTAAAACAGGAATAATCCTTGCCTGTTTTTACATAGCGGCACTACCCCGCCGCTATGTTCGTGCGCCACCTACCCGGTCCAGCGCACCCGTTTATTTGGAGATACATAATGTCTACCTCCCCAGTCACCCTGATGGTTGCGCGTCGCGTGGCCAAAGGTCGCTACGAAGAACTGATGGCCTGGCTGCGCGAAGGCGAGCAATTGGCCACCGACTTCCCCGGTTACCTGGGTTCAGGCGTGCTCGCACCGCCGCCCAATGACGACGAATTCCAGATCATCTTCCGCTTCGCCGATGAAAAGACCCTGCATGCCTGGGAGTTTTCCGCGTCCCGCAGTGCCTGGCTGGGCCGTGGCAGCGAGCTGTTTGCCGACCCGTCCGAGCATCGCGTGAGCGGCATCGACGGTTGGTTTGGTGCCGTGGGGGCACGGCCGCCGCGCTGGAAGCAGGCCGTGGCGATCTGGCTGGCGTTTTTCCCGGTGTCACTGATCTTCAACTTTGTACTGGGCCCGCTGCTCAATGAGCTGGAGTTGGTGCCGCGCGTGCTGGTCAGCACCCTGGCACTCACGCCGCTGATGGTTTATCTGTTCATTCCACTGTCGACCCACCTGCTGGCCAACTGGCTGCACCCTGCGCCCACACCACGCAAGGCCACCGAAGCCGCCGCGTGAGTACAGGGGGGGCCGCTCGCTGGTATGATTTGAACCTGCCAGCGAAGCGAGCCCTCCATGACTGCAACACACGCCCCGATCCTGATCACCGGCGCCGGCCAGCGTGTCGGCCTGCATTGCGCCCAGCGCCTGCTGGACGACGGCCATCCGGTGATTTTCAGCTACCGCAGCGAACGTCCCGGCGTGCAGGCCCTGCGCGAACGTGGTGCGATCGGTGTGTTTGCCGACTTCTCCAGCGAAGCCGGCATCCTGGCGTTTATCGCCGAGCTGAACACCCACACCCAAAGCCTGCGTGCGATCATCCACAACGCCTCGGCCTGGATCGCAGAGAGTCCCGATGACGAAAGCCGTGCCTTTACCGACATGTTCAGCGTGCACATGCTTGCGCCTTACCTGATCAACCTGCATTGTTCAGCTTTGCTGCAACGCTCGACACCCGCCGACATCGTGCACATCAGCGATGACGTGGTGCGCAAGGGCAGCCGCCAGCACATCGCCTATTGCGCCACCAAGGCCGGGCTCGACAGCCTCACGCTGTCGTTTGCCGCGCAGTTCGCGCCGCTGATCAAGGTCAACGGCGTAGCGCCCGCGATGGTGATATTCAACGAAGGCGACGACGCCGCTTATCGCACCCAGGTGCTGGCCAAGTCCGCACTGGGCATCGAACCCGGGCCCGAGGTGATCTACCAGAGCGTGCGTTACCTGCTGGACAACCCCTATGTCACTGGTACCACCCTGACCGTCAACGGCGGGCGGCATATCAAGTAAGCCGTTTGTGAGGATGTTGTATGACCTTATCCCTGCCCCAACACTACCGCGAGATCCTCAAAGGCCTGGGCGAAGACCCGGAGCGTGAAGGTTTGCTCGACACCCCCAAGCGCGCGGCCAAGGCAATGCAGTACCTGTGCCACGGCTACGAGCAGAACCTGGACGACATCGTCAACGGCGCGCTGTTTACTTCCGACAATGACGAGATGGTGATCCTCAAGGACATCGAGCTGTACTCGCTATGCGAGCACCACCTGCTGCCCTTCATCGGCAAGGCCCACGTGGCCTATATTCCGACCGGCAAGGTCCTCGGCCTGTCGAAGCTGGCGCGCATCGTCGACATGTACGCACGGCGCCTGCAGATCCAGGAAAACCTCACGCGGCAAATCGCTGATGCGATCCAGGACGTGACCCAGGCCGCCGGCGTGGCGGTGGTGATCGAGGCCAAGCACATGTGCATGATGATGCGCGGTGTGGAGAAACAGAATTCAACCATGAACACCTCGGTGATGCTCGGCGCGTTCCGCGAGTCGAACACCACGCGCATGGAGTTCCTGCAACTGATCGGACGGAGCAAGTAGCAATGCCACAACTTCAACCAGGCATGGCGCGCATCCGGGTCAAGGACCTGTGCCTGCGCACCTACATCGGCATCAACGAGGACGAAATCCTCAACAAGCAGGATGTGCTGATCAACCTGACCATCCTGTATGCCGCCCAAGAGGCCGTGCGCGACAATGACATCGACCATGCGCTGAACTATCGCACCATCACCAAGGCGATCATTGCCCATGTGGAAGGCAACCGTTTTGCCCTGCTGGAGCGCCTGACCCAGGAACTGCTGGATCTGGTGATGAGCAATGAAACAGTGCTGTACGCCGAAGTCGAAGTGGACAAGCCCCATGCGCTGCGCTTTGCCGAATCGGTGTCGATTACCCTGGCAGCCAGCCGCCAACCCTGAACCTGCGTGAGCCCTATGAACGACCAACAACGCCTCGAACTCGAAGCCGCCGCCTTCCGCCGGCTGGTGGCACACCTGGACAGCCGCAAGGATGTGCAGAACATCGACCTGATGAACCTCGCAGGCTTCTGCCGCAACTGCTTGTCCAAGTGGTACAAGGCCGAGGCCGATGAGCGCCACATCGAGCTGAGCCTCGATGATGCCCGAGAAGTGGTGTACGGCATGCCGTACGCCGAGTGGAAAGCCCAATACCAGAAAGAAGCCAGCGCCGATCAACAGGCGGCGTTCGCCAAAGGAAAAACCCATGACTGATTTGAACACCCTGCGCGCCAGCCTCAACAGCGGCGAACATGCGTTTGCCGACACCTTGGCGTTTATTGCCGCAGGTTATGACTACCAGCCGCAAGCCTTTACCAATGGTGATGTGGAAAACGCTGCCGGGCAGAACGAAGGCTCCTGCAAGACCCTGGGCCTGGCTGTGCTGGAAGGCTTGAGCGATCAGCAAGCGCTGCTGGCGTTTGGCGAGCACTACCGTTCGGTGGTGGCGACGCCTGAGGGCAGTGACCATGGCAACATCCGTGCACTTATCGCACACGGCTTGGCGGGTGTGACGTTCACGGCGCAGCCCCTGACCCGCAGATCCTGAGTCAGACACCAATCAAACTGTGGGAGCGGGCTTGCCCGCGAAAGCGTTGGGTCAGTCGCCTAATTCAGTGACTGACACTCAGCATTCGCGGGCAAGCCCGCTCCCACATTTGTGCTTTGGTGTCAGTTAAATCGTGGGTGTAAAAAAACCGGCCTCTCAGCCGGTTTTTTATTGCTACGGTTTAGAGCGAAGCGTTACCCAAACCATCCAGGTAACGCTCGGCATCCAGTGCCGCCATGCAACCAGCGCCGGCCGAGGTGATGGCCTGGCGATACACATGGTCGGCTACGTCGCCAGCAGCGAAGATGCCTTCAAGGTTGGTCGCAGTCGCATTGCCTTCACGGCCGCCCTGTACGACCAGATAACCGTCTTTGGCTTCCAGCACGCCTTCGAACAACGATGTGTTCGGCGTGTGGCCGATGGCGATGAATACGCCGTCGACTTTCAGCTCGTCGAAGCTGCCGTCGTTGTTTTTCAGGCGGGCGCCGGTCACGCCCATGTTGTCGCCCAGGACTTCGTCCAGGGTGGCATTGAGCTTGAGGATGATCTTGCCTTCAGCCACACGGGCGTGCAGCTTGTCGATCAGGATCTTCTCGGCGCGGAACGTCTCGCGGCGGTGAACCAGGGTCACGGTGCTGGCGATGTTGGCCAGGTACAGCGCTTCTTCCACGGCAGTGTTGCCGCCACCGACCACAGCGACCGGCTTGTTGCGGTAGAAGAAACCGTCGCAGGTCGCGCAGGCGGAAACGCCCTTGCCCATGAACGCTTCTTCCGATGGCAGGCCCAGGTAACGGGCACTGGCGCCAGTCGCGATGATCAGCGCGTCACAGGTGTAGACGCCGCTGTCGCCGGTCAGGCTGTAAGGCTTCTTGGAGAAGTCGACCTGGTTGATATGGTCAAACACGATCTCGGTTTCGAAACGCTCGGCGTGTTCTTTCATGCGTTCCATCAGCGCCGGGCCGGTCAGGCCGTGGACGTCGCCCGGCCAGTTGTCGACTTCGGTGGTGGTGGTCAATTGACCGCCCGCCTGCATGCCGGTGATCAGCAGCGGCTTGAGGTTGGCCCGGGCAGCGTAGACGGCAGCGCTGTAACCGGCAGGGCCGGAACCGAGAATAATCACTCGCGAATGACGGGTATCAGACATGACTCACTCCTGTCGACCGCCCGGACCACAAGGCGGCTGGAATAAAAAAGGGACCACGAAGCACTTGGGGAAGGCTTTAACTCGCAGGCCCTGAAAATAATGGGTGCAGCGTATAGAGGGGGGCAAGATTAAGGAAATACGCATTAACAATCCAGCTCATAGACGGTCCCTATGCAGTCGACCCGGCTGATCGACGGGTTTGTTACGGCTGATGTCGCCGCTTTCGCCCGTGATACAAAGCCGGTAAGGTCGGCGCGTTCGCCCCTTTGCTCGGAGTTATCCATGCCCGCCCCTGCCCTTTCCGGCCCGCAATACCTGCGTGAAGGCCTCAAGCTGGTCTTGAGCCCTGGCCTGCGCCTGTTTGTGCTGCTGCCACTGGCGATCAACCTGGTGTTGTTCGTCGGCTTGATCTATTTCGCCGGCCATCAGTTCAGCCTGTGGGTCGACCACCTGATGCCGACGCTGCCGAACTGGCTGAGCTTCCTCAACTACTTGCTATGGCCGCTGTTTGTGGTGTTGGTGGTGCTGATGGTGTTTTTCACCTTCACCATGCTGGCCAATATCATCGCAGCGCCGTTCAACGGTTTTCTTTCGGAGAAAGTCGAAGTGGTGGTGCGTGGCACCGACGATTTCCCGGCGTTCAGTTGGGGTGAGTTGATCGCCATGGTGCCGCGCACACTGGCCCGGGAAATGCGCAAACTGGGTTACTTCCTGCCACGGGCCATCGGCTTGTTTATCCTGTCGTTCATTCCGGTGGTCAACCTGATCGCCGCGCCGTTGTGGCTACTGTTCGGGGTGTGGATGATGGCGATCCAGTACATCGACTACCCGGCCGACAACCACAAGCTGGGCTGGAACGAGATGCTCGCCTGGCTGCGCCAGAAACGCTGGCAGAGCATGAGCTTCGGCAGCATCGTTTACCTGGTGTTGCTGGTGCCGGTGGTCAACCTGTTGATGATGCCGGCGGCAGTGGCCGGGGCGACCTTGTTCTGGGTGCGTGAGCAGGGCGCCGAAGCGATGGCGCGACAGAACGTGACCACGTCATAAATCCATCATCCCAATGACACAATGACGACACGGCCCACAGTGACACTGTGGGCCATGACGACAGCCTCGCTTCACATCACTCTGATCACCGAAACCTTCCCGCCCGAAATCAACGGGGTGGCCAATACCCTTGGCCGCCTGTGCGAAGGTCTGCGCGCGCGCGGCCATCAGGTCGAACTGGTGCGTCCACGCCAGAACGCTGACCAGAGCCGTCCCAGCGACGACGAATTGCTGCTGTGCCGTGGCTGGCCGCTACCGGGCTACCCGGGCCTGCAATGGGGCCAGTCGTCGATGCACAAATTGCTGCGCCGCTGGACCCGCCAGCGTCCGGATGTGCTGTACATCGCCACCGAGGGCCCGCTGGGCTTATCCGCGCTGCGCGCTGCCCGGCGCCTGGGGATCAGCGTGGTCAGTGGCTTTCACACCAACTTCCAGCAGTACTCGAACCAATATGGGTTAAGCATGCTGAGCCGGGTAGTCACCCATTATCTGCGCTGGTTCCATAACCGCTCGACCTTGACCCTGGTGCCCAGTGCCAGCCAGCGCCTGGAGTTGGAACGCCGCCACTTCGAGCGGCTGGGCATGTTGTCGCGGGGCGTCGACAGCCAATTGTTCCATCCGGCCAAGCGCGACAACGTACTGCGTGAGAGCTGGGGCCTGGGCAATGACGACATTGCAGTTTTGCACGTAGGACGTTTGGCCCAGGAGAAAAACCTGGGTGTACTCAAGCGCTGTTTCGAGTCCCTGCGCAGCACATATCCACAGCGCAGGCTGAAATTGATCATCGTCGGCGACGGGCCGCAACGCTCACTGCTGGAACATGACCTGCCCGACGCCGTGTTCTGCGGCACGCAACGCGGCGAAGAACTGGCGCGGCATTACGCGTCGGGCGATCTGTTCCTGTTTCCCAGCCTCACCGAAACCTTCGGCAACGTGGTGCTGGAAGCCATGGCTTCCGGGTTGGGCGTGGTGGCGTATGACCAGGCGGCTGCGACCCAGCATATCCGCCATGGCTATAACGGCGTACTGGCGATGCCGGGGGATGAGGAGGCGTTTTGCGATGCGGCCTGCTGGCTGCTCGAAGAGCGCGAGAGTTTGCGCAGGGCGCGCCTGAACGCACGCCAACATGCCAGCCGCCAGGGTTGGCCGGCGATCATCGAGCAGTTCGAGCACCAGTTACGGGGTGTGTGCAAGGGAGAGTTTGTCGCTCCGCCGTTACCCTCCACCCGCTGATCCGGCGACAGTTTAAGTCATCCACTTCCCCACCCGGCGCCCACAGCCGACGGCTTATGGGGCCGCGATTCGGAATAGGCAATAGGCATTGTCTGAATCCCCGCCACCAAACAGGATATTTCGGGAACGCCACTCCGATTATGGCCACCCATGACGCACCTGCCTGGTGAAGGTGGGCACCCCATAATCTGAAAGAGTTTTTTATGTCGACACACATCAACGGAGCAGCGGCTCACGGTAATTGGCACTTCAGCGCTCCGGCGGATACGGGCAATCCCTCGCAAAGGCCCGAGACCCATCTTCAGCAACCGTGGTATCGCCCGCGCCCACCCCGGCCGGATAACCAACACACCCAGCCGGGCTGGAACCCACCACACCGGCCACAGTCGGATCAGCCATACACCCGGCCAGGCTGGAACCTTCCGTACCAGCCACAGCCGGACCACCAGTACACCCGGCCAGGCTGGAACCCTCCGTACCAGCCACAGCCCGACTGCCAGCACACTCGGCCAGGCTGGAACCCTCCGTACCAGCCACAGCCCGACTACCAGTACACCCGGCCAGGCTGGAACCCTCAGTACCGGCCACAGCCGGATCGCGACTACTCACAACCCGGCTGGGACTTCCGGCAAACCTCGTCAAGGCCTACACCGAGGCAGCCCGACCACGATGACGGTTACCGGACGCCCTATGCAGAGCGGCGGCCGGTACAACCACACCATCGTTTGAGCAACCGCTGAAATAAAAGGGCCGGGTATCGACATACCCGGCCCCTCTCCAACGCCGAATGGCTTGATCAGACCAATGTGGTCAACGCCTCGCGACTGAACGGCAGAATGTCGCCCTCGCGACCTTCGCGCACCTTCACCGCCCAATCCGGGTCCACCAGCAACGCACGGCCCACGGCAACCAGGTCGAATTCCTCATTGTTGAGGCGTTCCAGCAGCTTCTCCAGGCTGGCCGGCTGCGCGACCTTGTCGGTGTTGACCATGAATTGCAGGAACTCGCCGTCCAGGCCAACACTGCCTACGGTGATGGTCGGCTTGCCGGTGAGCTGGCGTGTCCAACCGGCCAGGTTGAGGTCGGAACCTTCGAATTCCGGCTCCCAGAAGCGGCGAGTGGAGCAGTGGAAAATGTCCACACCAGCGTCAGCCAACGGCTGCAGGAACTCACCCAGCGCCTCGGGGGTTTGCACCAGGCGTGCGGTGTAGTCCTGCTGTTTCCACTGGGAGAAACGGAAGATGATCGGAAAGTCCGCGCCAACCGCGGCGCGGGTGGCCTGGATCAACTCGATGGCAAAACGCGAACGGTTGGCCAAGCTGCCACCGTATTCGTCGGTGCGCTGGTTGCTGCCTTCCCAGAAGAACTGGTCGACCAAGTAACCGTGGGCGCCGTGGATCTCCACACCGTCCATGCCGATGCGTTGGGCATCCTTGGCGGCTTGGGCAAAGGCATTGATCACGTCTTGGATGTCTTGCCGGGTCATGCCATGGACAACGACATTGCCGTCCTTGAGTTTTTCCATTGGGCCGTAGGCCGGCACACTGGCATCCGGCTCGGTGCCGATGCGCCGCACACTGCCCACATGCCACAGCTGCGGGACGATCTTGCCGCCCTCGGCATGCACGGCGTCGACCACTTTTTTCCAGCCAGCCAGAGCGGCCTCACCGTAAAAATGCGGGACGTTGGGATAGCCGTTGGACGCTGGGTGGCCGACCACCGTGCCTTCGGTGATGATCAGGCCCACACCGGCAGCGGCGCGGCGGCGGTAGTACTCGATGACTTGGGCGTTGGGTACGCCGCCCGGCGAGAACGAACGGGTCATCGGCGCCATGACTACACGGGTCGACAGTTGCAGAGCACCGAGCTGGAAGGGTTTGAACAAGGCTTGGACAGGCATGGGGATGCTCCACGTAAGGCGGGTTTATGACGTGGATAATATTGGCCCCACACAGACCTGAACAGCACTATTGATCTGAATGATTAAAGGATAAAAGCGAACGGCGACTGACCTGTGGCGAGAGAGCTTGCTCCCTCTCCACAGGCCGGGCCGAGTTAATTCAAGGCTTTTTCGATGGCTTGGACGATGGTGGGATCATCCGGTGCGGTACGCGGAGAGAAGCGTGCAAGCACCCGCCCATCCTTGCCCAGCAGGAATTTCTCGAAGTTCCAGGTTATATCCCCGGGAAACTCCGCGCCCTCGCCCGCCAGCAAGCGGTAGAGCTGGTGACGGTCCGGGCCGTTGACGTCAAGCTTGCCGCCCAGCGGGAAGGTCACACCGTAGTTCAGGCTGCAGAACTCGCGGATCTCCTCTTCGCTGCCCGGCTCCTGGCCTGCAAACTGATTGCAGGGCAAGCCCAACACGACAAACCCCTTGCCCTTGTATTGCTGGTAGAGGTTTTCCAGAGCCGCATATTGCGGGGTCAAGCCACACTTGGAGGCCACATTGACCACCAGCACCACTTGCCCCTTGAAGGGTGCCAGTGGCAGCTCTTGTCCGTCCAAAGCTTTGAGTTTCAGGTCGTGGAAAGCACTCATGACGAACTCCAGATATCCCATGTTCTTAGCAAAGCGGCTCGTCGAGATTACAACCCGCAAGCCTGCAATCATAGACGCCGATGACAAAACCCGCCTGCGGATTACTGAGCGGTCGGCCACGGCAGGATCGGAATCGCCGTCACGGCGTTCTGCGGGCTGCCTTCGATCAGGCGGTCGCTGTACACCAGGTAAACCAGGGTGTTGCGCTTCTTGTCGAGGAAGCGCACCACCTGCATGGTCTTGAACACCAGCGACGTACGCTCCTTGAATACTTCGTCGCCATCCTTGAGCTCGCCCTTGAAGCGGATCGGCCCCACCTGGCGGCAGGCGATCGAGGCTTCGGCACGGTCTTCGGCCAGGCCCAGGCCGCCTTTGACGCCGCCGGTCTTGGCGCGCGACAGGTAGCACGTCACACCGTCGACCTTGGGGTCATCGAAGGCTTCGACGACGATCCGGTCGTTGGGGCCGACAAACTTGAATACCGTCGACACCTGGCCAACTTCTTCGGCAGACGCCAACAGTGGCATGGCCAATAGCAGGCCGAGCAATCCCTTCATTACGCGCATCGAATACTCCCTTTGTTTAAACCAGGATCAGGTTGTCGCGGTGCACCAGTTCCGGCTCCGCCATATAACCCAACAGGCCCACAATCGCGTCAGACGACTGCCCAATGATTTTCTGCGCCTCCAGGGCGCTGTAGTTGGCCAGGCCGCGGGCGATTTCACGACCGTCCGGGGCCACACACACCACCATCTCGCCACGGCGGAAGCTGCCCTGCACCAGCTTGACGCCGACCGGCAGCAAGCTTTTGTTGCCTTGGGACAGCGCAGATACAGCGCCATCGTCCAGCACCAGGGTGCCACGGGTTTGCAGATGACCGGCCAACCATTGTTTGCGCGCCGCGAGCATACCCCGCTCCGGCGACAGCAGCGTGCCGATCCGCTCGCCAGCCTTGAGGCGGTCGAGCACACGCTCGATGCGCCCGCCGACGATGATGGTGTGGGCACCGGAACGCGCAGCCAGGCGTGCAGCGCGCAGCTTGGTCTGCATGCCGCCACGGCCCAGGGCACCGCCGACGCTGCCGGCCACGGCGTCCAGCGCAGGGTCATCGGCGCGGGCTTCGTAGATCAGTTGCGCATCGGGGTTGTTGCGCGGGTCGGCGTCAAACATGCCGTCGCGGTCGGTGAGGATCACCAGCAGGTCGGCTTCCACCAGGTTGGCCACCAGCGCGGCCAGGGTGTCGTTGTCGCCGAAGCGGATTTCGTCGGTGACCACGGTGTCGTTTTCGTTGATCACCGGGATGACTTTCAGCTCTACCAGCGCACGCAGGGTGCTGCGGGCGTTGAGGTAGCGCTTGCGGTCGGACAGGTCGTCGTGGGTCAGCAGGATCTGCGCCGTGTGGCGGCCGTGCTCGGCGAAGCTGGATTCCCAGGCTTGTACCAGGCCCATCTGGCCGATGGCGGCGGCGGCTTGCAGTTCGTGCATCGCGCTGGGTCGCGCGGTCCAGCCGAGGCGGCTCATCCCGGCGGCAACCGCCCCGGACGACACCAGCACCAACTCAACGCCAGCCTCATGCAAGGCCACCATTTGCTCGACCCAGACGCTCATGGCTGCACGATCGAGCCCCTTGCCATCCGCCGTCAGCAGCGCACTTCCGATCTTTACGACCCAGCGCTGCGCACCTGTCACTTTGCTCCGCATCATCTTCAACCTTAGATAGAGGGCTGCGCGACCCAGCGCAACCCATAACGTTATTCGTGACTACGTATACCCAGATACCAAAACGCCGCTCAATTGAGCGGCGCTTAAGTTTACTGCAACGAATCAGTCGCGCACGTAAATGATTTCAGGACCGTCTTCATCATCCACGTCTTCTTCGTCCCAATCGTCGTCACCGATGTCATGGACCGACTTCACGCCGCTGCGGCGCAGGGCACGCTGGTCGTCCAGCGCCTGCAACTGGGCACGAGCTTCGTCTTCGATCTGCTGGTCGAGTTCAGCCAGTTCGGCCTTGAACACCGGGTCGGCCGCCAGGCGGTCGGCGCGGTCTTCGAGGTAGCGCATGATGTCGCGGGTCAGGCGCTCGGTGCCTTCTTTGGCGATGGCCGAGATCACGTAGACCGGGCCTTCCCACTCCAGGCGGTCGACGATTTCCTTGACGCGCTCTTCGTGCTCTTCTTCGAGGATCTGGTCGCACTTGTTCAGGACCAACCAGCGATCACGCTCGGCCAGGGCCGGGCTGAACTTGGTCAGTTCGCTGACGATCACTTCAGCGGCGTCCGCTGCGCTGGTTTCATCCAACGGCGCCATGTCCACGAGGTGCAGCAGCAAACGGGTGCGGGACAAGTGCTTGAGGAAGCGAATGCCCAGGCCGGCGCCGTCGGAAGCGCCTTCGATCAGGCCGGGAATGTCGGCGATCACGAAGCTTTTCCAGCGGTCGACACTGACCACGCCCAGGTTTGGCACCAGGGTGGTGAACGGGTAGTCGGCGACTTTCGGCTTGGCGGCCGAGACCGAGCGGATGAAGGTACTTTTACCCGCGTTCGGCAGGCCCAACAGGCCTACGTCGGCCAGTACTTTCATTTCCAGCTTGAGGTCACGCTGCTCGCCCGGCTTGCCTGGCGTGGTCTGGCGTGGCGCACGGTTGGTACTGGACTTGAATCGGGTGTTACCCAGACCGTGCCAGCCGCCCTGCACAACCATCAGCTTCTGGCCGGCCTTGGTCAGGTCGCCGATCACTTCCTGGGTAGCGGAGTCGATAATCGTGGTGCCGACGGGTACGCGCAGCACCAGGTCTTCGCCTTTTTTACCGGTGCAGTCGGTGCTGCCGCCATTGGAGCCACGCTCGGCATCGAAGTGCCGGGTGTAACGGTAGTCGACCAGGGTGTTGAGGTTTTCGTCGGCCATCATGTAGATGGAACCGCCGTCACCGCCGTCACCGCCGTTTGGACCACCGTTTTCGATGAATTTTTCGCGACGGAAACTCATGCAACCGTTACCGCCGTCGCCTGCTTTTACTCGGATGGAAACTTCATCAACGAACTTCATAACAAAACGCCTCTCGCCGCACGGACGAGCTTAAGAAACCAAGACATAAGACTCTTGCAAAAATGAGCGCAGCGACCTCAAGCAACGACCGCATATCCTGCTGCTATCGCCCATTACAAACAGCTTTGCAAGAGACTCACTCCACAAACGAAAAAGCCCCGTCGCAAGACAGGGCTTTTCCAGCGATCTCGCAATTAAGCTGCGACAACGCTCACGTAACGGCGGTTGAACGCGCCTTTTACTTCAAACTTGATCACGCCTTCGATTTTCGCGAAGAGGGTGTGATCTTTACCCATGCCTACACCGTAACCGGCGTGGAATTGGGTGCCGCGCTGACGCACGATGATGTTGCCCGGAATGATTTTCTGGCCGCCATACATCTTCACGCCAAGGCGTTTGGCTTCTGAGTCGCGACCGTTACGGGTACTACCACCAGCTTTTTTGTGTGCCATGAGTCAATTCTCCTAGTGAGGAATTAGGCTGAAATTAAGCCTGAATACCGGTGATTTTGATCTCGGTGTACCACTGGCGGTGGCCCATACGCTTCATGTGGTGCTTACGACGACGGAACTTGATGATGCGGACTTTATCGTGACGACCTTGGGAGATCACTTCAGCCACAACGGTAGCGCCAGCAACAACTGGAGCGCCGATGTTCACGTCATCGCCATTGGCGACCAACAGAACGCGATCAAAGGTAACGGATTCGCCGGTAGCGACTTCCAGTTTTTCGATCTTCAGGTATTCACCTGGGGCGACTTTGTATTGCTTGCCACCAGTAACAATTACTGCGTACGACATGGTATTTCTCCGATAATCCTGCTCACCCAGCTCTTTATAAGAAGAGGTATTGGCTGGCATGGCTGCATGGGATGGACGTCCCGAATGCAATTGCGTAAGGCAGGTGCTGCCCAGGAAGTTCAGGGTGCGCGATTGTACGCAAGCTATAGAAGCCTTGCAAGGGGCCGTCTATCGCGCCTTGACACTGCGGGGTCAGGGTCCTAGCATGCCGCGCAACCCTTCTGGAGCGACTGTAGCTGATGCAACCCCAAGCTTTCTACCGCGCGGTCGCGGACGATTTTAGCGCCGTCGACGGCATCATCAAGAAACAGCTCACGTCCAAAGTGCCGCTGGTCTCCAAAATTGGCGACTATATTACGTCGGCGGGCGGCAAACGCCTGCGTCCTTTATTAGTGTTGCTGTGTGGCAAGGCCCTGGGTCGCGAAGGCGACGACTTGCGTTTGCTGGCGGCGACTATCGAATTCCTGCACACCGCGACCCTGCTGCATGACGACGTGGTCGACATGTCGGGCATGCGCCGTGGCCGCGAGACCGCCAATGCCATGTGGGGCAACGCCCCCAGCGTGCTGGTCGGCGATTTCCTGTACTCGCGCTCGTTCGAAATGATGGTCGAACTGGGTTCGATGCCGGTGATGAAGATTCTGTCCCAGGCCACCCGCATCATCGCTGAAGGCGAAGTGTTGCAGCTGTCCAAGGTGCGCGACGCCAGCACCACCGAAGAAACCTATATGGAAGTGATTCGCGGTAAAACCGCGATGCTCTTCGAAGCCTCCACCCATAGCGCCGCCGCGCTGTGTGGCGCGACCGCCGAACAGGCCGAAGCCCTGCGCACCTTTGGCGACCACCTGGGCGTGGCCTTCCAATTGGTAGACGACCTGCTCGATTACCGTGGCGACGCCGAGACCCTGGGCAAGAACGTCGGTGACGACCTGGCCGAGGGCAAACCGACCTTGCCGCTGATCTACACCATGCGCGAAGGCACGCCGGAACAGGCGGCCCTGGTGCGCAAGGCGATCCAGAAAGGCGGGATCGAAGACCTCGAAAGCATCCGCGAAGCCGTGGAGGCCTCGGGTTCGCTGGACTACACCGCGCAATTGGCGCGTGACTACGTGGCCCGTGCCATCCAATGCCTGGAAGCCCTGCCGGCCAGCGAATACCGGGATGCACTGGTTGAGCTGAGTGAGTTTGCGGTAGCCCGTACGCACTGATTGCACACCGTTTAATGTGGGAGCTGGCTTGCCTGCGATAGCTTTAGTGAATTCACTACCGATATCGCAGGCAAGCCAGCTCCCACATTAGACCGAGCCAAGCCGCCCCTCCCGCCGCTAAAACCCTATATAATGTGCGACTTTTAGCCATCCCTGACTCTACAAGGAGCTTTAGTGAGCACGTTGCCACCCTGCCCGAAATGCAATTCCGAATACACCTACGAAGACGGCGCCCAGCTGATCTGCCCGGAATGCGCCCACGAGTGGTCCGCCAATGGCGAGGCCGAAGCGGCTAGCGATGAAACCGTGAAGAAAGACTCTGTGGGCAACGTCCTGCAGGACGGCGATACCATCACCGTGATCAAGGACCTCAAGGTCAAGGGCACCTCCCTGGTGGTCAAGGTCGGCACCAAGGTCAAGAACATCCGCCTGTGCGATGGCGACCACGACATCGATTGCAAGATCGACGGTATCGGCCCGATGAAACTCAAGTCCGAGTTCGTCCGCAAGGTCTGAACCTGCAACTTCCATCCCGCGCCCGCCGCGGGATGGCGTTTCGCCCTCCCGGTTGACCCCGCGCAATAACCACACAGAAAAAACCACAAACCGCCAATAGGCACTTGCTATTCTACGAATAAGAATTATTCTCATTGAAACCCATCAAGGAGAACGACCATGACTTATTTGATAGACGCCTGGCTGGACCGCCCACACCCTTACCTGCGCATCCTGCATCGGGAAACCGGCGAAGTCTGTGCGGTATTGGAAGAAGAAGCGCTGAGCGAGCTGCAGGACCAGGGCGACCTGGACGTGAATGGCTTGAGCTCAAGTGAACCCGGGGTACTGAAGGAAGTGGTGCGCAATCTGTTTCTGTTCTGCTATGCCCGAGCGTTGCGCCCGGCCACTGAATTGAATGGCAAATTCCATCCATGAGCCCATCCTGTGGAAGCGAGCTTCATGTGGGAGCGGGCTTGCTCGCGAAAGCGGTGGGTCAGTCAATAAATGTGCGACTGACACGCCGTCTTCGCGAGCAAGCCCGCTCCCACACAAGCCATTTCCCGCAGTAATCAGCAGGTCTTACAGAACGTCGAGCAGCTCGACGTCGAACACCAGAACGCTGTGCGGCGGGATGCTGCCAACGCCTTGAGCGCCGTAAGCCAGTTCGCTCGGCACGTACAGGCGCCATTTGCTGCCGGCATTCATCAGTTGCAGGGCTTCGGTCCAGCCGGCGATCACGCCGCCAACCGGGAATTCTGCAGGCTGGCCGCGCTCGTAGGAGCTGTCGAACACAGTGCCGTCGATCAGGGTGCCGTGGTAGTGGGTACGTACCTGGTCTTCACGGGTTGGCTTGGCGCCTTCACCGGCAGTCAGCACTTCAAATTGCAGGCCGGAAGCCAGGGTGGTGATGCCATCACGCTTGGCGTTCTCAGCCAGGAAAGCCAGGCCTTCGCCAGCAGCCGCTTCGGCCTTGGCAGCCGCTTCGGCTTGCATGATTTCGCGGATAACCTTGAAGCTGGCAGCCATTTGCTCTTGATCAACACGGCTTGGCTTGCCGGCGAAAGCGTCGGTCAGGCCAGCCAGGATGGCGTCCAGGCTCACACCCGGTGGCGGGTTGTCGCGCAGTTGGTCGCCCAGTTGACGGCCAATACCGTAGCTGACGCGGGTTTCGTCGGTGGACAGATTAACTTCGGACATGAAGGTGCTCCGCTGTAGGACAACACTGAAAACGCCGCACAAAAGCCGCGTGTTCCTTGTCACCCAAAACTAAAAGGGCCAGCAGACTAGCACACAACACCGTGCCTTGATGAGCGCACCGACATACCTATCTACTGCCGAACACGCCCCTGCGCTGCCCATGCTGGTGATTCCACTCACCACCTCAGGGGTTGTGCCAATGAGTACGCCGAATACCCGCGATGCCGCGCCCACGCTTGATCAGATTCACGCCCACTTGCTGGAGATTGACCCCACCCTGCGCAGCCAGAGCAAACGCCCCGTTACCTTGCCGGCGGAGTACGCCACGCTGCAACAGCTCAACACCGACCTCAAGCGTATCAACGCTACGTTTATGAGCCAGGCGCGTGCCCTGTATCAGGATGTGATCCCACCGGACCTGAACAGCCGCCTCAAGGCGCTGGATGAAACCAGCGCCGTCGCAGGGCAGAGCCGTAAGACTTATCTGACCTTCACCGCCGGCATCAACGCGCTGGAACTGGAAACCCGGCTCAACGTCAGTGACAACCTGCTGTCCCCCGCCGACCAGCGGATGCTGGAAAACTGCTCGCTGGGGCCAACCTTCCGCCCCGGCATGTACGCCCTGGCCTTCACCTACCAGGAACAGACCGTCACGTTCGCCGGTGCGTTTGTGCTGACGCGCCAGGCCAACCCCGTCGTCGACAGCCTGCCAGCAGCGCACCCCGTGGGGCCGGTCTTGTTGTTCACGCCCGCGCGGGGTCTGGAAGCCTTCGACTCACTGCACGACCTGGACCAAGGCCTGCAATCTGCGATGGCGCTCGCCACCGGGCGGGCTGAGTTCAATCGTCACCTGCCTGTGCGCTACCAACACCTGGATACCGTTGATATATGGCCACTGACCTTACTTCCGATCCAGGACAAACCGCTGTTCGAACACGTCTACCAAGCCCTGCTCGACAAACGTGAACAGGACATCAATTACGCCCTGAGCCATGCAGACGCCACACACATCAAGGAGCACCTCGACAACGCCATCCAAGCCGCGTTGCCCGACCTGACGTTGCGCCTGGACTTTCGCGCACAGCGACTGCTTGAGCGCGACCTGTTCTACGCCCTGCCCGACTGGTACCGCAGCGCCAGCAAGCCGCTTCGCGACACCCTCGACCAACACCTGCGCAACTACAACCAGGCGCGCGAGGCGTTCATGAATCTGTTCGGCCCGGCGGCAACGCCCCAGGCCCTCGCCCGGCACCAATGGGCCGAGAAACTGGCCGATGAACTGGACATCCACGACCTCGACCCGGATCTGCTGCGCATCACAACCCGGCGCACAGTGCCGCCGGTCGGCACCTACGAGCAGCAGCGTTCACTGGTGGAACTGGCCTTGCGCGGCCTGCACACCGGCGACAGTGCGCCGGGCTCAGCCTTCCTTGAACACAGCACCTTGAGCTACGCCGGCGCCCCGCTCGATATGGCTTATGCCCGACTCACCCCGCAAGTGCTGATCCCCCTGCTGCAAGACCTGCAACCACGCCTGGACTTTGCCGACACACAAAAAACCGTGCTGGGCACGCCGCAGATCAAACAGGCGGCCCGCACGTTTTTCGATCAGCGCCTGGTCGCCTTGGCCTACATTGCCCAACTGCAAGGCCACCTCAGTCCGGACGATGTGCAGCTGTTTGCAGACCTGCGCGAAAATCCCCGCCCGCAGCTCTGCGCACAAACCGTGCTGCTGCACGGCGCTCAACTGCGAGACCTGTGGCTGCTGCGCGAAGATGATGCTCACGGCCAGGTCAAACGCCTATTGCTGTGCACCCCTGACGCCCCCAGCGCACAACAGTTCTTCGCCTTCAGCAGCCTGCGCGAATGCCAGACCCATATCATCGGTTGGCTGGATCAACCCAACACGATGAGCAATTACGTACTGCAACAAGTGCCGCTGCGCTTCCGCCCGAAAATGAGCACCTTCATCCAGGCGATCAGCCTGCGCCCCGATGCCGAAGAACACCGCGAGGTGACCTTCGGCAAACCCTGCAGCCACGCCGATTGCCTGGACGCGATGGCCGCACACCGCCTGGCGCTGCAACTGGATGATTACAGTTTCAGCTCACCAGCCTGGTTTCGTAACGCCTCCCTGGCAGACAGAACCCGGCTGATCACCCTGGCGGATAACATCGAGGGTGCCCTGCGCACCTACAATGCCAGACCCGATGCCGAAGCCAATTTCCCGAGCTTCGACAGCTATTTGCGCGATAAAGCCAGGCTCAGCCTGAACAGACTGCTGGGACGCTCCAAAAATGACGTCGACCCGGACAGCGTCTTCGCCTACTCGCCACGGACATTGCTCGGTGCGCCGCCAACACCACTGTCCTACACCACCCTGTACCGCGACGGTTATGCAGACGGCATCGGCTTTCTCGACGAGAAGTTTTCCAGATCCGCGGTCTTTCGCGGCCCCAGGGGCGTAGACCTGAGCCCGCTGACTGCACAGAACGTTGCCCGCTCGGTCACCGGCGTATGGGTCGGAGAACACTATATCAATGAAGTGCGCCAGCGCCTGCAATCCAGCGACAGCCCCGGTTATCACGAACGACGCAGTGCGGTGCTGGCGATTCACCAATTGCAGATGCAGAGTGCCGCGCTGGAGGCCCGACTCAAGGGGCATATCACCAGTGTCGACCTGAGCTGGCTCAACCAGGCCATCGACAGCTTGTCGGATACCCGCAGCACCACGCGCAATACCTACAAAGTCCACCGCTTGTTTATCGACGGTGATTGGGTGATGGGCAACTACCTGTTCAGCCACGCCGACTATCCCGTGTTGCTGTACACCCCCAACGCTCCGGACGGCGTCAACTTTCGCGAAGCGAAGCTGTTCAACTACCTGCTGAAAAAAGTCGAGGGCATGCCCGGCTATTGGTGCTCTCGCGTGTCGTTGCCGTCGATGCGCAGAGTGCACCTGTTTCTGGAGAATGCCCGCAACGGCCTGCCGGATGACATCGACCGCACCACCCCAAGCCCGGCTCGGCACGACTCGATAAGCCGCGTCACGCCGCTGCTCGATCTGCGCCACGAGCTATACAACATGAGCTTGCAGCGCACCATCGATGACGTGCACGGCACAACGATCAATCGCACCCAAATGATTACCGGCATCCTGTGGACCTGTATCGAGTGGGTAACGGCCATTGCAACGATGCCATTCCCCTTGCTGAGCTTGACCTTGGGCGGCCTGCTGGCATTCAAGGACGCCATGCTGGCCCTCAACGCCTATCACCAGAACGACAGGGCAGCCGCGATTGAGCACTACGTCGGCTTCCTGGCCAATGCTATGGGGGCCGTGCTGTTCGATTTGCGCCCACTGCTCAAAAGCAGCTTCAAACCTCTGCGTGCCGTCATCCAGACCAGTTCACACGCCGTCGGCAGTGCGCCGCTCAAGCAACTGGATGCGATCAACCCCGAAGGCATGCAATCCATCCTGTTTGATGGGCAGCCACTGTGGGTATCGCAGACTCCCGACGCCTTGGGCCGTTACTTGCTGTATCGCCACGACCCGCTGACCGGCCAGCTCCATTCGACCGCACGCCTGGTCAGCCAGAACAGTGATGGGCAGTGGGTGCGCTTCAGCGTCCCCGGGGGTGGGCGCAAGCAATACGAAAAGCTGCTGGCGGATGAAAGCAGCCCGTTGGAGGCCTTCGACGTAGCGCCCGATCAGGCCAAGACCTTCCGCACCCTGCTCGACTCAGGCTTCCAAACACACATGCAAAGCCGGGGGCAGGACGCGGCGGCTGCCCAAGGCAACGCGTTTATCGAAGCGCAACCACTGCGCACGGCCTATGAACAAAACGTCGCACGCTTGAGCGAAGACGCCGACGCGTTCTACCAGGCGTTACCGGCCCCGGCGCCGAAAAGCGCACTGCCCGCACTGGCGAGCAACGCAGCCCACAGCGACATTCTCAAGAGGCTGTTCAGCCGCAACAAGCGCTTGATTATCGGAGCCGTCGACAACTCCATCGCCAGTAAACAGCTGTTGATCGAACAACTGCCAGGCCTGGCGGAACAGGGACTCAAGCGGGTGTACATCGAGAACCTGCCCCGCGACCTGTTCCATCGCAAGTTGAAAGTCCTCAACAACCAGCTCAACGGCAACAAAGCCCACGCCCTGCAACAGATCGAGCGGCATCTGGCGCAGGTGGACGAGGCCTTGGGGTTCGCAGCGGATGCGCCGTTCACGTACCGCAAGCTGCTGCTCGAAACCCAGCGCCTGAACATCGCCATCGACGGCCTGGACGCTGCAGTTTCATACCATATGGGCCACGTGCTGGCCCTGGGCGAAGGCGCGCGTTTTGTGCCGCGCAGCAGCAAGCTGCGCAATTTCTACTCTCACACCGCTATCGAGCTCAACCTGAAACACAACCCGGACGAAGGTTGGCTGGCGTTGGTCGAGACCAACCGCCTGGGCAGTTACGAGCGCATTGCCGGGCTGGCGGAGTTGCAACAGGCGCCAGCGCTGCGCGTTCACGACGTGGCGCCTGGGGAGCCGACCGGCCTGTGGCCCGACACACACAGCAGCGCCCAGTCCCGAGGTGACTACGCCCTATCCATTGCAACAACCCATGGGGCACTGCGCGCACCGAGCAGCCTCACGCCAGCATCGGGCACCGTCTCTCATTACGCGGCGTTCGACATCCCGGCGCCGATGCGCGCGAACATCGACCAGATGCGCCTGGAGCGGCGTGGCCTGGACTCGCGTTACTCCCACGCCCAGCCAGAGAATGCCGGGGCAATGAACACCTTCATCGAGACCCGCCAGCGCCTGTACGCCACTGCCAAAGCGCATTTCGCCGACCTCACCTTGCCCCAACGCAGAGCCTTGGGCGAGCTGACCAGCGCAAGAGACGAGAGCGTATTGTTTGAACGGCTGTTCAAACAGCGCAATGGGCTGGTCATCGGCGAGGCCCATACCGCGCAATCCAGCAAGCGCCTGCTGATCCAATACTTCAAGCACCTGAAAAAGCTGGGGGTCAAGACGCTGTACCTCGAGCATTTGTTGACCGATCTGCATCAGGAAGCCCTGGAAACCTACTACCGCACCTCGAAGATGCCGTCGATCCTGGAGAACTACCTCCGGCAGTTGGACCGAGGCCAGATGCCCCTTTACGAGGGCACGGACACCTACACTCACCTGGTCAAGAAAGCCAATAAATACGGGATACGCATACGAGCGCTGGACTGCACGGCCACCTATTACATCAAAGGTCTGAATGGCGATTTGCCGCGCCTCCAAATGTTCAGCTACTTCGCCAACGAGGTGATCAAGGCCGACCAACTCGCCCAAGGGCCGCACAAGTGGGTCGCGTTCGTGGGCAGCACCCACACTGATACGCACCTGGGCGTGCCGGGCCTCGCCACGCTGCAGGATGCCGTCAGCCTGCATGTGCGCGACAGCGCCCCGGAACTGGCCAGGCCGTTGCACCAGGGGGCGTGGGAATCGTTCGAGGAAGGTAAGGGCGTGGCGTTGCGCAGTGACTTCACGCTCTACGTCGGTATTCCTGGGCGAAAAGTGCCAAGCGTGCCGGCGCCGCCGGACCGCAGCAGACTCACAACACCCGGGCATTTCATCGTCGAGCGCCGAACCTCCACCGAGATCAACCTTGTGCACATGTCCCGTGGCAATGAGATTGTCAGCACCCCCATTCAAATCAACGACAAGGGCCAGTTCCTCATCGAGCGCTGGCCAGAACAGCGTCATCAGCGCTTTTTCTATTTATCGCAACTGGTCGATATGCTCAAAACCCCTCCGCCCAGAGGTGTTGGCCTGAATCACGTCGGCTAAACCCCACGAGCCAGTAACCCAATTCTCCCGCAACCACTCATCGGCGCCCTGCGTCGATGAGCCGAAATAGCATTTCAGATTCAGGTTTTGCCGCCGATAACCCGCTACACCTCGGCTGGCTCAAACAACAACATCAACCAGCAAACAGACATCACTCTTGCGGAGCATTCGATGAACAGCTGGTTCGGTAACATCAGCGTCAACCTCAAACTCGGCCTGGGCTTCGGCCTGGTACTGGTCCTTACTTCGATCCTGGCCCTGACCGGCTGGACCAGCCTGGGCGGCCTGATCGACCGCAGCAACTGGATGAGCGATATCACCCAGCTCAATGCCTCGCTGACCAAGCTGCGCATCGTGCGCCTGCAATACATGCTGGCCAACGGTGACGAAGCCGTGGCACAAACCGTACAGACCAACCTGGACGCTTTCGCTGCCCAGCAACAAAAGCTGCTGGACAGCTTCAAGAGCCCGGATAACCTCAAGCTGCTCAACGAGCAGAAAAGCGTCATCACCGCCTACCAGCAATCCTTGAACAAAATGCGCGAGGCCTACCGTAACGGCAACGCCGCGCGCCAGGTCATGGGTGACAAGGCCGACATCGCCAACGCCCAGATCAATGCCCTGGACACCAGCGTGCAGCAGATGGCCGACAGTCCGGAGCGTTTCGTCCAGTACCAGGCACTGACCCAGGCCAAGGAAGAGTTCCAGCTCGCCCGTTATGAAGTGCGTGGCTACACCGGCAACGTCAACGCCGAAACCGAAGCCCGCGCCGCCGCACAAATCGAAAAAGCCATCAGTGGCTTGAAAAAGCTCAGCGCCGTCTTTGGTTCCGAACAGCAAACCGCACTGGCTTCGCTTGAAACCGCCCTCGGCGCCTACCGCTCCGCCGTACAAAGCTACAAGGCTGCCAACGCCAACATCGTCAGCGCTCGCGCAGAAATGACCACCCAAGGTGCCGACATCGTCACCATCAGCGACAAGCTCTACGACATCCAGCTTGAGCGCCGCGACGCCGAAAGCGCCCAGGCCCGCAGCCTGCAATTGATCAGCACCTTGCTGGCCCTGCTGGTCGGTGTTATCGCCGCACTGGTCATCACCCGCCAGATCACCCGCCCACTGCAGGAAACCCTGGCCGTGGTCGAGCGCATCGCTTCCGGCGACTTGAGCCACAACATCCAGGTCACCCGCCGCGACGAACTGGGCGTGCTGCAACAAGGCATCCAGCGCATGGGCACGACCCTGCGCGAGCTGATCAGCGGTATCCGCGACGGTGTGACACAAATCGCCAGCGCCGCCGAAGAACTGTCGGCCGTGACCGAACAAACCAGCGCCGGGGTGAACAGCCAGAAGATCGAGACCGATCAGGTTGCCACCGCAATGCATGAAATGACCGCCACCGTGCAGGAAGTCGCGCGCAACGCTGAACAAGCCTCCCAAGCTGCCTCCGACGCCGACGGCCAAGCCCGCGAAGGCGACAAGGTGGTGGGTGAAGCGATCGCCCAGATCGAGCGCCTGGCCGCCGAAGTGGCACGTTCCACCGACGCCATGGCGCACCTGCAACAAGAGAGCAACAAGATCGGCAGCGTGATGGACGTGATCAAGGCCGTGGCCGAGCAGACCAACCTGCTGGCACTCAACGCCGCGATTGAAGCCGCGCGTGCCGGTGAAGCCGGTCGTGGGTTTGCCGTGGTCGCCGATGAAGTGCGGGGCCTGGCCCAGCGCACACAGAAATCCACCGAGGAAATCGAAGGCCTGGTCGCCGGTTTGCAGAACGGCACCCAGCAAGTGGCCAATGTGATGAACAACAGCCGCAGCCTCACCGACAGCAGCGTCGAGCTGACGCGCAAGGCCGGTGTGTCCCTGGAAAACATCACCCGCACGGTGTCGAACATCCAGTCGATGAACCAACAGATTGCCGCCGCCGCCGAGCAGCAGAGTGCCGTGGCAGAAGAGATCAGCCGCAGTATCGTGAACGTGCGTGATGTCTCGGAACAGACGGCTACGGCGAGTGACGAGACGGCGAAATCGAGTGTTGAATTGGCGCGTTTGGGTAGCCAGTTGCAGCAGATGGTCAGCCATTTCCGGGTGTAGGAAACCAAAAAGCCGCCTCGGCCTGAACCGAGGCGGCTCCACTTCTCAGACCTTAACGGTCATCGAAGCTGTCCCGCAGGAACTTCCAGACGTGATAAGCACGCAGGCAGTTCACTACGAGGTTCCACGTACGTCGTGCGAACTTAGACATACTCGGCCCTCCGTGAGTTGGGCCTTACCTCCAGCGCACTTACCGGAACACGTGAGCCTTCGGAAGCAGGTCAGCGCTTCCAATGAGGCAGCCGGGCTTTGGTTCCTCCCGCATGAATCCGGCACGGATTACTAGCCCGTGGCGGGCGGTCCATAATTCCGCGCGCACACCCAGCCACCTACAAAACGACATACTTGGAACGGAGGTGATACTAACCAACATTTTGGTAAAAGGTGTGGCAGGTCACAACAATCCCTCAATAAAAAGCAGCTGATTTATTGCAATTTTTTTCGGTCAGGCTTACAAAAAAATATGACAACTAGCAAAAATATTGCCGACCACCGTCAAACCTTGCGTGATACAAAAACCGGCATTACTATCCGCGTTGCAGGTCAGCGCTTCCAGTGAAGCCGCAGCCCCGGTCACTAACGGGGGTTGCAAAAAAACCGCCCTACTAAGGCGGTTTTTTATTGCCTGCGATTTCCCCTCAGCCCTCACCTTCCTCAACAAACACCACCCGATTCCCAAACGGGTCCTTGATGCTCATCTCCCGCGAACCCCACGGTGTTGGCTCAACCTCAGGCTTGGCATAGCGATAGTCCTTGCCCTGCAACTGCTGCTGATAGGCGTCCACGCCTTGTGCCTGAATTCGCACCGCTGCGCCCGGCGAGGCGTCACCATGATGCTCGGTCAGGTGCAACACACATTCCCCCAGTGACACTTGCAGATACAGCGGAAAATTCGCCTCGAAACGATGCTGCCAATCCACCTTGAACCCCAGGAACTCGACGTAGAACTCCAACGCCTTGGCCTCGTCGAAAATCCGCAAAATGGGGATGACTTTTCCTAAGTGCATGGCAACCGCTCCGTGTATGAAAAGCCCCCACTATAAAGACGAAAAACCACAACGCAAATCGCCATTGCGCGCCAGGAACCGGCCGGCGTGTTGGCCATTCGCCTGCCCCTCGCAGTAACTCAACACGCCGTTGACCCACACCCCGTCAATGCCCTGCGCCGCCCGTTGCGGGTCCTTGAAATCGGCCACATCACGCACGCGCAACGGGTCGAACAGCACCAGGTCGGCCCAGTGCCCTTGGCGAATTTCGCCACGCTCGGCCAAGCCAAACCGCGCCGCCGACAAGCCGGTCATCTTGTGCACCGCCGTGTGCAGCGGGAACAGCCCCACATCCCGGCTGAAATGCCCGAGCACCCGCGCAAACGCGCCCCACAACCGTGGGTGGGGGAACGGGTCTTCCGGCAACCCATCCGAGCCCACCATGGACAATGGATGCGCGAGGATGCGGCGCACATCCGCCTCGTCCATCCCGTAGTACACCGCCCCCGCCGGTTGCAGGCGACGTGCAGCATCCATCAGCGAAACGTCCCACTCGGCGGCGATGTCCTGCAAATCACGCCCGCCCAACTCGGGGTGCGGCGTCGACCACGTGATGGTGATACGAAACGCGTCGGTGACTTGCTTCAGATCCAGGGTCGAAGAACTCGCCGCATAGGGGTAACAATCACAGCCCACCGGGTGGGTTTTCGCCGCCGACTCCAGCGCGGCCAACAGCTGCGGACTGCGCCCCCAATTACCCGCTCCGGCACATTTGAGGTGAGAAATGATCACCGGAACCTTGGCGTGCCGGCCGATCAGGAACGCCTCGTCCATGGCCTCCAGTACCGGCTCGAATTCACTGCGCAAATGGGTGGTGTACACCGCGCCGAACGCCGTCAGTTCTTCACTCAGTTGCAGCACTTCATCGGTCTCGGCGCTAAACGCACTGGCGTAGGCCAGGCCTGTGGATAAACCGAGGGCGCCGGCCGCGAGGCTGTCTTGCAATTGCTCGCGCATGGCGGTGATTTCGTCCGGCGTGGCGGTGCGATACAGATCGTCCATATGGTTGCTGCGCAACGCCGTGTGGCCGATCAACGCCGCGACGTTGACCGCTGGATGGGCACTTTCCACGGCCGCACGGTAATCGGCAAACCGTGGATAAGTGAACGCCTCACGCGTGCCCAGCAAATTCATCGGGTCCGGTGGGTCACTGCGCAAACTCACTGGCGAGGCGCTGATGCCACAGTTGCCGACAATTACCGTGGTCACCCCCTGGCTCAGCTTGGGCAGCATCTGCGGCTGGCGGATCACCATGGTGTCGTCGTGGGTGTGCACGTCGATAAACCCCGGCGCCAGCACGCGCCCCGTGGCGTCGATCTGATCCGTGGCCGTTGCCTGCGACAAATCACCGATCGCCGCGATGCGCCCCTCCCACAGTCCCACATCGGCGATGTACCCGGGGGTGTTGCTGCCATCGATGATCAGCGCCTGGCGAATCAGCGTGTCGTACTTCATATCAGTCTCCAAGCGGCAGGCTGTCGGGGCCGCCGCGGTATTCGTCGAGGGCCAGCTTGATGCGGCGCAGGCGCTCGCGGTTGTCGTCCGGCTGGGCCAGTGCCAGCTCGGTGGCGAGCAGGTCGATGGCCAGCAGCATGCCGTAGCGCGCCGCCGTCGGTTT
Source organism: Pseudomonas sp. AF03-9 (assembly GCF_020515815.1). Lineage (NCBI taxonomy): Bacteria > Pseudomonadati > Pseudomonadota > Gammaproteobacteria > Pseudomonadales > Pseudomonadaceae > Pseudomonas > Pseudomonas sp. AF03-9. The sequence continues at coordinate 25,356 of NZ_JAHPJF010000020.1, read as the reverse complement.
GTAGATAAAACTGGTCTCGGCCGGTTGCAGCGGCAGCAGGACATCCGCCAACTGCGCCAAGGGTGAGTCGGCCAAGGTGATGGCGATGACGCGTGCATCGTAATTGCGCGCCAGTGCCACCACGTCCAGCAGCTCAGGCGTGCGGCCGGTCAAGGAACACACAATCAACGCGTGATCCGAGCCCAGGGTTGCCGCCGTGACCCGCATCATCACCGGGTCATGGCAGGCGGCAATCGGATAGCCGAGGCGCACCAGGCGCACCTGCAATTCGTCGCTGCACAGGCTCGACGGGCCGCCCATGCCAAACGCGTGGACCATCCGTGCCTTGCCCAGCAGGCTGACCGCATCGGCAAACCCTGCCTGGTTGAACCCCGACAAGTGCTGGCGCAAGGTCGCCTCGATGTCGCCAAGAATCTGCCGATGAAACGCCGACTGCTCAGGCTTGCCCGCCGGGTCCAGAAAACGGCTGCCCACCCCACTGGCCTGGGCCAATTGCAGGCGCAGGTCACGCAAATCGCGACAGCCCACGCTGCGCGCAAACCGCGACAGTGTGGCCGTGCTGACCTCGGCCCGCTGGGACAACGCTTCCAGGCTGGCCGACGCGGCAAACCCCACGTCGTCGAGCAGCAGCCTGGCGATACGCCCTTCACCGGCGCTGAAGGAATCCTGGCGGGCACGGATCTGGTAGAGGATGTCCATGGAATCTCCGGGTTACAGAAGGCAGGACAGACCATAGGTGAGACCGAAGGCGACCACTGAAATCAAGGTCTCCAGCACGGTCCAGGTCTTGAAGGTCTGGATTACCGTCATATTGAAGTATTCCTTGATCAGCCAGAAGCCGCCGTCATTGACGTGGGAAAAGATCACCGAACCCGCACCAGTGGCCAACACCAGCAATTCCGGGTGTGGATAACCCAGACCCATGGCCACCGGCGCCACCACGCCGGAAGCGGTAGTCATGGCGACCGTCGCCGAGCCGGTGGCGATGCGCATCAACGCCGCGAACAGCCAGCCCATCACCAGCGGCGACAGCTGAAACGCGTGGGCCAGCCCCAGGATTTCATTGGTCACGCCCGCATCCACCAGGATGCGGTTCAAGCCGCCGCCCGCGCCCACCAGCAAGGTGATGCTCGCCGTCGGCGCCAGGCATTCGTTGGTGAACTTGAGGATCGACTCGCGGTTAAACCCCTGGGCGATGCCCAAGGTCCAGAAACTCACCAAGGTCGCCAGCAGCAGCGCAATCACCGAGTTGCCGATAAACAGCAGGAACTGGTTGAAACCGCTGCCCGGCGTAGAGATCACGTTGGCCCAACCACCGATCATCATCAGCACCACCGGCAACAGGATCGTGCCCATGGTCAGCGCAAAACTGGGCAGGCGGGTACGCGGCTCGCGGTCGATGAACTGGCGTTCCAGCGGGTTTTGCGCCGGCAGGTGAATGCGCGGCACGATGAATTTGGCGTACACGGGGCCGGCGATGATCGCCGTGGGAATACCGATCAAAATCGCATACAGCACGGTCTGCCCCACCGACGCGTTATACGCCAGCACCGCCATCATCGCCGCCGGGTGCGGTGGCACCAAGGCATGCACCACCGACAAACCGGCGACCATCGGCAAACCGACCATCAGGATCGACACGCCCACGCGTCGCGCCACGGTAAAGGCGATCGGCACCAGCAACACAAAACCGACCTCGAAAAACAGCGGCAGCCCCACCAGGAACGCGATGCAGACCATCGCCCAATGCGCGTTGCGCTCGCCGAACCGATTGATCAGGGTACGCGCCACCTGCTCGGCGCCGCCGGACTCGGCCATCATCTTGCCGAGCATGGTGCCCAGCGCCACGACCAGGGCGATATGCCCCAGGGTCTTGCCGACGCCCGCTTCATACGACCCCATGATGGTGTCCGCCGGCATCCCGGCCAGCAGCGCCAGGCCGATTGACACCAGGGTGATGACGATAAACGGGTTGAGTCGGTAGCGTGCAATCAGCACGATCAAAGCGATGATGGCGATGGCAGCGTATGCCAATAGCCCCAAGCCCGGTAATGCGGCCATGCGGTACTCCTCGGAAAGGGTCACGTCGAATAGGTTGTGAAAGTCATAAATCATTACCGATGAGTGTTTTCAATTTTTATGAAAGTAATTTTCGCCCACAGACAAGCACTGTCGCCTGGGGATATGCCCGACAGCTGTGGATGAAAATTCGGGGGGTGTTCTTACATGAAGATCAGAGGATGTCGGAAACTCAAGCGTCGTCGTCGAGTCCTACAATGCGCAATCACTCACGCTCAGGAAACACGACCATGACTCGTACATCCCTAGCCACCGGCGCCCTGCTCCTCGTCCTGTGCGGCGCGGCCTCGGCTGCCGAAAACGCGGCGTTGCAAAAATGCATGGACGGCGCCAACACCACCGCCGACATGGTCAATTGCAACGCCAAGGAAACCAAGGTGCAGGACAAGCGCCTGAACGCGGCCTACAAGACCGCCCTCGCCGCCCAGGAAGGCGCACGCAAACAGCAACTGCAAGACGTGCAGCGCCTGTGGATAAAATACCGCGATGCCAATTGCGCCTTCGCCGGCTCAGCCACCGGAGGCAGCATCGATCAGGTCAACGGCTCCGGCTGCGTACTGGACATGACCCAGACCCGCGCCCAGGAACTGGAAAACCTGGTCGGACCATGACCCTGTAGGAATAAGCTCCCTCGCCACAAGGTTCCACCATCAGTCGTGATGCACCTTGGCGCGCTTGAGCAGCTTCTTGCAGCGCTCCGACAAATGCAGCACCCGCAGGTGCTTGCCGGCCTTGGCATACCGCTCGCGCAAGGTCATCAGCGCGGCAATCGCTGAATAATCGACAAAGCTCAGGTGCCGGCAATCCAGCGTCACCTGCGCGGGGTCGCCCGCCGGGTCGAACTGGTTCAAGAACGGCGTGGTCGAGGCGAAGAACAAGGTGCCGTGCACCCGATAGAGCTTGCTGCCATCGGCCTCCAGATGCGTATCGGCGTACAACTCGCGGGCCTGTTGCCAGGCGAAGTTCAGCGCCGCAATCACGATCCCGCACAGCACGGCGGTGGCCAGGTCGGTGAACACGGTGATCACCGTCACTGCCAGGATCACCAGCACATCGTTGAGCGGCACCTTGTTGATCACCCGCAAGGACGCCCAGGCGAAGGTCTGCTGGGACACCACGAACATCACCCCGACCAGCGCCGCCAGCGGAATGCGCTCGATAAACGGCGACAGGAACAGGATAAACAACAGGATCATCACCCCGGCAAACACCCCGGAAAAACGCCCGCGCCCGCCGGAGCTGAGGTTGATCACGGTTTGCCCGATCATCGCGCAACCCCCCATGCCGCCAAACACGCCCGAGACCATATTCGCCGCGCCCAGAGCCACGCTTTCGCGATCGGGGTAGCCACGGGTCTCGGTGATTTCGTCGGTGAGGTTAAGGGTGAGCAGGGTTTCCAGCAGGCCGACCATGGCCATCAGGAACGCGTACGGCGCGATGATGCCGAGGGTTTCCTGGGTCCAGGGGACCTGCGGCAGCGCAAACGTCGGCAGGCCGCCGGCGATGTGGGCCATATCGCCCAGGGTGCGGGTCGGCAGGCCGAGCAGGTACACCGCCAGGCCCACGCCGAGGATCGCCACCAGCGCCGGCGGCACTGCGCGGGTGATGCGCGGCAGCAGGTAGACGATGGCCATGGTCACCAGCACCAGGCCGATCATCACGTACAGCGGCGTGCCGTTGAGCCAGTGTTCACCGCTCTTGAAATGCTCCAGTTGCGCCAATGCAATGATGATCGCCAGGCCGTTGACGAACCCCAGCATCACCGGGTGCGGCACCATGCGCACCAGCTTGCCCAGGCGCAACAGGCCAAAGGCGATCATGATCAACCCGCCCAGCAGCACCGTGGCCAGCAGGTACTCCACGCCGTGTTGCACCACCAGCGCGACGATCACCACCGCCATCGACCCTGCCGCACCCGAGACCATGCCGGGACGACCGCCGAACAGCGCCGTGAGCGTGCAGATGATAAAGGCGCCGTAGAGCCCCATCAGCGGGTTGAGATGGGCCACCAGGGCAAAGGCGATGCATTCGGGCAGCAGCGCGAAAGACGTGGTGAGGCCGGCCAGGGCATCGGCGCGCAGACGGGTGAGGTTCATGAAGTACCAGGGTAAGGCGGGAATAAGGCGGGCGATGGTACGCAATTGCCGGGGGGTGGGGCTAGTCTGGCGGACCGTGTCGGGCCTTTCGCAGGCAAGCCAGCTCCCACACTTGACCGCGTTTGAACCTTGGAATGCCGTCAAGTGTGGGAGCGGGCTTGCCCGCGAAAGGCCGCACCGCGGTCCCAAGCCAACCGCTAGCAGGCATACCGCGCCAGCTTGGCCTGGATAAAGTCGAGGAAACACTGGATGCGCAGCGCCAACTGCGAGTTGCGATAGAACACCGCATGAATCGGCTGGCGATAGCCGCTGTTGAACGCCTCCAGCACCGGCACCAGGCGCCCGGCGTCGATGTCGGCGCTGGTCATGAAGTTCGACAGGCAGCAAATGCCCTGCCCTTCCAGCGCCAGCTGGCGCAGGGTCTCACCGCTGGACGCGGCAATGCCCGGCTGGATCAGCCAGCGGTCGCCTTCCAGATGGCGCAGTGGCCAGTGGTTGAGGGTTTCAGTCTGGGTGAAGCCAAGCAAGGTGTGGTCGGCCAGCTCAGCTACCGTGGTCGGCGTGCCGAACTGCTCGATATAGGCAGGGCTGGCGAGGATATGCAGTGGCGTGCAGCCCAAGGCGCGGGCATGCAGGGTGGAGTCGGCCAGCGTACCGATGCGGATCGCGATGTCGGTGCTTTGCTCCAGCAGGTCGATGATCAAGTCATCGCTGTTCAGCTCCAGCTGGATCTGCGGGTACAGGCGGCGAAATTCGGCGATGTACGGCACGATCCCGTGCAGCATGAACGGCACGGCCGCATTGATACGCAGGCGCCCGGCCGGGTGCTTCTGGCGCGACGACAGGCGTTCTTCCAGCTCATCCATCTGCGCCAGGATCAGCTTGGCCTGCTCGAAGAAGTACTTGCCCTCTTCGGTCAGGTCCATGCGTCGCGTGGTGCGGTTGATCAGCGTGGTGTCGAGCTTGGCCTCCAGGCGCGACAAGGTGCGGCTGACCGCCGACGGCGTCTGCCCGACCTGCTCCGCCGCGGCGGAAATCGAGCCGCACTCAATCACGCTGACGAAGATTTGTAGCTCGTCGGATCGGGCTTTCACTGGCTGTCCTCGTAATCGGTTAGCCGCAGCTTACACCGAGAGGTTGAACACCTGCGCCAGATGCTGCTCGTAGCGCGCCACGTCGGCGTCGATGGCCGGGCGTTTCATCACGTCCACACAGAGGAAGGTCGGCAGGCCGGTCATGCCAAGGAATTGGTTGGCCTTGTGGAACGGGAAGTAGACCGCGTCCACGCCCTTGGCTTCGAAAAAGTCGCTCGGGTCGTCGAAGGCTTGCTGCGGTGCGTTCCAGGTCAGCGACAGCATGTATTGCTTGCCCTGGATCAGGCCGCCGCTGCCGTATTTCTGCGACGCGTCGGAGCGGGTGCGGCCATCGCTGGCGTACAGGCTGCCGTGGCCTTCGGTGAAGACCTCGTCGATGTATTTCTTGACGATCCACGGTGCGCCCATCCACCAGCCGGGCATCTGGTAGATGATTACGTCGGCCCAGAGGAATTTCGCGACTTCTTCGGCCACGTCGTAGCCTTCATCGATATGGGTGACCTTGACGTCGATACCGCCACGGTCCAGCACGGCCACGGCGGCGTCATGCAGGGTGTTGTTGTAGCGGCCATCGGAGTGGGCGAACTTTTTGCCGCCGTTGAGCAGGAGTACTTTTTTCATGGGAGGGTCTCCAGAAGTTGAAATGTCTGGACGCAGACTATCGACCTCAGCCCCTCGGAATAAGCGGTGGCGCGGCAAAATACATTTGACTGCAATGCACGAATACCTGGCGATTGTTAACCGTTGATCAGCAGATGGCCGCCCAACAGTGCCATACCGATAAGAAACACGCGCTTGAACAGCACCGCGCTGATGCGCTGACGCACCACTTGGCCCAACCCCATACCCAGCAGCGCGGGCACCAGCGCCAGCAGCGAGGCATTGATCTCGCCACCGCCGAGGCTGCCGCGCCAGGCCAGGCCGGCGGCCAACGCCAGGGTTGATACGCTGAACGACAGCCCCAGCGCCTGCACCAGTTGGTCGCGGCTCAAGCCCAGGGCTTGCAGGTACGGCACCGCCGGAATCACGAAGACGCCGGTGGCCGAGGTGATGATACCGGTGACCAGGCCACACACCGGGCCAAGCCAGCGTTCAGTTTCAGGCTTGACCTTCAATGTAGGCAGGCACAATCCGCTCAACGCATACACCAGCAGCGCGCCGCCCAAGGCGTGCACCACCCAGCCGCCGCCGTCCATGCCCAGCCACAACGTGCCGAGCCCGGTGCCGAGGAAGATCAGCAGCAACAGCGGCCACAGGCGTTTGAGCAGCGCACGCAGGTGGCCGCCGAATGCCAACTGCCAGAGGTTGGTAACGGTCGATGGAATGATCAGCAACGCCGCAGCCTGCGCCGGGAGCATAGCCAGGCCGAGCAGGCCCATGGCGACCGTGGGCAGGCCCAGGCCGATCACGCCCTTGACGGCGCCGGCCAGCAGGAAGGTGCCGAATACCAGCAGGGTCAGGGCGGGGCCGATGTCTTGGTAGAACGTGAGGACAGTAGTCATGGCCGGATTGTGGCGGGTTGAGGCGGGGTTGGAAATTCGCCATATACTGAGACAGCCTCTTGTTTTGCGTGAGGCTGATGACGCTTTCGCGGGCAAGCCCGCTCCCACATTCGACCCCATTCTCATGCTGGAACTCAGTCAAGTGTGGGAGCGGGCTTGCCCGCGAAGAGGCCAGCCCAGTCACTCGAGAACCCCCACCATGCACTTTGACCTGATCGACCTGCGCCTCTACCTGCACATCCTCGACACCGGCAATATCACCGCCGGCGCCGCCCGCAGCCATTTATCCCTGGCCGCTGCCAGTGCACGCATCCGGGCGATGGAAGCGTCACTGGGCATCGAGTTCCTCGAACGCGGCCGCCGCGGCGTCACCCCCACGCCCGCCGGCAAGGCTCTGGCCCGTCACGCGCGCCTGTTGCTGCAACAGGCCGAACACCTGCAACAGGACCTGGCGGAATACGCCAACGGCGTCAAAGGCCAGGTGCGCCTGCTGTGCAACACCACCGCCCTCAGCGAATACCTGCCGGAACTGCTGGCGGACTTTCTGCGTGAGCACCCCAACCTCGACATCGACCTTCAGGAATTGCCCAGCCTGCGCATCACCCAGGCATTGCGCCAGGGTACGGCCGACCTCGGGATCATTTCCGACGCAGTGGACACCCACGGCTTACAGACCCTGGCGTTTCGCGACGACCCGCTGGTGTTGATCATGCCGCTGGATCATCCGCTCGCCAGCCGGAACGTCAGCTTCATCGATAGCCTGCAACACGACTACGTGGGCCTCGCCGCCAACAGCGCGCTGGCGGTGTATCTGGAAGAACAGGCGTTGCACGCCGGGTTCCGCCTGCAAACGCGGATCCGCGCGGAAGGTTTTGATGGGGTTATCCGCATGGTCGCAGGCGGCGCCGGGCTCGCCATCGTGCCCCAGGCGGCCCTGGAGCGTTGGCCGAAGGAGCGCCGCTTCAAGGCTCAACCCTTGCGCGAAGAATGGGCCTGCCGACAGCTGCTGCTCAGCGCGCGCTCATTTGAACAGCTACCCGGTTACGCCAAAGCCTTGTTCGACGCCCTGAACCCCTCACACATTTTTTGACCGCGTTGATAACGCTCGGCGGTCACGCAGAGTAATATCTGCCCCCTCAGCAGTTCCAAGGGCAGGTGCGATGTGCACCACCTCGCGAAAAAAGTAGAAGGTAACGTGAATGGCGGATGACATGGTTAACCCGGTGGGCCTCAAGCGGGGCCTGAAGAACCGGCATATTCAGCTGATCGCCTTGGGAGGGGCGATTGGTACGGGGCTGTTCCTCGGTTCGGCGGGCGTGCTCAAGTCAGCGGGGCCGTCGATGATCCTGGGTTACGCGATCGCCGGTTTCATCGCATTCCTGATGATGCGCCAGCTTGGCGAAATGATCGTCGAAGAGCCGGTGGCCGGTTCCTTCAGCCACTTCGCCCACAAATACTGGGGCGGCTACGCGGGCTTTCTGGCGGGCTGGAACTACTGGGTGCTCTACGTACTGGTCGGCATGGCCGAACTGACGGCGGTGGGCAAGTACATCCAGTTCTGGTGGCCAGAGGTTCCGACCTGGGTCAGCGCGCTGGTGTTCTTTGCGGCCGTGAACCTGATCAATACCCTGAACGTGAAGTTCTTCGGTGAGGCCGAGTTCTGGTTTGCGATCATCAAGGTGGTGGCGATCATCGGCATGATCCTGCTCGGCTGCTACCTGCTGTTCAGCGGCCTTGGCGGCCCGCAAGCGTCCATCAGCAACCTGTGGGACCACGGCGGGTTCTTCCCGAATGGCGGCATGGGGCTGTTGATGTCGATGGCGTTCATCATGTTCTCGTTCGGTGGCCTGGAGCTGGTGGGCATCACCGCCGCCGAAGCCAGCGAGCCGCGCAAGGTGATCCCCAAGGCGATCAACCAGGTGGTGTACCGCATCCTGATTTTCTACGTCGGCGCCCTGACCGTGCTGCTGTCGCTGTACCCGTGGGACCAACTGTTGCAAACCCTCGGCGCGTCGGGCGATGCCTACAGTGGCAGCCCGTTTGTGCAGATCTTCTCGTTGATCGGTAATGACACCGCGGCACACATCCTCAACTTCGTGGTGCTGACCGCAGCGTTGTCGGTCTACAACAGCGGCGTGTACTGCAACAGCCGTATGCTGTTCGGCCTGGCCGAGCAAGGCGATGCGCCAAAAGCGCTGATGAAGCTGAACAAGCAAGGCGTGCCGCTACGCGCCCTGGCGGTCTCGGCGTTGGTGACGATGCTCTGCGTGGTGGTCAACTACGTGGCACCGCACAGCGCGCTGGAGCTGCTGTTTGCACTGGTGGTTGCCTCGCTGATGATCAACTGGGCGCTGATCAGCCTCACCCACATCAAGTTCCGCAAGGCCATGGGCGAGCAAGGCGTGACCCCATCGTTCAAGACCTTCTGGTTCCCGTACACCAACTACCTGTGCCTGGCATTCATGGTGGTGATCATCAGCGTGATGCTGGCGATCCCGGGGATTCGCAATTCGGTGTTTGCAATGCCGGTGTGGGTGGGGGTGATCTACATTGCCTATCGCTTGCGGATGAAAAACACGAAAGTCGCTGTGGCGCAGTAATCCGTGTGGGAGCGGGCTTGCTCGCGAATGCAGTCGGCCAGTTACGGCTGAGTTGACCGGCCCACCGCATTCGCGAGCAAGCCCGCTCCCACAGTAAACAGAAGCGTGTCAGAGGAATCGGACTCTGCTGCGCTTCTGGGCATCCCGATGTCGAGTTCAGACCACTGGCGCAACGCCCGAGGCCGTAGGGTTCATCTTTGAATTCCCTGCCTCGGAGACATCATGTCCAAGCCCATCACCGTACTGCGCGACACTCACCCCCTGCCGGTCCTGGACGCGTGCAAATGGGAAAAGCTCGAAGGCGACCCGCACACCGTCAACCTCAACGCCTATACCAGCGAAGACGGCAGCAAGATCATGGGCACCTGGATCTGCACACCGGGCAAGTGGTATGTGAAATACGTGAAGTGGGAATACTGCCACTTCCAGGAAGGCTACTGCATCATCACCCCAGACGGCCTGGAGCCGATTCACTTGCGTGCCGGGGACATCTTTGTGGTGGAACCGGGGATGAAAGGCACCTGGGAAGTGGTCGAGACCGTGCGTAAGTACTTCGTGTTCGCCTGACCTGCTGCTGAAGCCAAAACCGCTGTCGTGAGCAGGCTTGCCCCGCTCACGACAGGTTGACCTTATTCGGGTTTGCGGTAGCTGTTGATGATTGCCGAGAAGTCCTTGCCCCCCTCCCCACGCTGACTCATCGATTGGTACAACTGCTGCGCCACCGCGCCGAGGATCACAGGTTGGTGCGCCTGGCGTGCCGCTTCAGTCGCCAGCCCCAGATCCTTGAGCATCAGGTCGGCACCAAACCCGCCGGTATAGCCACGGGACGACGGCGCCGTTTCGATCACCCCCGGCCACGGGTTGTAGGTATCGGAACTCCAGCAGCGCCCGGTCGAGCTGTTGATGATTCCCGCCAGCACCTGGGTATCGATGCCCAGCGCATCCCCCAGCGCCATGGCTTCGCTGACGCCGACCATGCTGATGCCCAGCAGCAGGTTGTTGCAGATCTTGGCGATTTGCCCGGTACCCACGTCGCCGCAGTGCACGATGTTGCGGCCCATCTGCGCCAGCACCGGTTGCAGGGTGGCGAACAGTTCTGCGGTGGCGCCGACCATAAAGGTCAACGTCCCGGCCTGGGCGCCGCCGGTGCCGCCGGACACCGGTGCATCCGCCATCACCACGCCTTGCTTGGCGGCAGCCGCGGCTACGTCACGCGCGGTTTGCGGGTCGATGGTGCTGCAATCCACCGCCGGTACGCCTTTGCCGATGCCGGCGAGTACGCCGTCTTCATTCAGCCAGACGCTGCGCACATGGGCCGCGGCCGGCAGCATGGTGATCACCAGTTCGGCGCCGTTGGCTGCGTCACGCGGTGAGGCGCTGATAGTGCCGCCCAGCTCGGCCAGCTCCTTGAGGACCGTCTGGTTCAAGTCGAACAGGTTCAGCGCGTGGCCGGCCTTGATCAGGTTGCGGGCCATGGGCGCGCCCATGTTGCCCAGGCCGATAAATGCAATCTTCATGCTCGTCTCCCGGAATCAGCGCAGGTTGATGGTGGTGTTGACGCCATCGTTGACCGTGTCGTCGTCGAACCAGCGGCTGGTGACGGTCTTGGTCTGGGTGTAGAACTGCACCACTTGCTTGCCGTACGGGCCGAGGTCGCCAAGTTTGGAGCCACGGGAACCGGTGAAGCTGAAGAACGGCACCGGCACCGGGATCGGAATGTTGATGCCGACCTGGCCTACATCGATTTCGCTCTGGAACTTACGCGCCGCCGCTCCACTTTGAGTGAACAGGCCTGTGCCATTGCCGAACGGGTTGGCGTTGACCAGTGCGATGGCCTCATCGAGGGTCGCAACTTCGATCACCACCAGCACCGGGCCGAAGATTTCCTGGGTGTAGATCTGCATGTCGGTGGTCACGCCGGAGAACAGGGTCGGGCCGACAAAGTTGCCTTGCTCGTAGCCCGGCACCTGGATGTCACGGCCGTCCAGCTCCAGCTTGGCGCCTTCCTTCACACCGCTTTCGATCAGCTCCAGGATGCGCGCCTTGGCACGCTTGGAAATCACCGGGCCGACGTCGGTGCCGGCTTCACTGCCGGCGTTGACCTTGAGTTGCTGCGCCAGCGCCTTGAGGTCCGGCAGCCATTGCTTGGACGCCCCCACCAGCACCACCACCGAGGTGGCCATGCAGCGCTGGCCTGCCGCGCCGAAACCGGCACCGACCAAGGCGTTGAGGGTGTGCTCGCGGTTGGCATCCGGCAGCACCACGGCGTGGTTCTTGGCGCCCATCATCGACTGCACGCGTTTGCCGTGCTTGCCCGCCAAGTCGTACACATGGGTGCCGACTGCGGTCGAGCCGACGAAGGACACGGCCTTGATGTCTTTGTGGGTGCACAGCGCATCCACCACGTCCTTGCCGCCGTGCACCACGTTGAGCACGCCCGCCGGCACACCGGCTTCCAGCGCCAGTTCTACCAGCAGCATCGTCGACAGCGGGTCCTGCTCGGACGGTTTGAGGACGAATGTGTTACCGCAGGCAATTGCCATCGGGAACATCCACAGCGGAATCATCGCCGGGAAGTTGAACGGGGTGATGCCGGCGCACACGCCGATCGGTTGACGCAGGGTGTAGGTGTCGACGCCACCGGCGACGTTCTCGGCGAATTCGCCCATCTGCAGGGTGCCGATGGAACAGGCGTGTTCCACCACTTCCAGGCCGCGGAAAATATCGCCTTCGGCATCGGCAATGGTCTTGCCCTGCTCGGCGCTGAGGACCACGGCGATGCGCTTGGAATGTTCGCGGATCAAGGCTTGCAGCTTGAGCATGATGCGCATGCGCGCGCCGATCGGCGTCAGCTTCCAGGTCTGGAAGGCGCGGTGGGCGGCGTCGATGGCGGCATTGACTTCATCGGCCGTGGCGAACGGGACTTTGGCCAGCACTTGCTGGGTGGCCGGGTTGACGATGTCTTGCCAGTGGGTGGTCTTGGACTCGACCCATTCACCATTGATCAGCAATTTGACCTGTTGTACGGAGATATCGGCAGAAGCGTTCATGGGGTCTCCAATCTTGTAGTTATGCAGAGACAAGGCGCGTGAATCGCCTTGGGAATGAGGCGTTCGGACTGTTTTTGGAGTATAGATGTGCAAATCTCTAATAAGAACGCACATAAAAGCCGGACCAATATGCAAAAAAACATCACGTCACTGGGCGCCCTGAACTGGGATGACCTGAAGTTTTTCCTCGAAGTGGCCCGCACCCGCAAGGCCAGCGTCGCCGCCAAGCGCCTGGCGGTGGACTACACCACGGTGTCGCGGCGCATCAGTTCGCTGGAGGTGTCACTCGGCACCCTGCTGTTCGAAAAGTCCCGCACCAACGGCTTCGTCCTCACCCCCGAAGGCCAGCGTTTGCTGGGCTATGCAGAATCGATCGAAAGCACTCTGCACATGGCCTGCGAGCAGGTTTCCGGCTCTGGCGTGGCGCTGTCCGGGCATGTGCGCATGGGCTGTACCGAAGGGTTCGGCAGCTTTTTCGTCACGCCGCAATTGAGCCACTTCGTCGATACGTATCCGGCAATCTCGGTGGACATCCTGCCCCTGCCCCACTTCATCAGCCTGTCCAAGCGCGAAGCCGACATCGTCATCGCCCTGGAACGCCCGGAACACGGGCCTTATGTGTGCTGCAAGCTGTGCGACTACAAACTGCAGTTGTACGCGACCCAGGAATACCTCGACCAACACCCGCCGATCCGACGCCCGACGGATCTGGCCGAGCATCCGTTCATCAGTTACGTGGATGACTTGGCGTTCAGCTCCGAATTGTTGTACCTGGCAAACGTGGTGCCCGGCGCCAGCGCCAGCTTGCGCAGCACCAGCGTGATTGCGCAGTACGTGGCAGCGCAGCAGGGGCGGTCGATGGCGATCCTGCCGTGTTTCCTGGCGGCGCAGGACCCGCGCTTATTGCCGGTGCTGGGAGAGGAGATCGCGATTACGCGGCAGTTCTGGATGTATTGCCGCGAGGACTTGAGGAAGTTGAAGCGGATTACGTTGCTGTGGGACTACATCCGGGAAGTGACGGAGCAGAACCAGGGGTTGTTGATGGGGGAGACACGAGAGATGGGGTTTAAAGCACACCCCAAATAGAGTGTGGGAGCTGGCTTGCCTGCGATTGCGGTGGATCAGTCGGCACTTCACGGCTGATAGACCGCTATCGCAGGCAAGCCAGCTCCCACAGTTGATTGTGTTTCAATTTGAAAATAGGTGAGTCGACTCAGTCGGCGATCACCACGATCGATACCCGCCGGTTCTCCGTACGCCCTGCCACCGTGGTATTCGGCGCTACAGGTTCGCTGCTGCCCAGCCCGCGCAACTGGATGTTCTCTTCCTTCATCCCCACGCCGGTCAGCACCTTGGCCACGCTTTTCGCGCGACGCAGCGACAGTTGCTGGTTGTAGGTTTCCTTCCCCGAGGCGTCGGTGTGGCCGTCGACACGCACCCGTTCGATACCCACGCCGAGCAGGGCCTTGCCAATGCGTTCGACGATTTCGGTACTGGGCGGGTTCAGGCTTTCGACATCGCTGCCAAACAGCACTTTGCCAGACAGGCCAAAGGCCCAGCCGTCGTCGGTGAGTTCAAAGCCTTGTTGCTTGAGCACGGCAATCTGCGCCGGGGTCAGGCCTTTGGGTGGGGCCGTCTGGCAGCCGCCGAGGGCGAGCAGCGCCACCAGGAGGGTGATAAACATAAAGCGCGCGGTCGAGAACAAGGGGTCAACTCCTGTGTTGAACGTTGACGACGGAGGCTTCCGATTCCGCCGTTTGCTGGCCGCCCGAAGACGAGCGTTTGGCCTGGTACATCGCCGCATCGGCGGCATTGAGCAGGGTGCCGGGGGTGGCACCATGATCGGGGTAGAGGGCGATGCCGATACTGAGGGAGGTAAACACCTGGGCCTCTCCCGGCACAGAGATGGGCAGGTCCATGCTGGCGATGATGTTGTCGGCGATGCGCTGGGCATCTTCCAGTTTGTGCAGGGGCGCCAGCAGGATCGCGAATTCGTCACCGCCCAGGCGTGCCACCAGGTCATCCTCACGCAGCTGCGCACGCACACGGTCGGCGACGGCCACCAGCACCGCATCACCGGCGGCGTGGCCGAAGCTGTCGTTGATTTCCTTGAAGCGGTCGCTGTCGAGGTACAGCACCGCCAGTTGTTCCTTGGCCTTGGCGGCACTGCGCAGGGCGCGGATCAAGCGGCCTTCGAAGAACGCGCGGTTGGGCAGGCCGGTCAGGCTGTCGTGGTTGGCCAGGTGCGCGAGGGTTTCGTTCTCGCTTTGCAGGTGGTTCTGCCAGGCTTGCATCTCACCGAGCAAGGCGTTGAAGTCGCTGCCCAGGCTGTCGAGCTCGGCAATCCGCGCCGGCGGCACGCGGCGGTCGAAATCCCGCTCGCTACGGGCAGCGTGGGCCACGGCGGCGAGGCTTTGCAACGGCCCGGTGATGCCGCGCAACAGGCGCTGGGCCAGGTGCAGGGCGACCCAGGCGCTGAGGGCGGTGCAGATCAGAATCCCGGCCAGGCCGCTGAGCAAGAAGCGCAGCAGGCTGCCGCCGTGGCCGGTCAGGTGGATGCTGCCGATGATGCGCCCTTGGTGCAGGATCGGCTGGCTGATGGGTTGTTCAAGCAGGGTATGCGCCAGCGCCAGCTCAACCCGCGAAAGCATGCCGGTGTCCGGACGCACCCATTGCGCCAGCAACTTGCCGTTGGCATCGAAGACTTCGGCCTGGGCCACTTCTTCGGTGGAGGCAATCAGACTGAGGGCCTCGGTGGCCGCCGCGCTGTCGTTGAACACCACCGCCGCTTCCACGGTGTAATTGATCGAACGCGCGATCAGGTGCAGGTTGTGTTCGGCATAGACACGCAGCGCCAGCACGCCGAGCAGGGTCAAGGACACACTCGCCAGAATCACCGCCACCAGCGCCAGGATCATGTGCCCACGGCCGATGACCGAACGTAGGGTCGGGCGTTCTTTCAGCGCGGTCATGGCTCTGGCGCCCTGCGTCGGGACAGTTGCAGCACACTCGGGTGAATGCGCACGCCGCTGCGCGCCACCGAGTCGAGATTGACTTCGAACGACACCTGCTCATCCCCTACCCGCAGGCAGAACAGACTGCCGACGGTGCACTGGTCACCACCTTCACTGATGCTCAGCACCGGGTGGCCGATCAGCGAGGCAAACAACTTGCTGCGTTCATCAGCGCTGAGTTTGCCGATGTATACGGCGTTACAGGTATTGACGATGTCGGGGTGATCGGCCAGCAAGCGCTGGACCAGCACCGGACGGCCGGTGGCCTGGGTGGTGCCTTTGATCAGGTCGTCGGTGTACTGGGTGGGCCCGACGATGCACAGCCGCAGCTGCGCAGGTTCCACCGGCCAACGGGCGTAGCTGAGGATACCGAGTACCACCTGGGTGACGGCCTGGGCGCGATGATCCGCCGGGCTGGGCGCCTGGGCAAACACGCTGGGAGCGAGCATGCACAGAACCGCCGTCAGCAGCATGTGTCTCCAGCTCAAACGACGCTCTGTAGGCGAGACAGCCACGTTCATGCAGCGTTTCTCTCAGGACTTGTCACAATGATGCCGCAACGATAGCACAGCGACGGAAACCCCCGCGATATAGCGCCATAAATGACCTATCAGTCAGGTTTTTGCGCCACATGCCCCAACTCCAGCATCAGCCCGCTCAAGCGCTTGACCTTACGCCGCACGGCCTCTTCAAATACCCCGCCACGGGGTTCGATCAGGCTGAACCAGCGCTTGGCCCGGGTGATGCCGGTGTAGATCAGTTCTTTGGTCAGCACCGGGTTCAACGCATCCGGCAGGATCAGCGCGGTGTGGGTAAATTCCGAGCCCTGGGATTTGTGCACGGTCATGGCGTACACGGTTTCCACATCGTTCAGACGACTGGGCAGAACAAACCGTACACCACCCTGGCCATCGTTACGTGGGAAAGCGACGCGTAGCACCTGGGGCCCGCCGTCACTTTCGGGCAGCTTGAGGGCGATGCCAATGTCGCCGTTCATCAGGCCCAGGCCGTAATCGTTGCGGGTCATCAATACCGGGCGGCCTTCGTACCATTGCTCGTCGCCGTCGATCAGCCGCGCTTTGCGCAAGGCGGCGGTGATGCGCAGGTTCAGCCCTTCTACACCCCACGGGCCTTTGCGCACGGCACAGAGCAGTTGGAAGGCGTCGAAAGCCTGCAATAACTGTTGTGCCCAGTCGATCCAGGCATTGTCTTCGCGCGGGGTGTCGAGGGCGGGACGCGCACTGCGCAGCAGGTCGAGGTAGTAGCGATAACCTCTGGCGCCGTCACTGCCCTGCCCGTCCAGGATCAAGCGTTCCAGGGCATGGTCGTGTTCCCCTTTGAGCCTTACGCAAGCCAGGTCGGCGTGGCTGCCGGCATTCAACAGGTCACGGGCTTGCTCGGGGTTTTGCTGGTTGACCCAGCGGGCGAGCTGACCTATGCCGCTGCCTTCGCCGAAACGCCGCGAGTAGCGCAGCATCACCACTTGCTGGGCCAGGGGATGGCTGGCGTCGCGGTCTTCCTCCAGGCCGCTGGCGCTGAGGTCTTCGCCGCTGACCGCTTGCAGCCATTGGCGGGTGTCGGCGCTGTACCAGCCGGCTTCGGCGTCGCGGCACAAGTCGCCAAGCACGGCGCCCGCTTCCACCGAGGCGAGTTGGTCCTTGTCGCCCAGCAGCACCAGCCGAGCATGGGGCGGCAAGGCGTCCAGCAGGTTGGCCATCATTTCCAGGTCGATCATCGAGGCTTCGTCCACCACCAGCACATCCAGGGGCAACGGGTTGCCCAGGTGATGACGGAAATGGCGCGTCCCCGGGCGGCTGCCCAGCAAGCGATGAACCGTGGTGACCTGGGTCGGGATTTTTTCGCGCACGTCGTCAGGCACGGTCAGCGACTGGACTTGCTGGCTGATGGATTCGGTGAGACGCGCCGCCGCTTTGCCGGTGGGCGCGGCCAGGCGAATGCGCAACGGGCTGCCGGCTTCTACCGCCGGCGCTTGCAGCAGTGCGAGCAGGCGCACCACGGTGGTGGTCTTGCCGGTGCCGGGGCCGCCGGTGACGATGCTGAATGCACCGCGCGTAGCCAAGGCACAGGCGAGTTTTTGCCAGTCGATCACGCCGTCCGGTGGCGGCTGGTCGAACAGGCCATTGAGACGCTGGGGCAAGTCGGCAGCGACGCTTTCCTGGGTGGCGAGGCGGCGACGCAAGGCGCTGTCGATACGCCGCTCGTAAGTCCAGTAACGACGCAGGTACAGGCGCGTGCCGGCCAATACCAGCGGGCGGCTTTGCGCGGCCTCACTGGCGTCGACGGCCTGGGCCACCAGGCGACTGGCAGCCAGCGCCTGGCACCAGTGGCCACCGTCGAGGCCGTCGAGCAGTTGCGACGGCAGCAACATCGCACCGGTCTGCAGGTCGCCTTCGGGCGGTAAGGACAGCGCGAAGTCCGGCGCCTTGAGGGTTTCGAACAGGTCCAGGCAGACGTGACCGTGGCCCAGTTGGTGGCTGGTCAATGCAGCGGCCAGCAGCACCAGCGGGTCGGCCTGGGGATCGAGTTCGTGCAGGAAGCCGACGAAGGCTTTGTCCAGGGCGCGCAGCCAGCCGCGGTCAACCCAGCGCTCCAGCAGTTGCACGAGGTCGGCGGCGCGGCTGAGGGGGTCCAACGCCTCCAACGGCAATGGCGACAGGCTCATAGCAGAACTCCTTGTTCCCAGGCGGGCTCAACCTTGGGTGGGATGGGCTTGCCCTGAAACAACAGGTCCAGGCTTTCAATCAGTTCGCGCGGCGGGCGGGTGAAATACGCGCCACGGCTGGCGGCTTGAACGCCGCGCAGGAACACGTAGAGCGCACCGCCGACGTGGCGGTCGTAGTCATAATCGGGCAGGCGTGCCTTGAGCTGGCGGTGCAGGGCCAGTAGGTAAAGCACGTATTGCAGGTCATACCGATGCTCGAGGATCGACTGCTCCATGGCTTCCAGTGTGTAGGCCGAATCGTCGGGGCCGAGCCAGTTGGATTTGTAGTCGGCCACGTAATAGCGGCCGTCGTGTTCAAAGGTCAGGTCGATAAAGCCCTTGAACATGCCGTTGAGCAGCACCGGTTCGGCGGCGACCCGGGACACTCCGTTGTGGGTGGCCTGGCACACCAGCTTGTCGAGGGCGAGCACGTCGACTTTGTGGCTGGCGAACCAGAACTCCATTTCGATCTGGTATTGCTGCAGGTTGCTGAGTGCGACCTGATCGTTATCCACCGGCAGCGGGGTGTGCAGCAACTGGCCCAGCCAGGCGCTGAGGGTGGTGATCCAGCCTTCCCAATTGCGTCGGTTGCAGCGCGCACCAACGGCTTGTTCGATGGCCTGCGGGGTGACGTTGAAACCATCTTCGCCCGCCCACTCCAACAGGCCGTGGAGAAAAGTCCCCGGATTCGGACCGCGTGGGAAACGGTGAATGTCACCGCCGGACGCCGCCACTTCGCGCGGCGCATCCGGGTCGAGGCGCTCGTCATCGAACAGCTTTTGCGCCTGCGGGCTTTCCGGGGCTTCAAGGGTGGCCACACTCATGCTGTCGCCAATGCGCAGGGCGCTGTAGGACGCGATCCACCAGTTCTCTGCCGCTTTGCGTTTGGGCAGCAATGGTGCAAGCAAGGTGGCTTCGTTGCGCGGTGGGTGGAAGAGGATGTCTTGCGCGTCGGGCACGTGGCCGTAGTGTACGGCGGGGCAGCCTTCCTGCAAGTCCAGCAACCAGCGCGCCAGGGCAGCGGACTCACCCAGCGCGGCACCGGCGCCGAGCAAGTAGCCCAGCGCCGAGAGATGTAACACCGAGCTGCTGCTGTTGCCGCGCTTGAGGTCGGCGATACCGAGCCAACAGGCGTGCTTGGCGCGAGTCAGGGCTACGTAGAACAGGCGCAGGTCCTCGGCCAGGCGCTCATCGTCGGCCTGGGTGATGAGCTCGGCGGTCGGGCGCAGGCTAACTTGGGGTTTACCCTTTTCATCGTGGTAGTGCAGCGGCAAGCGCGTGCCGTCCACCGGTTTGGCCGAGCAGATGAACGGCAGGAAGACCAGGTCGTACTCCAGGCCCTTGGACTTGTGAATCGTCACCACTTTGACCAGTTGCTCATCGCTTTCCAGGCGCAGGATCTGCTCTTCCCCGGCTTGCCCCGACAATGCCAGGTGTTCGGCCAGGTGGCGGATCAACGCCTGTTCGCCGTCCAGTTCCGAGGCGGCTTGTTGCAGCAGTTCACTGAGGTGCAGCAGATTGGTCAGCACACGTTCGCCGTCGCTACGGGCGATCAGGGTTTGCGGCAATTTGAAGTCATGCAGCAAGCGCCGCAGCATCGGCAGCACGCCTTGGGTACGCCAGATCGCGCGGTAGCCACGGAACTGCATGACGCGGGTTTCCCACGCCAGTTCGTCCTGGTTCAGACGCTCCAGTTCCGGCAGTGACAGGTTCAAGGTGACGCAAGCCAGGGCAGCGCGCAGCGGGCGCTCGACGTCCGGCTCGGCGCAGGCCTTGAGCCAGGCCAGCAGGTCATGGGCTTCCTGGGCGGCGAAGACCGAGTCCTTGTCCGACAGGTACACGCTGCGTACGCCACGGGCGGCCAGTTCGGCGCGCACGGCTTGGGCTTCCTTGCCATCACGCACGAGGATGGCGATGTCTGAGGGCAGCACCCCGTTGAAACTACCATCTGGCTGTAGGAAACCTGCTGTGCCCTGCTGCCCGCCGTTGAGCAGTTCAGCAATCTGCGTGGCACAGGCGCCTGCCAGTTGCTGGCGATAGGCCACAGTGGAAATCGGTTGGTCGGTGGGCAGGTGCCACAGGTTCATCGCCGGCAGCGTCTGGCCATTGACCTGCAACAGCTCCTTGCGGCCTTGGGACAAGACCGGCTGGAACGGCACCGGGTTTTCACCGTCCGGCTTGCGGAAGAGAAACGCGCCACGGCCGCTTTCGGCACGTTGGAACACGTGGTTGACCGCCTCGACCATCGCGTGGCTGGAGCGGAAGTTAGTGCCCAGGGTGTGATGGCGCCCGGTAGTGGCCTCGCGTGCGCGCAGGTAAGTGTAGATGTCGGCGCCGCGGAAGGCGTAGATCGCCTGTTTGGGGTCGCCGATCAGGAACAGGCCGCTGTCGAGGTGGTTTTCTTCGATGCGGTAAATGCTGTCGAAGATGCTGTATTGCACCGGGTCGGTGTCCTGGAATTCGTCGATCAGCGCGACCGGGAACTGCTCGCGGATCACACTGGCCAGGCGCTCGCCGCCGTCGGCCTGGAGCGCGGTGTTGAGGCGCGTGAGCATGTCGTCGAAGCCCATTTCGGCGCGGCGACGCTTTTCTTCTTCGAAGCGTTTGCCAACCCAACCGGCGGCATGTTGCAGCACCGCGGCATCGGGGGTGGGCAGCGCGTCGAGGGCGGCCTTGAGGTCGGCCATGGCCTCGATGCCAGGGTGCTGCGGCGGCTCGCCCTTCCAGGCTTCGGCCATGCCGTCGGGGCTCAGGCGCGTGAAGCCGGTGCCGATGTCGAGTTGTTCGAGGGTTTCGTCAGCGGCCCAGGCGCTGATCTTTTCGAACCAGGGCTCGAAGTACCGCGCCTGCATCTTGCGGCCGTCGACGGCTTTGGCGGCCACGGCTTGCAGGCAGATGTCACGCAGTTCGATGGCCCATTGCTGCCACGGTGCCTTGAGCTCGATCAGTGCTTCGCGGCGTTCCTGCAGGCAGGCGTTGATCAGTTCGGCAGGGTCGCGGCTTTCACCGCTGGGGCGTTCGCTGCCAAACAATGCGCGCACCCGCGGCATCAGCGCGGCGGGGCCACCCCAGTGGGTGCGGACCCAGTTGAGCGCATCGTCGTGCATCGGGTAGCAGAACAGTCGCCAGTAATCGCGCAGGACTTCGCCAAGCAAGTCGCTGTGGTCGGTTTCCAGGGTTTGAGTGAACAGGCTGCCGCTGTCGAACGCGTGCTCGCGCAGCATGCGCTGGCACCAACTGTGGATCGTCGAAACTGCGGCTTCGTCCATCCATTGCGCGGCGATGTCCAGGCGGTTGGCGCAGGCGGGCCACTGTTCGGGCAAGTATTGGTTGCGCAGGTCGGCGATCAGCGCATCGGGTTGCTGGATTTCGTTGCGAAAGTAGCGCGCGGCTTCGGCCAGGCGGATGCGGATACGCTCGCGCAGCTCCTTGGTGGCGGCGTCGGTAAAGGTTACGACGAGGATTTGCGGTGGCAGCAGTTCGCGGCCAAACCCGGACTCTTCGCCACCGTGCCCCAGTACAAGACGCAGGTATAAGGCAGAAATGGTGAAGGTCTTGCCGGTGCCGGCGCTGGCCTCGATCAGTTGGCTGCCTTTGAGCGGAAAGGCCAGGGCCAAGGGTTTGCTGCTCATGCGCTGGCCTCCTCGCTGGTCAGTGATCGCCATGCTGCGTTCATCAGCGGGCGATACAGGGTTTCGCAGCAGCCTTCGAATTCGGCGCTGGCGATGAGTGTCGCGTAGTCGGGGAATTGGCGGGTAAGCGCAGGGCTTTCGCGGCGCTCGCCGTCGGTGTTCACGCCGTCACCTTCGTAGGCTTTGCTGGCTGCGGCGTCGGCTTTGGCCGGGTCGGTTTGGCCGAGCCAGGCGAAGGCGGTCTTGACGGCCACGGGGAGCGGCTGTTGCATCCCGCGATGCCAGGCCTGGAGCAGCTTGCGCAGGATGTCCTGGGCGGTGGATTTCTCCAGAGGGGCCAGCAGCAGGGTGTCGTCGCTGGCGACCAGGCCGGTACTTAACGACAGGCCACAGGCGCACGCGACCACGTGGTTGACCCAGGGGCGGATCAGCCGATGCCACTTGCGAGTCTTGATCGAACCGATGCTGTTGGGAATAGTGGTCACGCTAAGCAATCCGCCATCACTGCGCCGGTGCAGGCCGCTGATCCAGCCTTCCAGCTGAATGCCTTGATGCTCAAAACTGATCGGTTCAGCACCGGTGTGTGGCGTGGGCCAGAGAGCCAGCAGTTGTTGGTAACGTTGCAGCAGGTCGGGCAACGGCTCGATCAATTCATTGCGCAGGCATTCGCCAAAACCG
Organism: Pseudomonas sp. AF03-9; assembly: GCF_020515815.1. NCBI lineage: Bacteria > Pseudomonadati > Pseudomonadota > Gammaproteobacteria > Pseudomonadales > Pseudomonadaceae > Pseudomonas > Pseudomonas sp. AF03-9. The sequence continues at coordinate 2,889 of NZ_JAHPJF010000020.1, read as the reverse complement.
ACCATGGGCAGCAGGCCACTCCCTTGCAGGCGCAGGGCTTGGGCGTTGAGAGCCTGGTCAGGATGATCGGGCTCGGCCAGTGCCGCGTTTAACAAACTGTCGCTGAGGCTGTAGCGTTGCAGGGCGTCGAGAACGAAGGGTTCTTCATCGGCCAGAGGCACTTCAGCGGCCTCGAAGAACACTTTCAGACGCTGGCTGAAGAAATGTTTGACCGGGTTGCGCAGGAAGTCTTGTAACTGGCCGAGGCTCAGGGGTTCTTCCTGGTGATGCTCCGGCAATTGCTCTGCTTTGGCTTCGACATCAGATGCTTCGTGCAGCAGCTGCCATTCGCGAGCGTAGCTGAACAGCGCATCGCCTTCGTGGAAGTAGCGGGCGCTGAAGGGTTGCAGCGGGTGTTCCTGGGTCATTGCCTCAAGCAGCGGTTCGGCGCTGTGGGCGTGGTGCCAGCCGCTGGCGAGGTGGTCGCGCAACTGGCCGATCAGCACCGAGGCCGGGCGCTCGCTGTTGTCGCGGATGCTGCGGCCGACCCAACTGATGTAAAGCTGGTCGCGCGCCGAGAGCAGGGCTTCGAGCAGCAGGTAACGGTCGTCTTCGCGGCGTGAACGATCGCCGGGACGGTAGTCGCTGCCCATCAGGTCAAAGTCCAGCGGCGGCTGGGCGCGCGGGTAGTCGCCATCGTTCATGCCGAGCAGGCAGACAAGTTTGAATGGGATCGCTCGCATGGGCATCAGTGTACAAAAATTGACAGCTCCAGCGAGGAAGCGTTGGGACAGGCGGCCTTGGTCCAAGCCAGCCAGCCAAGCCTCACGGACTACGGTGAGCGGTAACTCGTCCTGTAGGCCTACGGACTCGCAGGTTTCCAGCCAGGTTTCGCGCAGCTGTTCGAGTTGGCCCAGTAAGTAGTCGTCGTGCTCGCTGCTAGGCAGGAAGAACAGTTGCATCAGGCGTTGCAGGCGCTCGCCCCAGACCTGGGGAGTTGCCGACTCGGACAGGGTTTTATGCGCGTCATTGAGGGCGTCGAGCAAGGCGACCAATGGGCCGATGAGGGCGGCATCCAGGCCGCCGATTTCGTCGTAGGGTTCGATGCCTTCGCAGGACGCGCCGCTGCCTACGGCGTAACCAAGCAACATCCGACGTAGGCCGAATCGCCAGCTGTTTTGTTCCAGTTCTTGTGGCAGCCCCAGCCCTGCGCGTTGCTGCGCATCAAGCCCCCAACGAATTCCGGCGCCTTCGATCCAGCGGTGCAGCGTGGGTAGGTCGCGCTCCTTGATGGCGAAGCGTTCGCGCAGGGCGGGCACATCGAGCAGGTCGAGGATTTCGCTGACCGGGAAGCGGCTGTCGGGGAGTTTGAGCAGGTGTTCGACGGCGATCAGCAAGGGATCGCGGCCGCGTTGGCCCTGGTCTGTCAGGGTGAAGGGGATGAAGCGTGGGTCGTTGCGTTCCAGCTGGCCGAACACGGCGCGGATGTGCGGCGCATAGCTGTCGACGTCGGGGACCATGACGATGATGTCTCGCGGGCGCAATGCGGGGTCGGCGCTGAAGCGTTGGAGCAGTTGGTCGTGGAGGATCTCCACTTCGCGCTGGGCACTGTGGGCGACGTGGAAGCGGATTGAGGTGTCACGCTCCAGGTCGACAGCGGGCCAGCGTTCGCGGGTTTCGTTGAGTGGGCGCAGTTCGAGGATGTCGTCCTGGAGCTGGTTGAGCAGCGTGGTGGGTTCGCTGTCGCTGAACAGGTCGATGCGACCGTCGCGGAATGCGGCGCGGTAGCTGTTGGGATCGTCGTAGCTGTCGAGCAGGCTGATGTAGTCGCGGCCTTGCTTGCCCCAAGCGGCGAGCAGCGGGTGGGCGTGCTGGTGCAGGGTTTGCGGGTCGATGGTGAGCGGCATGCCGGCTTTGCGTGCTTGGCGCTTGTATTCGTTACGCAGCAAGTCTTTGTCGGCAACGATGTCGGACCAGTGGTGACGGCAAGGGTTGTGCACACAGAGCAAGACTTGGCTGAAACGCGCGAGGCCGGCGAGTGCTTCCAGTGCTTGGGCGGGCAGCGATGAAATCCCAAACACGATCACCCGCGAAGGTAGGCCTGGGGGGGACGTTTCAAGGGTATTGATGCGCTCGATGAAACGCTGGTGAACGCCGGCACGGCTTTCGGCCATGCCCTCTGCGCCGACATCCAGCAATAGCGCACGCCATAGTTCGGCTTGCCAGCAGTTGGCAGGGTCGAGGGGTTTTGACTCGCCTCGGCCGTTGCGTAATTGGTGGCTGCCTGCGGCCCAGTCCTCAAGCCAGTCGGCGCGGTAAACCTGATATTGGTCGAACAGGTCGGCCAGGCGCTCGGCGAGTTGGTAGCGTTTGCGTAGGTCGGTGTCGTGGGTGAGGAAGCGTTGCAGCGGCTCGAAGTAGGGTTGATCGATGAGTTCCGGGAGCAGACGCATGAGACGCCAGGTCAGTGGGGCTTTGTCGAGCAGAGACTTGAGCGGGATTTCGTCACGGCCGAGGACCATGCGGTAGAGCTGCCACATGAAACTGCCGGGGAGTTGCACGTCAATTGCTGCGGCAATACCACAACCGCCCATGTCGTCATCTTCCGGGTCTTCGGCCAAGGCCAATTTGAGCCATTGGGCGATACCGTTGCTTTGTACCAAGGCGATCTCGTTTTCAAGCGGCGCCAGGGGATAGCGACGCATCCAGCTGACGACCAGGCTACGCAGTTCATCCAGGCGGTTGCCATGAACCACCATGAATCCAGCACTGAGAGACGTCGCATCCGGCATAACGGCTTCCTTGGGAAAAGCAAAATCGAGGCGTGGACTTTAGCATTGAAGGCCATTGCAATGGCCCTCTTCGCACTTTTCGACCGCCCAAAACAAAACCCCATCTGCTTTCGCAAAT
>NZ_JAHPJF010000019.1:0-112389 GCF_020515815.1 Pseudomonas sp. AF03-9 | reverse complement strand
AAGCTTTAAAAAGTCGGGCTGTGATCGACCATCGGCTACGACACTGCCGTCGGGGTAGGTAAATTTTGTGTAATCACCCTCTTTTCTCTCTCTCGGTTGAGCGGAGAAAACACGATAGTCCGAATGAAACACAGGCTCAAAATAGATACGGTTAGCCTGTAACGCTTGATACTTCAGATAGATGGGCCCTTCACCGGCTAGACTGATATGTTTTTTATAACCGCCTATAAAGGCTTCACTCAACCAAGGGTAATAGTCCTTACGGATTGTTAGATCCCCGTCAACTTTGAAGTCCGCGCCCCCTCGTGGCGAATTATTGTGGTCAAACATTACTACTACGCCACCACCTCCCCCCCAAATCACATTCTCGCCAAAACGGGTCAGGTCGGCATATTCCACGCCAAAGGTCACATTCGCCAGATGCCAGCGGCACGCGCCACCACCATCCTTTGGAAGTTCCACCTGATAGAGGTCGCTTTGCCCCTGCCGCTCTAATTCCCTGTAAATCGAGTGGTGACCATCCTGTTCGGTGCGCTGGCCGCTGGCTCCAATGCTGATGTGTTTACAGGTGGCCGAACGATACATGACCCACATGGTTTTATTTTTCAGTCCCTCCGGCAGCTTTACCGTCACGGTTATCTTTTCACTATCAGCAGGCGGTGACAGGCTGTAGTCCTGACGGCAACCACCAACAGTGAAAAGAAGTGTGCACATGACCACGGCCAGTCGGAGGGCGCTGGTTGAGTTCTTAAGCGCATTGATTTGCTTAACCATAGGTTTTCTCGTAATAGGCCCGTGGATCGGCGATGGCATCAAAACGCTCTAGTGCTTCTTTGCCCCCATCGGCTTGCTTTGTGACACGCAGGGCTTTATCCACCAAACGCTGCAAGTCGAGAAACACACGGTTGCGAGCCAACTCCTCCTCAGGAACACGCCCGTAGTAGTCCTTAATCTGCTGTTCGAATTTGCGCCGTTGTATCTGGCGCTCCAGCAAGGGTTCGCGCGCTGGATTGATGGATTCCAGCAATTGGTTGTGGATATAGGGTTGGTACTGCGACATGAAGTGGTCGCCAATCCGCAACACGCGGCCCACTGGGGTGTTGCTGTAGTGCGGAAAGTACCGGGCACGGTTTTCAGGACTCAGCGAAGCGTTGAAACGCCGCGTAGCCTCCTCGGCTTCTTGTTCATCGGTTTCACTGAGACTGGGCACCAGATACAGCTTGGCTTTCTCAGGTAACTCAGCAGTGATCGTGCCGCGAATGGGTGTGCCATCCGGCTTTCGATAGGCGGGGTATGACCCGAACTCTTGATAATGGTGTTGTTCAGCCTTGAAGAACATGGCGATCTTGCCGTGATGGCTGAACGCGTTCTCGTGCTTGTACACCATGCCAATTAACGCTTGGCCTACTGACCGTTGAAGTCCGAATACGTTGCCAAGTGGGCCGTATCGGTCATACAGGTCATTGTCCAGCGCAGCCTCGGGGGGCACGCGTGGGATCAAATCAGTGTCGTTGACATGACGGAAGTGCCAAAGATCCCCTAGGTATTGCACGGCGTGCAGGGTGAAGGTGCGGGGCATGCCGTAGGTGTATAGCAAGGGGTCATGTTTGAGTAACGAAGCGGCGTGGATTAGGCCGAGAGCACCGCCGAGGCTGTGGCCGCAAATGAATAGTTTTTTACTATCAATATCCGTAAGAACTGTCTCACCCAAGTCCCTGGCAAAAACCCTTCGTGCAACTTCAAAGGCATCACGAAAACCAAGATGCACACTACCCACAGAGGTCAGGTCTGGACAAGGAACCTTGGGCTCACACAGCGCTGCAATCTCAGGTTTTACAGGACGAAAGGTTGCATCGGTGATTAAGTCTGCAAGCCCCTCCATTTCTGTACCGCGCCAAGCCACTAACACTTGGGATGCACTGATGACGTAAAACAGTTGAGTATGACCTTCCGGCGGATCAGCTTTATCCGTATCCAAAGATTTGACCGCTGTATAGCGCTCGCTGAACGGCACATCCACCACAACACAAGGCCACGCCTGACCGTTGTCCCAAACACGTGGAGTGCGTGATAAATCTAGACATTGCTGCTCGAAGAGTTCGTTGGCGGAACCCAGCTCGCTTTCGCTCCGCGTGCTATACGCCAAAATACTCATCAACCCCAGGTTGTAAGCATTCACCAGGCTGTACTCCTCCTGATGATGCAAAACCAGCGACCACGCGCGAAACGGGCAGACTTCCAGTACATGCCGACGGTCCAGGTGATCGCCGCTCACAGTAAAACCACCGAACGTCTCATCAGGAAAGTGAAACGCAGGAAGCTCACGCGGATCAGCCAACGGTGGCTGAAAGGTGGGCCGCCGATCGCATAACTGCCCGATCCGTAAATAGTGGTAGTCGTGACCTTTCGCAAGCGCAGCCTTTTCAAACGGCGAGAACCCCGCACGCTGAGGCCCATACAACGGCGTACGGTCGCCTATTCCCGGGCGGGGTGGCTCTGCACGTACAGCACGTAGGCGCCGGGTTTGCAGTTGCTCGGCCAGCAGGTCTGCTCCCACCCACAACGTAATGGGCAGGGGATGCAGACCCTCGAGACGAATCACGCCCTCGGCATCGGTATACCCCGCGAACTCAGGCACATAGCCCCCACGCGAAGCCTCGTTCGCCGCACGATAAGGCAGATTCGCCAAAGGTTGGCCTAGTTCGTCAACCAACTGGAACTCGACCCAATGCTGGATCTGCTTGCCGCCAATAAAGTCCTTGAAGGGATTGAGCGTATCCGTGTAATGCAGTGAGTCGTTCATACCAGCCCTTGATCGAGAGTGGTACGCGCGGGGGCAGCCAAGTGGCGAGTTGAACGGAGCGTCTTGCCTGCCAAGGCGTGGCAATAACAAACACCCTGTATTACGCAGGAATTCATCCCTTTACCCCTGAACGCGTGAAGGCCCACAGAGTAAAGAGTTGCTATCAACGATGAATGTCGGAAGATTCGACTTTACAAGAGCGACCCTTCCCGATCTCCCTTCAAGACCTACAAACCATCGATATGCCGGTAATCAATTTTCAGCCCCGCAGCCAGCGCTTGCGCCCGACCCAACCTGATCGGCCCGCGCTCGATATCCACCAGCAACCCAGGGCACTCCAACAGCGGCAACCCGTCGATAGCCTTGAGTCGCCCATCAGTAATCAGCAACAAGCGCTGTTGCTCAGCCGGATAGCGTTTACGCCGCGCCGCCAACCAATGTCCGGCCTCGGTCAGTGCGGCGAGCAGCGGCGTGCCTCCGCCAGCGCCGAGTTGGGCCAGCCAGCCCGCCAAGCCTTTGGCGGCCTTCAGACCCTGCACTTGCCACGTGGGCGCGTGCCCACTGGCCGTCAGCAACGCCATGCGCGCACGTTGGCGATAGGCGTCGTCAAACAACTGGGCCAGTAAGCCCTTGGCGTCGGTCAATGCTTGATGGCGGCGGGTGGAGGCCGAGGCATCGACGATCACCAGCCACAGCTCATGGGCCGAGCGGCTGCGCAGGTGAAACAGCAAGTCCTCCCGCGATTGCGGGCGGCCGCCGAGCAGGGTGCCCGGCCAGTTGATCGAGCCGTACTGCGCGCTACGTGCCTTGCCGTGCCGGCCTTTGTCCACGCGTCCTGCCTTGGGTCGGGCATCCGCCCCCGCGTCAGGTCGAGGGCGAATGCCTAGGGCTTTTTTGGCCAGGTGGGGACTTCCCGCCGGGCGCCCGTGGGTAAGGCGGCGGCGGGCATGTCGCCCCATTGGCCTTGGCCGGGAGAGGTGTCAGAGGACTTGGGGGATTGCCCTTGATTCGGCGGGCTGGCCGGCGGAGATTGCTCTTGGCGGCGATGGCGCAAGGCAAAGTCGGCGACGGCCTCGATGTCCTCTTCGTCAATGGCGCTGGCACCACGCCAGGCCGCATGGGCCCTGGCGCCGCGCAGCCAGACCAAGTCCGCGCGCAAGCCGTCGACGCCGGCGGCGAAACAACGCTCGGTGATCTGCGCCAAGGTCTGGTCATCCAGCGCAATAGCCTCAAGCCGCGCTCGCGCCTCGGTGCAGCGCCTCTGTAGAGCGGCTTGTTGCTCGGCCCACTGCGCGCAGAACGCCGCGGGGTCAGTGTCAAAATCCAAGCGCCGACGGATGATCTGCCCGCGTTCCGTGGGCAAGGTCTGCCCGCTCAGCGCCACGTTAAAGCCGAAGCGATCAAGCAGTTGCGGGCGCAGTTCGCCCTCCTCCGGGTTCATCGTGCCGATCAGTACGAAACGCGCCGAATGGCGATGGGAAATGCCGTCACGCTCGATCAGATTGGTGCCGCTGGCAGCCACGTCCAGTAACAGATCCACCAGATGGTCGGGCAGCAGATTGACTTCGTCGACATACAGCACGCCGCCATCAGCCTTGGCCAACACCCCCGGCGAAAACTGCGCCCGCCCCTCACCCAATGCCGCGTCCAGATCCAGCGTGCCAACAAGACGCTCTTCAGTCGCGCCCAGCGGCAAGGTGACAAACTGGCCACTGACCAGCAGGTCCGCCAAGCCCCGCGCCAGGGTGGACTTGGCCATGCCACGCGGGCCTTCGATCAGCACACCGCCGATCTTCGGGTCGATGGCGGTGAGGCACAGCGCCAGTTTCAATGCGTCGGCGCCGACCACGGCGGACAGCGGGAAATGGGGGATATCAGTCATCAGCTGTCTTCTTCTATATCCAGCAACAGGTTTTCCAACGCCTCACGGTAAGCCCCCGGCTCCTGCCACATGCCGCGCTGCTGGGCTTCAAGCATGCGTTCGGCCATGTCACGCAGGGCGGCGGGGTTGTGTTGCTGCACAAAGGCGCGGGTGTCGGGGTCGAGCAAATAGGCGTCGGCAAGCAGCGCGTATTGGTGATCGTCGATCAGCGCGGTGGTGGCGTCGAAAGCGAACAGGTTGTCCACGGTCGCAGCCATTTCAAACGCACCTTTATAGCCGTGGCGTTTCACGCCTTCGATCCACTTGGGGTTGGCGGCGCGGGAGCGGATCACCCGGTTCAGCTCTTCCTTCAAGGTACGGATTTTCGGCAAGTCCGGCTGGCTGTGGTCGCCATGGTAACTGGCGGCCTTGTCGCCGCTCAGGGTTTCCACGGCAGCGAGCATGCCGCCCTGGAATTGGTAGTAGTCGTTGGAATCGAGCACGTCATGCTCGCGGTTGTCCTGGTTCTGCAATACCGCCTGTACCTGGCTCAGGCGCTGGGCAAACTGCCCACGGGCGGCGGTGCCCTCGTCGGAGCCGCCATACGCATAGCCGCCCCAGTTCAGGTAGACCTCGGCCAAGTCCTCGCGGCTTTGCCACAGGCGCCCGTCGATCGCACCCTGCACGCCCGCGCCATAGGCTCCGGGCTTGGCGCCGAAGATGCGCCAGCCGGCCTGTTTCGCCGCAGCTTCTGCGTCCAGGCCAGACGCCAGCAACGCCTCGCGCTCACTGCGCACCTTGGCCGCCAACGGGTTCAGATCGTCCGGCTCGTCCAATGCCGCCACCGCCTGCACCGCCGCATCGAACAGGCGGATCAGGTTGGCGAAGGCATCACGGAAGAATCCCGACACCCGCAGCGTGACGTCAACACGCGGGCGGTCCAGCAGGCTGATCGGCAGGATTTCAAAGTCATCCACCCGCTGGCTGCCCGTGGCCCAGACCGGGCGCACGCCCATCAGCGCCATGGCCTGGGCAATATCGTCGCCGCCGGTGCGCATGGTGGCCGTGCCCCATACCGACAAACCGAGCTGGCGCAGGTGATCGCCGTGATCCTGCAAGTGCCGCTCAAGGATCAGGTTGGCGGATTGAAAACCGATGCGCCAGGCCGTGGTGGTCGGCAGGTTGCGCACGTCCACCGTGAAAAAGTTACGCCCGGTGGGCAGTACATCCAGGCGCCCGCGACTCGGCGCACCGCTCGGCCCCGCCGGCACGAACCGCCCGCTCAAGGCATCCAGCAGGCCGCGCATTTCCGCCGGGCCACAGGCATCCAGGCGCGGCGCAACGACGATGCGCAGGCTTTCAATGACGGCCTTCACGCCTTCCCAGCCAGGCTCCTCCAGTTGCTCAAGCGGGCCTTCCAGAGCCTGTTCGATCAAGCGCGCCGCGTAGAGCTCCAGGCGCTCGCGGGTATCGCCGGCGGTACGCCACAACTGCGGGTCGATCTTCTGCAACACCAGGGGACGACGACCGGTCCAGGGTTCGGCGAGTGCACAATCCAACGGATCGAAGCCCAACTCGAAGGCCTTGGCCAATACCCGCAGCAAACTCGACTGCGCACCGCGCCCATCACCACGGGGGATACGCAGCAGCGCGAGCAAAGTGTCGATGCGCAAACGGCCGTCAGGCGACTCGCCAAAAATGTGCAGGCCGTCGCGGATCTGTGACTCCTTCAAGTCACACAGATAAGTGTCGAGGCGCGGGAGCCAGATGGCGGCGTCAGCTTCTTTATCCAGTTCAAGCTCTTGGTCGATGCGGGTTTCGCGCACCAACTTGAGGATGTCCTTTTGCAGCTCGAGGGCGCGGCGAGGATCGAGCAGTTGCGCTTCGTAATACTCGTCCGCCAGCAGTTCCAGGTCACGCAATGGGCCGTAGGTTTCGGCACGGGTCAGCGGCGGCATCAGGTGGTCGATGATCACCGCCTGGGTGCGGCGTTTGGCCTGGGCACCCTCGCCCGGATCGTTGACGATAAACGGGTAGATATTCGGCAACGGCCCCAGCAGCGCATCGGGCCAGCAGTTTTCCGACAGGCCAACGCCCTTGCCCGGCAGCCATTCCAGGTTGCCGTGCTTGCCCACATGGATCACGCCGTGGGCGCCATAGGTGTGACGCAGCCAGAAGTAGAACGCCAGGTAGCCATGAGGCGGCACCAGATCGGGATCGTGGTACACCGCGCTGGCGTCCACCTGATAACCCCGCGCAGGCTGGATGCCGACGAAAGTCAGGCCCAGGCGCAGGCCGGCGATCATCATGCGGCCGTCGCGGAACATCGGATCGTTATGGGGCGCGCCCCAACGCTCAATAACCGCCTGGCGATTGGCTTCGGGCAGGCGTTTGAACATCGCCTCATAGTCGTCCAGGCCCAGGCTTTGGTGACAGGGACGCAGATCAATACTGTCGAGGTCGTTGGTGACGCCACCGAGCAGGTCATGGATCAGGGCCGTTCCACTCGGGGGCAATTCGGCGGGCAGCGGATACCCTTCGGCTTGCAGGGCACGCAGGATGTTCAGCGCCGCCGCCGGTGTGTCCAGGCCCACGCCGTTGCCGATACGGCCGTCGCGGGTCGGGTAGTTGGCGAGGATCAGCGCGATGCGTTTCTGCGCATTCGGCACCCGTGCCAATTCGACCCAACGACGCGCCAGTTCGGCAACAAAATCCATGCGCTCGGGCGCGGCGCGGTAACACACCACATCCGACTGGCTGCGCTCACTGCGCCAGGCCAGATCCTTGAAGCTGATCGGCCGGCTGATGATGCGCCCGTCCAGCTCCGGCAAGGCAATGTGCATCGCCAAGTCGCGCGGGCCCAGGCCTTGTTCACTGGCCTGCCAGCCCGGCTCGTTGTCTTGGGCGCAAATCGCCTGGATCACCGGGATATTGCGGCGAAACGGGCGCAAATGCGGCGCTTCCGGACTGGATTGGGCAAACCCGGTGGTGTTCAGGATCAGCCCCGCGCCGACCTCATCGAGCAGGTCCTCGACGACCGTCAGGCAGCCGGGCTCTTTCAAACTGGCCACCGCTATCGGCAACGGGTTCAGACCCGCAGCCTGCAAGCGTTGGCAAAACACATCGATAAAACCGGTATTGGCGGCCTGCAAGTGAGAGCGGTAGAACAGCACCGCGGCCACCGGAAACTCGGCCTGCCAATCCGCCTGCCAGTCATTCAAGCGGGGGTTGGCTTTGTGCGGGTGATAAATCGCCGTGCGCGGCAGGGTTTGCGGCTCGGCCCAGGCATAGTCGCGCCCCAGGTAAGCGCTGGCCAGGCAGCGATAGAAATCCAGCGCATTGCCCAAGCCACCCTGGCGCAGGAAGTGCCACAGGCGATCACGTTCTTGTGCGCCAACGGTGCTCAAACCGCTGAGTTCCGGGTCGGGGCGATCGTCGCCCGGCACCAGGATCAGTTGTACACCGCGTTCGGCCAGCTCCACCAGACGCTCGATACCGTAACGCCAATAGCCGATGCCACCATGCAGCGAGATCAGGATGACCTTGGCGTGGCGCAACACCTCGTCGACATACAGGTCGACCGAGGCGTGGTTCTGCACCTGCATGGGGTTGGCCAGGCGCAGGCTCGGGTAATCGTCGGGCAACTGCTGGGCCGCTTCGGCCAGCAGCGCCAGGCTGGAGTCGCCGCTGCACAGGATCACCAGTTCAGCGGGGGTTTGGCCAAGGTCGGCAATATTGTCGTCCGAGACGAAACCACCGGGCTGGGTCCTGAGCAGGTGCATGGGTTAAACGCTGAGCGCAGCGCGCAGTTGCGCTTCGAGACCCGCCGCATCGAGGTCCTGACCGATCAGTACCAGACGTGTGATGCGTGCTTCGTCGGCAGCCCAGGCGCGATCGAAGTGCTTATCGAAACGCGTGCCTACGCCCTGGATCAGCAGGCGCATCGGCTTGTTCGGGATCGCGGCGAAGCCTTTGACGCGCAGGATGCCGTGTTGCACCACCAGCTGGGTCAGGGCGTCGAGCAAAAGCGCCTCGTCGGCTTGCGGCAGGTCGATGGAAATCGAGTCGAAGGCGTCGTGGTCGTGGTCGTCTTCACCTTCGTGGTGATGATCGTGATGGCTGTGGCGAGCGTCGATATGCTCTTCGGCGCCGGCGCCCAGGCCAATCAGCACGTCCAGCGGCAGACGGCCGCTGCTGGCTTCGATGATCTTCACGGCCGGCGGCAGTTCTTCGGCGACTTCCAGGCGCACACGGGCCAGGTCTTCCGGGCTGATCAGGTCGGATTTGTTGAGGATCACCAAGTCGGCGCTGGCCAGTTGGTCGGCGAACAATTCGTGCAGCGGCGATTCGTGGTCCAGGTTCGGGTCGAGTTTGCGCTGGGCGTCGACTTGGTCCGGGAATGCGGCGAAGGTGCCGGCGGCCACGGCTGGGCTATCGACCACGGTGATCACCGCGTCAACCGTGCAGGCGCTACGGATTTCCGGCCATTGGAAGGCTTGTACCAGGGGTTTTGGCAGAGCCAGGCCGGAGGTTTCAATGAGGATATGGTCGAGGTCGCCGCGCCGGGCAACCAGCTCGCGCATCACCGGGAAGAACTCTTCCTGCACGGTGCAGCACAGGCAGCCGTTGGCCAGCTCGTAGACACGGCCGTTGGCTTCTTCTTCGGTGCAACCGATGGAGCACTGCTTGAGGATTTCACCGTCAATGCCCAACTCGCCGAATTCGTTGACGATCACGGCGATACGACGGCCCTGGGCGTTGTCGAGCATATGGCGCAGCAAGGTGGTTTTGCCCGAGCCAAGAAAGCCGGTAACGATGGTGACGGGGAGTTTGGCCAGTGTTTTCATCGGATGCCCTTGGGGGCGGGCATACGGGACGATAGGCCCTGCGACAGTGCGCAGCAGCGGATTTCGTCACCGGATCACCCCGCCCGGTTGAATTGAAAAATCGATTGCGAGGCAGGTCTCCTGGCTTGGGGCTTGCAGGTCTTGCGACCGGCGCTGGCTGCGCCTTCCCGCCTTGTCGGCAGTGGCGTGGCAGTCAACTGGACCCTTTACAGTTGCGGGGGCAGCCGCGGCTTGGACCGCGTTCCCTTCTTAGCTTCGGCCTGGGCCGAAGAACCTCGAGGGTGCAAGGCTACGCAGTGCTTGGGGGATGGTCAATGATGGGGTTGGGTTCGTGTACATATCCGTTATTTAGGTAACGGCGACTCCTTACGGCAGCTCACTTTAGGAAAGAGCCCAAAAGTAACCAAAGGGCTCTTGCCCCAACACTCGGCACCTCGCCCAGACTCGGTGTGCCCTTAATCCGACATGGATTTGGGCGGCCTGACAGCCGGCCTGATCGAGAAAGCGGGCGGGTTCCCCTGTGGGAACTGGCTTGCCTGCGATGGCATCAACTGGGTGTGCCTGATGTACCGAGGCGCCTGCATCGCAGGCTAGCCAGCTCCCACAGTCGAGGGTGAACACCATAAAAAATACCGGTCGGCTCTAAGGCCGCCGCGCTCTGGCTTTTGATCTCACTTGCCCCGTTAAACACGCTGGCCGAACGCAGGCTTGAATCCGTGGGCAACCCGGCAGGACGCCGGGTTAGCCGTCCTGGGCCAGGGATGGCCCATGACGGCGGCCCACGGATTCAAGCCGGAGTGAGGGCACACCGAGCCTAGGCGAGGTGCCGAGTGTTGGGGCAAGAGCCCTTTGGTTACTTTGGGGCTTTTCCAAAGTGACCCGCTGTAAGAGCGGAACCATAAGCGGCCGTTACCGAAGAAACGGATATGTACACCACCACCACCACCACCACCAAAAACCACATCCCAATTGACTCCCCTCCCACCCCCATGCTCTCCTACACATCTTGTTTCGGGTGCCCTGCAAAGGGTGAAACGGGAAACCGGTGACTCATGTACGCATGACAGTCCGGTGCTGCCCCCGCAACGGTAAGCGAGCGAAACGTCATATCCACTGTGCCCAAGGCATGGGAAGGCGACGTTTTCAGGCATTGAGCCCCTCGCAAGCCCGGAGACCGGCCCGAAAAAATCAGATAACAAACCCGCGGTGGGCGGGCGCTGTTCAGAACCCTGCGTGCCTGGCTCGCGGGGTTTTCATGCGCTCGTTTCACCCAGACACCTGAAAGGGACGCGCCATGTCGATCATCAGCAGCACCTCGCACTCCGCCAGCCGCACCTCTACCCTGAGCCAACGCCTGACCGCCGCCATCGGTGCGTCGATCCTCGGCGCGTGCCTGGTGTATTTCGCCGGTTTCTCGCATATCGAGGCGGTGCACAACGCTGCCCACGATACCCGCCACAGCGCCGCGTTCCCGTGCCATTGAGACCTGCCGACATGATCAAGCGTATTGCGCAAACCGCAGGGTTCACCGGACTTTTGGCCGCCCTGCTGCTGACCCTGCTGCAAAGTTTCTGGGTCGCCCCGCTGATTTTGCAGGCGGAAACCTTTGAAAAAGCCCCTGCCGAGGTGATGCACGAGCATACCGCCGGCACCGCTGCCCATACCCACGACGCCGAAGCCTGGGAGCCGGAAGACGGCTGGCAGCGCGTACTCTCTACCACAGGTGGCAACCTGGTAGTGGCGGTCGGTTTCGCACTGATGCTCGCCGGTCTGTACACCCTGCGCGCGCCAACCCGCACCGCCCAAGGGCTGCTATGGGGGCTGGCTGGTTACGCGACCTTCGTACTGGCACCGACCCTGGGGCTGCCGCCTGAGCTACCGGGCACGGCTGCCGCCGACCTCGCACTGCGCCAGACGTGGTGGATCGGTACCGCAGCGTCCACCGCCGCCGGTATCGCGCTGATCGTATTCGGTCGCAACTGGCTGCTCAAAGCACTGGGGGCGGCAATCCTGGTGGTTCCCCACGTGATTGGCGCACCGCAACCGGAAGTGCATTCGATGCTGGCACCAGAAGCGCTGGAAGCGCAGTTCAAGATCACATCGCAGTTGACCAACGTGGCGTTCTGGCTGGCTCTGGGCCTGATCAGCGCCTGGCTGTTCCGCCGCAACCGTGACGATCAATACTCGGCATGACCCTGGTGGCCGGCCTGGGCTGCCAGCGGGGTTGTGATGTTCACACCCTGCTGAGCCTGTTCGACGCCGCCCTCGCCGAGGGTGGTATCGAGCGCCGGCACGTTACGGCCTTGGCGAGTATTGATCGCAAACGTGATGAACCCGGATTACTCGCCCTGGCCGCGCTGTTGAACCTGCCACTGCACTGCTTCAGCGCGGCCGGGCTAGGGGTTTATGCCGACCGCCTGAGCCACAGATCCGCTGTCGCTTTCGCCCATACCGGCTGTTACGGCATCGCCGAAAGCGCCGCCCTGGCACTGGCCGAGCACCTCACTGGCGCGCCTGCGCGCCTGCTGATCACCCGCAAAAAAACCGCCCAGGCCACCTTTGCGTTGGCTTGCGCCGACTAAAATCCCGATAATCGCCCTTCCCGATCATGAGCAATCTTCATGCTCGCCCGCTTTTCACCAGGAATTCCCCATGACCGTCTACTTCATCGGCGCAGGCCCCGGCGACCCGGAATTGATCACCGTAAAAGGCCAGCGGCTGATCCGCAGTTGCCCGGTGATCATCTACGCCGGCTCCCTGGTGCCAGCGGCGGTTTTGGAAGGTCACCAGGCAGGAATCGTCGTCAACAGCGCTGAGTTGCATCTGGAACAGATCATCGAACTGATCAAAACCGCCCACGCCAAAGGCCAGGATGTGGCACGTGTGCACTCCGGCGATCCGAGCCTGTATGGCGCGATTGGCGAGCAGATCCGCTGTTTGCGCGAGCTGGGCATCCCTTTCCAGATCATCCCTGGCGTCACCGCCGTGGCCGCCTGCGCGGCGCTACTGGAGACCGAGCTGACGCTTCCGGACATCGCCCAGAGCGTCATCCTGACCCGTTATGCGGATAAGACCAGCATGCCCCCCGGCGAGGACTTCGACAGCCTGGCGCGGCACGGCACGACCATGGCGATTCACCTGGGGGTCAACCATCTGGAGAAAATCGTCGCTGAACTGCTGCCGCACTATGGCGCTGATTGCCCGATTGCGGTGGTGCACCGGGCGACGTGGCCGGATCAGGATTGGGCGGTCGGGACCTTGAGTAATATTGCCGAGAAGGTCGCAGCCAAGGGGTTTCGGCGTACCGCACTGATTGTGGTGGGCCGGGTGTTGGCCAGTGACAGTTTCAGCGAGTCGTCGCTGTACCGGGCAGGCCACGCACACCTTTACCGCCCTTGACGGAATACGGGCAAGCCCACTCCCACACCTAAACCAATTTGTTAGAAAAACAGCGTAAGGCGTTGAAAATCATGCATAAAAAAACAGCGCTCACGGGGCGCCGTTTTTTCTTCGCAGTGAACACCTGACTCAGTAGTAGGCGTTTTCTTTCTGCGTGTGGTCGGTCACGTCACGTACACCTTTAAGCTCTGGAATACGCTCCAGCAGGGTGCGCTCGATACCTTCGCGCAGGGTCACGTCCGCCTGGCCGCAGCCCTGGCAACCACCACCGAACTTGAGCACCGCGATGCCGTCGTCCACGACATCGATCAGGCTGACCTGGCCGCCGTGGCTGGCCAGCCCCGGGTTGATCTCGGTCTGCAGGTAGTAGTTGATACGCTCGTTCACCGGGCTGTCAGCGTTGACATTTGGCACCTTGGCGTTGGGCGCTTTGATTGTCAATTGGCCGCCCATGCGATCGGTGGCGTAGTCGACTACGGCGTCGTCGAGGAAGGCTTCGCTGAAGGCGTCGATATACGCGGTAAAGCTTTTCAGCCCCAGCGCGGTGTCTTCAGGCTTCTCTTCACCTGGCTTGCAGTAGGCAATGCACGTCTCGGCGTACTGGGTGCCAGGCTGGGTGATAAAGACGCGGATACCGATACCCGGGGTGTTCTGCTTGGACAGCAGGTCAGCCAGGTAATCGTGGGCGGCGTCGGTAATGGTTATGGCAGTCATGGAAACTCCTCACAGGCTTGCCGGCAGTTTACGCCAAAATATTACGCAGGTACAAAGTCCTAGTATTTTTGTCGGGAAAGGATGGGCGGCTGATCAATGCCCAACCACTGCTTGAGCCTGCTGTACGCCGCTTTTTCCAGCCAGTGGTAGCTGCCAAATGAGGCGAACGCCGTCACCAGGATGCAAACGGGCAGCATCACGTAGGGATCAACGCCCGTGCGCTCGGCAAACCATCGCCCGGCGCACAGCACCATGGTGTGGAGCAAATACACCGAGTAGGAGCAATCTCCGAGCATCTTCAGGACACGCGAATGACGAAAAAAAGGCTCCAGCGTGACAAAGCAGATGACCAATATCGCGCTGGGCACCCCCCACTCCAGCGCGCGCGGAACGTCCGCGCCGTGATAAATCGCGGCCAAGGCCGCCACGATACCCAGCAACGGCAACCACGCCGGGGCTCGGCACAGGCCACGGTGATACAGCATGCCGATGACGATGCCCATCAGGAATTCGAGGACAATGTCGTTGCGGTAAAAACCGCCAAACAGGTCGAAGGCGGGGCTGACTCCGCCACACACCAGGTACAGCAGTGTGGCGACTATCCACAACCGGTAGGCCCTGCGAAACCACAAGGTCAGGGCGAACAGCCCATAAAACAGCATCTCGAAGTTAAGGGTCCAGCCGACATCCACTAGCGGATAACGCCCAAAGCCGCCGGGGTGTTCAGCCGGAATAAACAGCAGCGACTGCAGCACATGGCTGGGCACCACATACGTTTCTGGAAACATCGAAGGCACCGTCATGACCAGTAACGCCATGAGCAGCGTATAGAACCAATACGCGGGAGCGATCCTGGCCACGCGCATGAGCATGAAACGCCCTGGTGTCAGTGCCTTGTCGGCTGTTGCGAGAAAAATCACCAGGCCACTGATGACAAAGAACACGTCCACGCCGATGGCACCTTTATCGGCGAACAAATAGGCCAGCGGGGTATCGACCTCAAAGTTGAAAAACACCTGGATGAAGTGATGCCCCACCACAACCCAAGCCGCCAAGGCGCGTAGTGCCTGCACTGAAACCAGCATCTTCGGGGTACCTTTTCCATTGCTGCATGGTAGATATCCGACTGCTTCAGCACCCGCCTAGAGGGATGAGCGGATCACTGAAACCTTTATAGGTTTTCATAGCGATTCATGTCCAGCACGCCCTCTTCCACCGGCGTGGTTTCGCGGATGTACTGCGATAAATCGTGGAAGTACTGCCAGAACAATGGATGACTGCGACGCACACCCCAATGATCGACGATTTTTTCAAAGCGATCGGCGTCCTTGGCCCGCTCCATTTCGGCGACGAACTCAGGCACATCCTGCGCCGGAATATTGAACATGAAGTTCGGGTAGCTGCTCAGCACGCCGGGATAGATGGTCACGGTGTCCAGGCCCGGCTGGTAGCGATAGGCCTCACCCAGCAGGAACGCCACGTTACTGTGGGCACGGTTGCGCAGCATGCTATAGAACACGCGCTTGCCATTGCTGGTTTCGATGCGCAGCATCGTCGCTTCCGGCAATTGGTCGATAACCTTGAGCCCCGCCGCCGGGCGTGAGGTCAATCGGCTGAGGGCCTGCTCGGCATCCTGTAGTGCCGGATTGATGCCGTCACGCGAGCAGTAGGCGCCGTTGCAGCGGTTGATCGGGTCCGGGCTGGCGTTGAGGTCGCCGTAGCGGCTGAGCAATTGGTTGGCGAAGTCGCGTTTCGGGTCTTTGGCGTCCAGGTGCAAGCCGCTCGGCTTGTCGTCGTCAATAGCTTCGTAGTCCAGCCACAACTTGAGTTTGCCGCTGTTCTGATACCAGTCATCGAGGAAATCGTCGCGGGAGTTCGCCGGCATCAACCGCAAGAAGTTCTGCTCGGCACCGTTGCGGATCAGGTCGAAATACAGGCGTGTCTGGGCTTGGTGCGAAACGTTGCCGAACACGTCGAAGTTCACCGCCAACTGGTAATAGGTGCGCTCCAGCAACGGATAGTCGAACAACCACATCGTTTGCGGCACTTCACCGATCAAGCCCTTGTTCACCGAGGCGCTATCGAAGTGGCGGAAGATGCTCAGCAACGCGTTGTCATTACCGGCCCACAGGCTCGACCAACTCGGCGGCGGCACATCGGCATAACTGTCACGGCGCAGGGCCTCGTATTCGTTGCGCTTGTCGCGGTAGGCCAGCCACAGGCTGAGCACACTGCCGACGTCGTCGTTCTGCCCCGGCATGGCCAGCAGTGGCGTGGCCTGGCCACGATAGCGCGCATCGGTGATGTACAGGTCGTGGTCAGGGTCCTGGAACAGGGTCCAGAAGTTGTCGCGGATGACGTCCGTGGCGATTTGTCCACGGCAGACCGGCCCGCGGATAAAGGTGCGCACGAAGTACTCGGCGTTATCCAGCATGAACTGGTAACGCGCCTTGGCCGGTATGGCCTCGAACGTTTCGAACGGATTGGCGCGACGGCCCGGCCCGTAACCCGGCAAGGCATTGACCTGCCAGTCGCCGGCGTAGAACAGCGCCTTGATCCGCGCCATTTTCTCGGCACTGAACGGGTACGTGATGTGGGTCTTATGCACGATTACCCCCTGCACCGGCCACAGGCGGTAATACACGCGGGTGCCCGGGTCATCATTCGGCCGGCGAGTGGCGATCAGGTCAATCGGCTGGCCACTGGGCGTGCGCGAACGCACCCACTGGAAGAAATGCCCCGGCTCGCCGTTCTCGAAATAGATATGAGCGAGGAACAAATGCTCGAACAACCAGCGCGCCACCAGGCTCTCACGGGCGCCTGGCTGGTTGAGCAGGTTCTCCCACTGCTGCACTTGCAGGGCTTCCTTGGCACTCGGCGCCAAGCCCTGCTCATCAATCGGCGCGCCGGACGCGAGCCAGCGCTGCAGGGTCTGGTATTGCTGATCGGTCAGGCCGGTGACAGCCAATGGCATGCCTTCCTTGGGATGGGCGCCGGCATAGGCATTGAACTCGCCGGGCATGGCGCACATGTTTTCGCGGTTGAGCCCCAGCACGATCTCTTCAGGCAATTTGGCATTGGGCTGCAGCGGCGCGTTGTGGCCCAGTTCGAGCATGCGCGCCATCAACGCGGCCTGGCTGCCCTGGGCGTCCAGCACCGAATGGAAGCCTTTCTGCTGCCAAGCGGCTTTGCCAAAGGCGTCATAGAACAATCGGGTGGTCGGGGTGGCCTGGCTGCGCTCGCCGTCATACACCGGCACTTTGCTCGCCCCACGCGCCGCACCCTCGGCGCTGCCCAGGTTGAGCTGGCAGGCCGAGTCGTAGCAGGCATGGCACGCCACACATTTCTCGGTGAAGATCGGCTGAACATCACGGGTATAGGAAATCTCCGGGGCGGGCCCTTGAGCCTGGGCGGTACTGGCGATCAAGGCCAGAACGGCGCTGACGATAAGACGAAGTGACATGTATCCGGTCCCGATTCAATGCGTGCGCTGAAAATTTGCTGGTGATTCTACCGGGCCACACCCCCTGCCAACATGAACGATATTCATGCAAAACCTGCACATGCTCCAAATCGGCACAGGTTTGCTATGATTCACGCCCTCCGTAATGCCTGACCTAGAGTAGTCCCATGTCCGATCGTAGCGTTCGTCTGCAAGCCCTTCATCAAGCCCTCAAGGAACGTATCCTGATCCTCGACGGCGGTATGGGCACGATGATCCAGAGCTACAAACTGGAAGAAGAAGACTACCGTGGCAAACGCTTCGCCGACTGGCCGAGCGACGTCAAGGGTAACAACGACCTATTGGTTCTCACCCGTCCGGACGTGATCGGCGGTATCGAAAAAGCCTACCTGGATGCCGGCGCCGACATCCTTGAGACCAATACCTTCAACGCCACGCGTATTTCCATGGCCGATTACGGCATGGAAGCACTGGCCTACGAGCTGAACGTAGAAGGCGCACGCCTGGCGAGAAAGATCGCCGACGCCAAGACCCTGGAAAACCCGGCCAAGCCGCGCTTCGTCGCCGGCGTGCTGGGCCCGACCAGCCGTACCTGCTCGTTGTCGCCGGACGTGAACAACCCCGGCTACCGCAACGTGACCTTTGATGAGCTGGTGGAAAACTACACCGAAGCCACCAAAGGCCTGATCGAGGGCGGCGCCGACCTGATCCTGATCGAAACCATCTTCGACACCCTCAACGCCAAAGCCGCGATCTTTGCCGTGCAAGGGGTGTACGAAGAACTGGGCCTCGAACTGCCGATCATGATTTCCGGCACTATCACCGACGCTTCCGGCCGCACCCTGTCGGGCCAGACCACCGAAGCGTTCTGGAACTCGGTGGCCCACGCCAAGCCGATCTCCGTGGGCCTCAACTGCGCCCTGGGCGCCAGCGAGCTGCGTCCGTACCTGGAAGAGTTGTCGAACAAAGCCAACACCCACGTCTCCGCGCACCCGAACGCCGGCCTGCCCAACGAGTTCGGCGAATACGACGAACTGCCGTCGCAAACCGCCAAGGTCATCGAAGAATTCGCCCAGAGTGGCTTCCTCAATATCGTTGGCGGCTGCTGCGGCACCACGCCAGGCCATATTGAGGCCATCGCCCAGGCCGTGGCCGGTTATGCGCCGCGCCCGATTCCGGACATCCCCAAGGCCTGCCGCCTGTCGGGCCTGGAACCGTTCACCATCGATCGCAGCTCGTTGTTCGTCAACGTCGGCGAACGCACGAACATCACGGGTTCGGCCAAGTTCGCCCGGCTGATCCGGGAAGACAACTACACCGAAGCCCTCGAAGTCGCCCTGCAGCAGGTAGAAGCCGGCGCCCAGGTGATCGACATCAACATGGACGAGGGCATGCTCGATTCGAAGAAGGCCATGGTGACCTTCCTCAATCTGATCGCCGGCGAGCCAGACATCTCCCGCGTGCCGATCATGATCGACTCCTCCAAGTGGGACGTGATCGAAGCCGGCCTGAAGTGCATCCAGGGCAAGGGCATCGTCAACTCCATCAGCATGAAGGAAGGCGTCGAGCAGTTCATCCACCACGCCAAGCTGTGCAAGCGCTACGGCGCCGCCGTGGTGGTGATGGCCTTCGATGAAGCCGGCCAGGCCGACACCGAAGCGCGCAAGAAGGAAATCTGCAAACGCTCCTACGACATCCTGGTGAATGAAGTCGGCTTCCCGCCGGAAGACATCATCTTCGACCCGAATATCTTTGCGGTCGCCACCGGTATCGAAGAACACAACAACTACGCCGTCGACTTCATCAACGCCTGCGCCTACATCCGCGATGAGCTGCCGTATGCGCTGACCTCCGGTGGCGTGTCCAACGTGTCGTTCTCGTTCCGTGGCAACAACCCGGTGCGCGAAGCGATCCACTCGGTGTTCCTGCTGCATGCGATTCGCAACGGCCTGACCATGGGTATCGTCAACGCCGGCCAGCTGGAGATCTACGACCAGATCCCGGCCGAGCTGCGTGACGCCGTGGAAGACGTGGTGCTCAACCGCACCCCGGACGGCACCGATGCCCTCCTCGCCATCGCCGACAAGTACAAGGGCGACGGCAGCGTAAAAGAAGCCGAGACCGAGGAGTGGCGCGGCTGGGAAGTCAACAAGCGCCTGGAGCATGCACTGGTCAAGGGCATCACCACCCACATCGTCGAAGACACCGAGGAGTCGCGCCTATCGTTCGCGCGCCCGATCGAAGTGATCGAAGGCCCGCTGATGTCCGGCATGAACATCGTCGGCGACCTGTTCGGCGCCGGTAAAATGTTCCTGCCGCAGGTGGTTAAATCCGCCCGCGTGATGAAACAGGCCGTGGCCCACTTGATCCCGTTCATCGAACTGGAAAAAGGCGACAAGCCGGAAGCCAAGGGCAAGATACTGATGGCCACGGTGAAGGGTGACGTACATGACATCGGCAAGAACATCGTTGGTGTGGTGCTTGGTTGCAACGGCTACGACATCGTCGACCTGGGCGTGATGGTGCCGGCGGAGAAGATCCTGCAGGTGGCCAAGGAGCAGAAGTGCGACATCATCGGCCTGTCCGGC
The DNA here is from genome assembly GCF_020515815.1 of Pseudomonas sp. AF03-9. Taxonomy (NCBI): domain Bacteria; kingdom Pseudomonadati; phylum Pseudomonadota; class Gammaproteobacteria; order Pseudomonadales; family Pseudomonadaceae; genus Pseudomonas; species Pseudomonas sp. AF03-9. The sequence continues at coordinate 92,714 of NZ_JAHPJF010000019.1, read as the reverse complement.
CTGATCACGCCGTCCCTGGATGAGATGGTGCACGTGGCCCGTGAGATGCAGCGCCAGGACTTCCACCTGCCGCTGATGATCGGTGGCGCGACCACCTCCAAGGCGCACACGGCGGTGAAGATCGAGCCCAAGTACAGCAACGACGCCGTGGTGTACGTCACCGACGCCTCGCGTGCGGTGGGTGTGGCCACGCAGTTGCTGTCCAAGGAGCTGAAGGCCGGTTTTGTCGAGCGCACCCGCGAAGAGTATGTGGAAGTGCGCGAACGCACCTCCAACCGCAGTGCCCGCACCGAACGCCTGAGCTACGCGGCGGCCATTGCCAAGAAGCCGCAGTTCGACTGGAGCAGCTACACCCCGGTGACGCCGACATTTACTGGCGCCAAGGTGCTGGACAACATCGACCTCAACGTTCTGGCCGAGTACATCGACTGGACGCCGTTCTTTATTTCCTGGGACCTGGCAGGCAAGTTCCCGCGCATCCTGACCGATGAAGTGGTAGGCGAAGCCGCTACCACGCTGTACGCCGACGCCCGGGAAATGCTCAAGAAGCTGATCGACGAAAAACTCATCAGCGCCCGCGCGGTGTTTGGTTTCTGGCCGGCCAACCAGGTCAAGGACGATGACCTGGAGGTCTACGGCGACGACGGCCGGCCGCTGGCGACCCTGCATCACCTGCGCCAGCAGATCATCAAGACCGACGGCAAGCCGAACTTCTCCCTGGCCGATTTCGTGGCGCCAAAAGACAGCGGCGTGACCGACTACGTGGGTGGTTTTATCACCACCGCCGGCATCGGCGCCGAAGAAGTCGCCAAGGCTTACCAGGACGCGGGCGACGACTACAACTCGATCATGGTCAAGGCTCTGGCCGACCGCCTGGCCGAAGCCTGCGCCGAGTGGCTGCACCAGCAAGTGCGCAAGGACTATTGGGGTTACGCCAAGGATGAGCAACTGGACAACGAAGCACTGATCAAGGAACAGTACAGCGGCATCCGCCCTGCCCCGGGTTACCCGGCATGCCCGGATCACACCGAGAAAGGCACCTTGTTCCAATTGCTCGACCCAGAGGCACGTGAGATGGAGGCCGGCCGCAGCGGCGTGTTCCTCACCGAGCACTATGCGATGTTCCCGGCGGCGGCAGTCAGCGGCTGGTACTTCGCGCACCCGCAGGCGCAGTACTTTGCCGTGGGCAAGATCGACAAGGACCAAGTCACCAGCTACACCGCACGCAAAGGCCAGGACCTGGCCGTGACCGAGCGCTGGTTGGCGCCAAACCTGGGTTACGACAACTGATCTCCCGCCCAACTCCTGGGCACGCCCTTGTAGTGAGCGGGCTTGCCCGCGCTGGGTGGCGAAGCCGCCCCAAACCCAGGCAACTCGGTGTATCAGAAAGACCGAGGCGCCTGGATTTGGGGCGGCTTCGCCCCCCAGCGCGGGGCAGGCCCGCTCACTACATTCGCAGGATCGTCGGCTATGCTGTCCCTCACACACCTTGTGTCGAGGGATGTATGGACGATCCAGTCAACAACAAGCCTCCAACCTTCTGGCAGATGCTGCACAGCGTCATGGCGGCGGCCTTTGGCGTGCAGAGTGGCAAGAACCGCGCCCGCGACTTTACCCACGGCAAGCCCAGTCACTTTGTGCTGCTAGGTATCCTGTTCACGGCGGTGTTTGCACTGACGCTGTTTGGCATCGTCAAACTGGTACTGCTACTGGCCGGGGTTTAATGCAGCAGCAGTTGCAGGCTGAACGGGTAGCGGTAGGACTCGGGCTTGCCCTTGGCCGACAGTGCGCGAAAATTCACCGCCGGCAACGGCCCCAACAATTGCTGGGCCTGCACGCCATCGATCAACTGGAACAGCGCGGCCTGGCGATCGCGCCCGCCGTGGGCGGCCAGATCCACGCCCTTGGCATCGTCACTGATCAAGACCAGCGCCCATCCGCCCAGGGTGAAATGCCCGGCCACCAACGTCGTCAAACGCCCGTCCAGGCGTGCCCGCAATATCTCGGGTGAACTGTTTACCGCGCTGAACAACACGTCCTTTCCCGGTACCCGCCCGCTGCCTTGCAGCGCCTGCATCGCGCCCAGCGCCATCTGATCGTTGGCCGACCACACCAGCGCCGTCTGCGGGTAGCGCTTGAACAACTGAGTGGCTTGCTCGAAAGCCCGCTCACGGTTCCACTCGCCATAAACCAACTGACGCAGGCGCACTTGCGGATACTGCGCCAATGCACGGCGCAAACCTTGTTCACGCAACTGTGCGGACGGCGTGTTCTTCGCGCCGGAAAAGGCCAGCAGGTCGAGGGTCTGGCCGGGGGCTATCGGCCCATGCTTGTGCACCAGATCGACGAGCATCATATGGCCCGCTTCTTCGTCGTTGGGCACCAGGCTGCCGATCCAGTGAGCGTCGTTGCGCTCATTGAGCATCTGCACTTGGTCGGGGGTTGGCGTGCTGTTCACGATCAACAGCTTGACCCCGCTGCCTTGGGCCATGCGCAGAATCTGTGGGGCTACATATTGCTCGTTCACCAGCATCAGATAATCGGGTCGTACGGGGCCTTGCAGCGTGTCCCTGGCCTGCGCCAGGGTGTTGCCGGAATCACGTTCGGCATAACGCACACGCAAATCCAGGCCGAGGTCCTTGGCCGCGGCCTGCATGAATTGCGTGTAACTGACCCAGAAGGTTTCCGTCGACGTACCAGGGTTGAGAAACACCACGGACGTCGCATGGGCCGCTGCGCCATACGCAGCCCCCAGCAACCACATGCACGTAATCAGAACCTTCAGCATCGTTATCCAAGCCTTGAAGAGTGGCCGCCATGATAGTGGCAATTAACCGCTCAATCGAGGCTCAATCAACGTCGTTTATTGGTGACTCACCCAGAATACAGCGGTGCCGACCACCAGGATTATCAGAAACAGAATGGCCCAGGCATCAACGGTACTGTCGGGCTTACGGGCTTTGGTTGGGTTGCTCATCGCATCGCCTCTTATCGGTTTTATTAGGTGACTGCATCAAGACTCGACCACAGTAAAGTTCAAGATTGCCCGCATGACAAATGTGGGTATAGCGATAACAGTTCTCATTAGTCGATTTGGTTATTTGCATATACTCAAACATCACTTTTGCGCATAAACGCAAACTGGTATCGTGCGGCGGCTCCGTTGGGAGTGCGCGGCCGTGCGCGCAGATTTGCCGAGAACAGGACCTATATGTACGTATACGACGAATACGATCAGCGCATCATCGAGGACCGCGTCAAGCAGTTCCGTGATCAGACCCGACGCTACCTAGCAGGTGAACTGAGCGAAGAAGAGTTCCGCCCTCTGCGCCTGCAAAATGGCCTTTATGTTCAGCGCTTTGCGCCGATGCTGCGGGTAGCCGTGCCGTATGGCCAACTGACCTCGCGTCAGGTGCGCATGATGGCCAAGATTGCCCGCGACTTCGACAAAGGCTACGCGCACATCAGTACGCGCCAGAACGTACAGTTCAACTGGCCGGCGCTGGAAGATGTGCCGGACATCCTGGCTGAACTGGCCACCGTGCAGATGCACGCTATTCAGACCAGCGGCAACTGCCTGCGCAACGTGACCACCGACCAATTCGCCGGCGTTGCCGCCGACGAGCTGATCGACCCGCGCCCCTGGTGTGAAATCGTCCGCCAGTGGACCACCTTCCACCCGGAATTCGCCTACCTGCCGCGCAAGTTCAAGATCGCCATCAATGGCTCGACCTCGGACCGCGCTGCCATCGAAGTACACGATATCGGCCTGGAGCCGGTGTACAACGCCGCTGGCGAGTTGGGCTTCCGTGTGCTGGTAGGTGGCGGCCTGGGCCGTACCCCGGTGGTCGGCGCGTTCATCAACGAGTTCCTGCCGTGGCAGGACCTGTTGAGCTACCTCGACGCCATCCTGCGGGTCTACAACCGCTACGGCCGTCGTGACAACAAGTACAAGGCCCGGATCAAAATCCTGGTAAAAGCGCTGACCCCTGAGGTGTTCGCCCAGAAAGTCGACGCTGAAATGGAACACCTGCGCGGCGGCCAGACCACTCTGACCGAAGCCGAAGTACATCGCGTCGCCAAGCACTTCGTCGACCCCGAGTACAAGGCCCTGACCAATCAGGACGCCGAACTCGCCGCCCTCGACGCAGAGCACCCGGGTTTCGCCCGCTGGCGTGGCCGCAATACCCTGGCGCACAAGAAGCCGGGCTACGTTGCCGTGACCCTGTCGCTCAAACCTACGGGTGTTGCGCCGGGTGACATCACCGACAAGCAACTGGACGCCGTCGCCGACCTGGCCGAGCGCTACAGCTTCGGCCAACTGCGCACCTCCCACGAGCAGAACATCATTCTCGCGGACGTTGAGCAGAGCCAACTGTTCACCCTGTGGGGCGAACTGCGCGAAGGTGGTTTTGCCACGCCGAACATCGGCCTGTTGACCGACATCATCTGCTGCCCGGGCGGCGACTTCTGCTCCCTGGCCAACGCCAAGTCGATCCCGATTGCCGAATCGATCCAGCGCCGTTTCGACGACCTGGACTACCTGTTCGACATCGGCGAGCTGGACCTGAACATCTCCGGCTGCATGAATGCCTGTGGCCACCACCACGTCGGCCACATCGGCATCCTGGGCGTGGACAAGAAAGGCGAAGAATTCTACCAAGTGTCCCTGGGTGGCAGCGCCAGCCGCGACGCGAGCCTGGGCAAGATCCTCGGCCCGTCCTTCGCCCAGGAAGCCATGCCCGAGGTGATCGGCAAGCTGATCGACGTGTACATCGAACAGCGCACCGAAGATGAGCGTTTCATCGACACCTACCAGCGCATCGGCATTGACCTGTTCAAGGAGCGCGTCTATGCAGCGAATCATTAAGAACAACGAAGTCCTCGACGAAACCTGGCACCTGCTGCCCAAGGACGCGAGCTTTGACGGCATCTCCAACTGCGACGACCTGATCGTGCCGCTGGCCCTGTGGCGCGAGCACGCTCATGCACTCAAGGCCCGCGACGGCGGCCTGGGTGTATGGTTGGACGCCGATGAAGAAGCTGAAGAAATCGGCGACGACGTGGAACACTTCCAGGTCATCGCCCTGAACTTCCCGGCCTTCACCGACGGGCGCAACTACTCCAACGCGCGCCTGCTGCGTGACCGCTATGGTTACAAAGGCGAGCTGCGTGCGATTGGCGACATCCTGCGCGATCAGTTGTTCTACCTGCACCGTTGCGGGTTCGATGCCTTCGCCTTGCGCGCCGACAAAGACCCGTACGAAGCGCTGGAAAGCCTCAAGGACTTCTCGGTGACGTACCAGGCTGCAACGGATGAACCGTTGCCACTGTTCCGTCGCCGCTGAGTTTCAGCGCATGATCAAGCCCTGGCCTGCCAGGGCTTTTTTTATCCATTGAATTGGATCGACGCCAGCACCTGCTTCTGCCCCATGGAGCACGGCACGCCTTCCGGCTGCGCCCGAACCGCTTCGATCACACCCAATAACTGGGCCTTGCTGTGGGCCAGTTGCGCCTGCATCTGCTCAATCTGCGCCACCTTGCGCTCCAATGCCTCGATCAGCTCTTCGCGCTTGTGTTCGCCCGGCGCCGGCATCAACGCCTTGAGTTCCTGCAAGGTGAAGCCCGCCTGTTGTGCGCTCTGGATCAGTTGCAAGGTCTGCAACGCCTCGGCCGAATAACGTCGATAGCCGTTGGACTGGCGCCCCACCTGACTGATCAGGCCTTGCGCTTCATAAAAGCGGATACGTGACGCCGCCAACCCACTCTGCTTTGCCAGCTCGCCAATATTCATCACCATCACCTGCTTGACATTAAAGTTAACTTTAAGCTTAGCCTGAGGCCTCCCCTGCTCAGGAGTCAACCCATGTCACCCTTTGAAGCCCTGCAACTGCCCAATGGCCAGATCATCTCCAACCGCATCGCCAAAGCCGCGATGGAAGAGAACATGGCCGATGCGCAACAGGCCCCGTCCCGCGAATTGAAGCAACTGTACAAGGCCTGGGCCGAGGGCGAGCCCGGCTTGCTGATCACCGGCAACGTGATGATCGACCGCCGCGCCATGACCGGCCCCGGTGGCGTGGCCCTGGAAGACGAGCAGCAACTGGACAGTTTTCGCGAATGGGCCGCTGTGGCACGCGACAGGGGCGTGCAGTTCTGGATGCAACTCAGCCATCCCGGACGCCAGACCCCGGCCAACCTGCACCAGCAAGCCATGGCGCCGTCTGCGGTAGCCCTCGACCTGGGTGGATTCTCGAAGATGTTCGCCAAGCCACAGGCCATGACCGAAGACGACATCCAGGAGGTGATCAAGCGTTTTGCCACCAGCGCCCGCCTCGCCGAAAAGGCCGGGTTTACCGGGGTACAAATCCACGGCGCCCACGGCTACCTGCTGAGCCAATTTCTCTCGCCGTTGAGCAACCATCGCAACGACCGCTGGGGTGGCTCGCTGGAAAACCGTGCACGCCTGCTGCTGGAAGTGATCCACGCGGTGCGCGCCAGCGTCAGCCCGGCGTTTTGCGTGGCGCTCAAACTCAACTCGGCGGACTTCCAGCGCGGTGGTTTTGCAGAGGCCGATGCGCGCGCCGTGGTCGAAATGCTCAACCCGTTGCCCATCGACCTGCTGGAGTTGTCCGGCGGCAGCTATGAGGCGCCGGCGATGCAGGGCGAAGCGCGGGACGGGCGCACGCTGGCCCGTGAAGCGTATTTCCTGGACATGGCCACTGAACTGGCAAGTATCGCCAAGATGCCGGTAATGGTCACCGGCGGCATCCGCCGCCTGCCGATCGTGCAACAGGTGCTCGACAGCGGCATCGACATGGCCGGCATCGCCACCGCCCTGACCCTGGAGCCGCAGTTGATCCAGCACTGGCGTGAAGGGCGCGACCCCAACCCGCAACTCGAGCCCATGGACTGGAAGCGCAAGCCTCTGGCGTCCCTGGCCATCCTTGCGGTGGTGCGCCACCAGATGCGCCGCCTCAGCCACGGTCGCGCGCCAAGCGCCAAGGTAGCGCCGTGCATGGCGCTGGTGCGTGACCAATGGTTTCTGGCCAGGCGCACTCGGCAGTACCGTGCGGCCATGGCGCAGTCTTCACAATAAAGGCGGAGCATTCGCCGTGATCGAACTGTCCCCTATTGATCAGCAGTTTTTAACCTCACTGACGATTGGAGTTTTTCATGGCGAAAATCAACCTGGCCCAGCAATTGGCGACCACGCTTGAACAGGCGGGTATCAAGCGCATCTGGGGCCTGACCGGTGACAGCCTCAATGGCCTCACCGACGCTCTGCGCACCATGGAGAGTATCGAGTGGATGCATGTGCGCCACGAGGAAGTCGCGGCCTTCGCGGCGGGTGCCGAGGCCGCTGCCACCGGCGAGTTGACGGTGTGTGCCGGCAGTTGCGGGCCCGGCAACCTGCACTTGATCAACGGCCTGTTCGACTGCCATCGCAACCACGTACCCGTGCTGGCGATCGCGGCGCAGATTCCCTCCACCGAGATTGGCCTGAACTACTTCCAGGAAACCCATCCCCAGGAACTGTTCAAGGAATGCAGCCACTTTATCGAACTGGTGACCAGCCCCGAGCAGATGCCCCACGTGCTGCATCGCGCCATGCGCTCGGCGATCCTCAATCGCGGCGTCGCGGTGGTGGTGATTCCGGGCGACGTGTCGCTGCTGGAAGTGGAAGACAAGCTCAAACCGTGGCCGGCCCTGCACGCACCGCGCACCTTGCCAGCGGAACAAGACCTGCTACGCCTCAGCGAAATCCTTCAAAGCAGTCAGAAAACCACCCTGCTGTGCGGCAGCGGTTGTGCCGGTGCCCATGATCAAGTGGTCGCCTTGGCCGACGCCCTCGGCGCTCCCGTGGTACACGCCCTGCGCGGCAAAGAGCATGTGGAATGGGACAACCCGTTCGACGTGGGCATGACCGGCCTGATCGGCTTCAGTTCCGGCTACCATGCGATGCTCGACTGCGACACCTTGATCATGCTCGGCACGGACTTCCCTTACCGTCAGTTCTACCCCACCGATGCGAAGATCATCCAGGTCGACCGCGACCCACAAGCGCTGGGGCGCCGCACCACCCTGGACCTGGGCATCTGCGCCGACGTCAGCGAAACCATCGCTGCCCTGCTGCCGCGCCTGACCCGCAAGGCCGACCGCAGCTTTCTCGAGACCTCGCTCAAGCATTACGAGAAAGCCCGCCAAGGCCTCGACGACCTGGCGCAACCGTCCAAGGCCAATCGGCCGATCCACCCACAATACGTGGCGCGCCTGCTCAGCGAATTGGCGGACGACGATGCGATCTTCACCGCCGACGTCGGCTCGCCCACCGTGTGGGCCGCGCGTTACTTGAAGATGAATGGCAAGCGTCGACTGATCGGCTCGTTCAACCACGGCTCGATGGCCAACGCCATGCCCCAGGCAATTGGCGCGCAGGCAGCGTTTCCAGGTCGGCAGGTTATTTCAATGTCCGGCGACGGTGGCTTTGCCATGCTGATGGGGGACTTCATTTCATTGGCCCAGCTGAAACTGCCGGTCAAGGTGGTGGTGTTCGACAACTCATCCCTGGGTTTTGTCGCCATGGAGATGAAAGCCGCAGGTTATCTGGACGCCGGCACCGAACTGAAAAACCCGGACTTTGCCGCCATGTCCAACGCCATGGGCATCCTCGGGATTCGCGTGGAGCAGTCCGAAGATCTGGAACCGGCACTGCGTCGCGCACTGGCCCATGATGGGCCGGTGTTGGTGGACGTGGTGACCGCGACTCAGGAACTGGTGATGCCACCGACGATCAAGCTGGAGCAGGCCAAGGGATTCAGCCTGTATATGCTCAAGGCGGTGATGAGTGGCCGTGGCGATGAGGTCATTGAGCTGGCACGCACGAACTGGCTGCGCTAAACCCCATGTGGGAGCGGGCTTGCTCGCGAATGCGGTGGATCAGTGAACGCATCGTTGACTGACACAGCACATTCGCGAGCAAGCCCGCTCCCACTTTCTCATCTCATTGCCAAGTCAGGCTGTTTGCTTGGCTACCCACTTGCCATAAGCGTCGATGAACGCCTGCAAGAATGGCTTGGTCTTTTCCGACAGCTTTCCGGCCTCATCAAACAAGCTTCCCGCGCCGCCCACATAGGCTTCCGGCTGCTGCATGCACGGTACATCAAGGAACACCAGGGATTGGCGCAGGTGATGGTTGGCGCCGAAACCACCGACGGCTCCTGGCGACACACTGATGATCGCACCCGGCTTGCCACTCCAGGCGCTTTGGCCGTATGGACGGGAGCCCACGTCAATCGCGTTCTTCAACGGCGCAGGCACGGAACGGTTGTATTCCGGGGTCACGAACAACACCGCGTCGGATGAACTCACCTGCTGACGGAAAGTGCTGTAGGCTGCCGGCGGTGTTGCACCGTCGATGTCCTCGTTGTAGAGCGGCAAATCGCCAATTTCGACAATCTTCAACCTGAGGTTGGCAGGGGCCAGTTCGGCCAGGGCCAGGGCGACCTTGCGGTTGATCGACTCTTTTCTCAAGCTGCCAACCAGGACGGCAATCGTGTAGACCTTGCTCATGGAGGTTTTCCCGACGTCTGAATAAAGGAGCTTGTAGTTATAGAGTCTTCGCGGCGGGTTCACCAGAAGGTTTTTGATAATCCTCCAAACGCCCCACCTTGTAGGATTCATCCGAAATCGCCAGCGAATAGTATTTTTTTAACGTAGGTAAACTACACCGCTCCATAACGGTCTACAGAACCGCAAATCGAGTGATTATCTCCAGAGGTTCTAAACAGATGGCAGCAGTACTAGTCGGACAGTTTCATGCCAGAGACGCAGAGGGACGCGTGTATTCGGTGCATGAGTTCCAGGAATCCAATCCGGCGCAGGGCGACCTGGCAGGCTCGACGCCCACCACTACCTACAAGCTGGCCATTGGCGACCGTGTAGAAAAGCTGGAGGGCGATGAGTTCAAGTTGATTCAGTCGGGCATCATTATCGTGCGCGAGTCGCAAACTACCCTCGCTTCGTAAGACCTCGCCCTGCCTACCAGCCCAGTCCTGGCCATGCATGGCGTTGGCTGGGCTGGGGTGATCAGGGGCGGCGGATCTCCGTGACTTCGATTTCCCGGCCCCCCGCTGCCTCCTTCAGCGTCACCAGCAACTTGCCCCGCTCGCCCTCCACCGCATACATCGAACGCGTGTAGCCCGCTGCGTTATTGCTGGGGTGCGCGACCACCTGCCTGACCAGCGCAATATCCAGCACCGCGCCTACCTGCTCGATCACCTGCTCCTCAGAGCGGACAAACGCTTCAAGGGCCAGGTTGTCCGGCGCAGTGTCGTCATGATTGTTGAAGAGATAAGCAGCCACGCACCCAACGGTCACCAGGACCACCAGCTGCTTGGCCGTTACCCCGAAGAATATCGAGGGTAGAGGCATATGAGACCAGACCTGTTCTTGTTGTAAGTGCCGCTAGCCGGCTTTGGTCGTTGTTGATCAGCGCAGCCATTCTATTGAATCCCCGGCGCGCTGCACATAGACTCCGGCGATGCGTTTACGTCATATCGAAGTGATTCAGGCCATCTTGCAGACCGGACACCTCGGCACGGCCGCCGAATGGTTGCAACTCTGCGTGGGCGATGTGGACGCAGCGCTCAAGGACGCCGAGCAACAGCTTGGTTTCATGTTGTTCGCCAGTGTGCGCGGACGCTTGCAGGCCACCCGGGAAACCCTGGAACTGCAAGCCGAAATCGCCCATGTATATGAAGCGCTGGAGCCGCTGCAACGCCTGGCCAGCCGCTTGAAGCACCATCACGCCCCACCCCTGCGCGCCCTGTGCACGCCACCGCTGGCCAATCAGCTGTTGCCGCAAAGCATCGCGCTGCTGCGCCGACGCTTCCAGGACACCCCGTGCAACCTGTCCAGCCAGCCGACCCGCGACATCGTCCGCAGCCTGCTGTTGCACGAGGCCGAGGTCGGCCTGAGCCTGCATGACCCCGAACACCCGCAAATCCACAGCAGCGTGCTGGCCCAGGGCAAGTTGCAATTGCTCGCGCCACACGGCTGGCTCAAGCCAAAGCAGAAGTACATCGCCCTGCAAGATCTGGCAGGCCAGTCAATGATCGGCCTGGAAGGCCAGGACCCGCTGAGCCGTCTGCTGGACGCCAAGCTGCAAGCCTTGCGCCCGCTGCCCGTGGTGCAGACCCGCGTGCAGACCTACCAGATGATGCGCAGCATGGTGGAAGCGGGAGAAGGATTGGCGATTGTCGACCCCTTCACCGCGTACGGCGCACGCGACGCGGGCCTGGATGCGTGCCCGCTGTCACCGCCCGTGATGGTCAACCTGTATGCGCTGACCCTCAAGGACGGCGTGACGTCCCCAGCACTGAACGCACTGCTGGAGATCGTCACGCAGAAGGCTGAAAGCCTGTTGGCCGGTTAAGGTTTGTCGACTTCGGTCTTGAACAGCCGATACCAGAAAATCGCCACCTCACGGGTCTGCGGATCAATGCCGCGATAGCGCAAGTGGTCGATCCCGCCCATTACGTAGCCGCAACGCTCATACAAGCGGCAAGCCCCGAGGTTGTTGTTCTGGGTTTCCAGCATCATGCCCGGCAGGTTTTTCTTGCGACTCCAGAACTGCGCCACATCCAGCAACGCCTTGGCCACCCCGTGGCGCCGCGCAGGCAAGGCCACCGCCAGCTCATCGACATGGGCAAAACCATTCCAGTTGGTGCTGACCACGATATGCCCCACCGCCCGGTCGTCGAGGTACGCCATGAAGACCGCGCTGTCGGGCGCATCGCGGAAACTGGCGAACTCCTCCGGATCGATGCCATAACACTTGCGGTACGGCAGGATACGCTCCACACGCCATTGATCGACCCGCGCGCCCATCTCTGGCACGCTGTAGCCGCTGACCTCAAAGCTGAAGTCATTGCCCCACACGTAGGCATCGAAGCCTTCGTCGGCGACCCGCACACTGAGCCCTGGATACTTCGGGTTCATTACAGCTTGCATAAACATCCTTAACCCTTGATGCAATCGACGGTGTAACAACGACCACTGCCGTCGTCTTCGTGTTGCAACCCGTGAACATCCGCGACAAAACCAGGGAAGCTGCTATCGAACGTGCGAGCAAACGCCAGGTAGTCGATGATCGACCGCGTCGACTCGGTAAAGCGCTCCCCCGGCATGATCAGCGGGATGCCCGGCGGGTAAGGCACCAGCATTACCGCTGCAATGCGTCCTGGCAAGGCGTCAATGGATACCGCTTCCACTTCACCTCTAACCAATTGGTCGTATGCGTCGGCCGGTTTCATCGCAATTTCCGGCAACACGGTGTACATGCGCTTGAGGTGTTTGGCGGTGGCGTTGCTGCGATAGCAGTTGTGCAATTGGTTGCACAGGTCGCGCAATCCCAGCCCTTGGTAGCGCGCCGTACCTTGGGCATAAACCGATGGCAGGCAACTGGCCAGGCTGATATTGGCGTCGTAGCTGCGCTTGAATTCGAGCAACTCGGTGAGCAAGGTGCTCCACTTGCCCTTGGTGATGCCCATGGAAAACAGCACGAGGAAGGAATACAACCCGGTCTTTTCCACCACCAGCCCACGCTCCCAGAGGAATTTGCTGACCACTGCAGCGGGAATCCCGCAATCGCTCAACGCGCCGCCGGCATTGAGGCCGGGCATCACCAGCGTGACTTTGATCGGGTCAAGCAAGACGTAATCTTCGGCAACATCGCCAAAGCCGTGCCAATCATCCCCGGGATGCAACAACCAATCGGCGGTTGCAACCCGATCGATGCCCGCGACGGAGGGCGGCTGCCAGATGGAAAACCACCAGTCTTCGGCGGCGATATGCTGGCGCAGGTTGGCCAGGGCGCGACGAAAACTCAGGGCCTCATCGAACATCTCTTGCAGCAACGAACGCCCGGCCGGGCCTTCCATCATGGCCGAGGCCACGTCCAGCGAAGCGATGATGCTGTACTGCGGCGAAGTGGAGATATGCATCATGAACGCTTCATTGAAACGGTCGCGGTCCAGCTGCCGTGCACCGCCGTCCTGCACATGGATCATCGACGCCTGGCTGAATGCGGCCAGCAACTTGTGCGTTGAATGGGTGGTGAACACCAGGGGGCTGTCCGGCGTGCGCGAAGTGCCCATGCCGTAGCGCCCGGCGAAAAATTCGTGGAACGCCGCATAGGCATACCAGGCTTCGTCAAAGTGCAACACCTCGACACTGTTGCCCAGTTGCTGCTTGATCAGTTCGGCGTTGTAACACAGGCCGTCGTAGGTGGAGTTGGTAACCACTGCCATCTTCACTTTCGGCGCACGGCCACGGGTCAGCGGGCTGGCATCGATCTTCGCGCGGATCGACTCCGGGCTGAACTCACTCAAGGGAATCGGGCCGATGATCCCCAGTTCGTTGCGCTCGGGGCACAGGTACAGCGGGATCGCGCCGGTCATGATGATCGAATGCAGCACCGACTTGTGACAGTTGCGGTCCACCAGCACCAGATCGTCACGGCCGACCATGGAGTGCCAGACAATCTTGTTCGCGGTAGATGTGCCGTTGATCACAAAGAACGTGTGATCGGCGCCGAAGTTACGCGCAGCGCGGGCTTCGGCTTCGGCCAGGGGGCCGGTGTGGTCCAGCAGCGAGCCCAGCTCCGGGACGGAGACCGACAAGTCCGAGCGCAGCGTGTTTTCCCCGAAGAACTGATGAAACGCCTGCCCCACCGGGCTCTTGCGATAAGCCACGCCGCCGCCATGGCCGGGAGTGTGCCAGGAATAGTTGGAGTCGGCCGTGTGCTGCACCAGCGCCTTGAAGAATGGCGGCAACAGGCCATCCAGGTAGCCACGGGCAGCGCGGGCCACTTGGCGGGCCAGAAACGGTACGGTGTCTTCAAACAGGTAGAGAATGCCGCGCAACTGGTTGAGTTCGCTCATCGCATCGGCCGGAGCGTTTTCCAGGGTGACTTGCTCGCCCAAGGCAAAGATCGGCAGGTTGGGCGCACGCAGCCGTGCCAGGCGGATCAGTTCGACCATATTTTGCAGCAGGTGAGTGTTTTCCCCGGCGCCTTCGGCGGCGATCAGCATGCACGCCAGGCCATGATGGGTAGAAGCCACCAGCCGGCCTTCGGCGTAATCCGTTGCAGAGAAAATACTGAAGCCTTCTTGTTCCAACTCCCGAGCAATGCCGCGGACCCGGTCACCGGCAACGGTATCGGCCTTGATGTCGCGGTGCACGATAAGGACAGGGAACTTCAGGTCTTTGTACATGAGTGCGCTTAGTCCAGGGGGCTATGCACTCAAGGGTAGAAGCTGGGAGCGGATGTAGCGAATGAAGATTTCGAAGCCGATATAGATCAAATGTGGGAGCGGGCTTGCTCGCGAATGCGGTGTGTCAGTTAACAACCCTGTAACTGATCCACCGCATTCGCGAGCAAGCCCGCTCCCACACAAGCCAGCTCCCACATGTTGGATGGCATTCCGCCTGGGATTACTGTTCGCTCAGTTGGGTCCACAACGCCGGCGCACCCGCCGACTTGGCAATAGCTTCCAACCGTGCGGCATGCTCGGCCAGATCCTGCTCGCTGGCGCGGATGATGGTGGTCGGTTTGCGATCCGCCGGCAGGCGGCGGATTTCCGAAGGGCGGTTGCCCGAACCTTCCGCCGAACCACTGCCATCGGACGCGTTACCGGCCAGGGACAGGCTGGTCTGCCCGCCGGTCATGGTCAGGTAGACGTCGGCAAGAATCTCGGAGTCGAGCAAGGCGCCGTGGAGTTCACGGCCGGAGTTGTCGACGCCATAACGCTTGCACAATGCATCGAGGCTGTTGCGCTGGCCCGGGTGCCGCTCACGGGCCATCATCAGGGTGTCGAGGATCGAGCAGTGCTTGGAAATATCCGCACGATCCGTCTGGCCCATGAGGGCGAATTCGTTGTTGATGAAGCCTACGTCGAACGCCGCGTTATGGATGATCAGCTGGGCGCCGTTGATGAATTCGAAGAACTCATCGGCCACTTCGGCAAAGCGCGGTTTGCCTTTGAGGAATTCGTCGGTGATGCCGTGGACGCCAATCGCGCCTTCGTCACTGTCACGGTCCGGTTGCAGGTAGACGTGGAAATGACGACCGGTGAGGCGTCGACCCATGAGTTCGACACAGCCGATTTCAATGATCCGGTGGCCGTCGGTCACCGGCATGCCGGTGGTTTCGGTATCGAGTACAACAGATCGGATGGCCATCAGGGTTCAGCTCTCAACGGTGTGGTGTGTGTCAAAGGGCACGATGTTAACACGTGAGCCGGCATCAGCCCTGCTTGTAGCCCCGCACTTCGTCCACACCCCGGTTGGCCAGTTGGTCGGCGCGTTCGTTGCCGGGGTGACCGATGTGGCCGCGCACCCATTTCCAGGTAATGTCATGGCGATTGCATTGCTCGTCGAGCAACTGCCACAAGTCGGCATTTTTTACCGGTTCCTTGGCGGCGGTCTTCCAACCGCGTTTTTTCCAGTTGACCATCCACTCGTTGATGCCTTTCATCACGTATTGCGAGTCGGTCACCAGCAGCACGTTGCAACGGCGCTTGAGCTCCTCCAGGCCACGGATGGCACCCATCAGCTCCATGCGGTTGTTGGTGGTGTTCGGTTCACCGCCCCACAGTTCCTTCTCCACGCCTTTGCACACCAGCAACGCGCCCCAGCCGCCAGGGCCCGGGTTGCCTTTGCAGGCGCCATCGGTGAAGAGTTCTACGCTATCGGTCATCGGTTGCTCGGTCTGAAATCAAAAAAGGTTTACGGTTCGCTCTGCTTGCGGTTGACCTTGGCCATCGGCATCGGCACCAGCTTGCCCATGGGCTCGCGTCGCACTTGGCGCACCGGCCGCAGGCCCACCGCGATCTTGCGCGCGACCAATAAATAGAAGCCGCCACCCGACAGTTGCCAGGTACCCGCACGGCGTTCCCAGCCGGCCAGGCGAGCCTGCCACTTGGTCGAGGCAAGCGGCGGACGATAGCACCCGAAGCGGCGTTTCTCCAGCGCGAAGCCCAGCAGGTTCAGCCAGTCGCCCACCCGTTGGGGCGAGATACAGCGCGCCTGGCGCAGCCCATCGTGGGCGAACACATGGCGCAACCCCCAACTGCTCCAGGGATTGATGCCGACAATCAACAAATGCCCACCCGGGCGCACGCTGGTCGCCGCTTCACGCAACAGGCCGTGGGGCGACAGGCAGAAATCCAGGCCATGCTGCAACACCACCACATCGGCGGCATGCTCGCTCAGCGGCCAGGCCTGCTCCTCGCAGACAATCTCCACCCCCGGCAGCGGCGCGCCCAGGCGTACATTGCGTTGCACCTGCGGCGCCGAGGGCGGAGTCTCGGCCGACGGGCCGTAATGCACCAGGTAGCCACCAAAGAACCGGCCCAACTCGTCTTCGAGCATGCGCCGTTCTTCATCCAGCAAAAATTGCCCGATCGGCCCGGACAGCCATTCGCGGGCCGCGCTGATCAGTGCCAGCCACTCAGGATCGGCCTGGGCGAACGCTTTATCAGTCATTGCATTCTCCAACTCGCCTAGACGTTCTAAGATGCACCAATGTGTTCAGCTTGGCGAATCGAAGAATGATACAGATCAGTGCCCTGCCCGCCTTCACCGATAACTACATCTGGTTGTTACAAGACTCCCGGACCCGACGCTGCGCCGTGGTCGATCCCGGCGATGCCGCGCCCGTGCTCGACTGGCTCGAACGTAACCCCGGCTGGGAGCTCAGCGACATCCTGATCACCCACCATCACCATGATCATGTCGGTGGTGTCGAGCAACTGAAAAGTGTTACAGGGGCCAAGGTCTACGGCCCGGCCAACGAAAATATCCCGGCGCGGGATGTGGCCCTCCACGATAACGACCGCATCACGGCGCTGGGTTGGGACTTCGACGTTTATGCAGTGCCCGGCCACACCCTCGGCCATATCGCCTTTTATCACCAAGGCGTACTGTTCTGTGGCGACACCCTGTTCGCCGCCGGCTGCGGGCGCCTGTTCGAAGGCACGCCGGAGCAAATGCACAGTTCTCTGGAACGCCTGGCCGCCCTGCCCGCCGATACATTGGTGTACTGCACCCACGAATACACCCAAAGCAACCTCAAGTTTGCCCAAGCGGTGGAACCGCACAACGCGGACATCGCCGAACGGGTGGAAAACGTTCGCCAACTGCGCGCTCGTGGCGAGATCACGCTGCCTTCCAACCTGGCGCTGGAAAAACGCACCAACCCTTTTTTGCGCACCGCTGAAACATCCGTTAAACAAAAAGCAGACGAACGGAACGGGCGTGACAACCGCTCTGGGGCCGAGGTGTTTGCTAGCTTGAGGGCTTGGAAAGATAAGTTCTAAGCCAACGCAATCTGATACGTAATTTCTGAATGGTTGACCGGAACCAAACGGGTTTCTAGAATCGCCCGACATTTTTGCCCGGAACTTACTTCCAGCCAATGTCGTCATCTATTCGTAAATCCAACCATTCAGACGCATTGACCCGCCTGGCTCAAGCTGTGGCGGTGGCTGTGTCCGCCACGCTGGCGGGCTGCCAATCAAGCAATTTCACCGCACAATCCAACGTGCAACCCAAGCCAAATCTTAGCGCCAAGATCAAACAGAAACCCGTCATCTGGCTTTCGGAAAAGCCGGCTCCCGAAGTGCCCCAGGATGTTTGGGAGCGTATGCGACGAGGCTTCCAACTGCAGGACGGCGTAGGCGTCAACCCGCGCATCGAGCAACAGCGCCTATGGTTCGCCAGCAACCCATCCTTCCTGGAGAGCGCCGGGGAACGCGGCAGCCTCTACATTCATTACATCGTCGAACGTCTTGAAGAACGCAACATGCCCCTGGAGCTGGCGCTGCTGCCAGTGATCGAAAGTGCCTACAACCCAATGGCCTATTCGCGCAGCGATGCGGTCGGCTTGTGGCAGTTCATCCCCTCCACCGGGCGCTACTTCAACCTGCGCCAGACCCGCGCCTACGACGGCCGCCGTGACATCACCGCCTCCACCACCGCCGCCCTGGACTATCTGACCCGTCTGCACGATATGTTCAACGGCGACTGGCTGCTGGCACTCGCCGCCTATAACGCTGGCGAAGGCACGGTGAGCCGGGCCATCGAGCGTAACGAGAAGCTTGGCCTGCCGACCGACTACTGGAACCTGCCGCTGCCCCAGGAAACCAAGGACTACGTGCCCAAGTTCCTGGCACTGTCCCAAGTGGTGCTGGCGCCCGAAGCCTACGGCGTGAACCTGAACCCGATTGCCAACCAGCCGTACTTCGAAGTGGTTGAAGTCAAGCAGAGCATGGACCTGTCCCGGGTCGCGGCGCTGGCCGAGATCGACGAAGACGAACTGTTCCAGCTCAACCCCGCGCTGAAACAACGCACCACCCTGGATGGCCCGCAGCATTTGCTGGTGCCGAGTTCCAAGGCGCAGTTGCTCACCAGCACCCTTTCGACGATGAAGCCAGAAGAGTTGCTGGCGATGCGGCCGAAAAAGCAGGTGTTCGACGAAGTCGAGACCGCGCGCGTTGCTGGCCGTACCCGCAGCTACAAAGTACGCAGTGGCGACAACCTGACGCTGATCGCGAAGGCGAACAAGGTCGACGTGCATGACCTGCAGCGCTGGAACAAGCTCAATGGCCAGCAGCTCAAGGTCGGCCAGACCCTGGTGATGCAGGACACCCGCAAGCTGGTGGCCAAGGCCGACGGCAAGAAACCGGTGCAATACAAGGTCAAGAAAGGCGACTCGCTGTACATCGTCGCCAAGCGCTTCAACGTCGAGATGCAACACCTCAAGCGTTGGAACCCGCGCACTGGCCAGGCGTTGAAGCCGGGGCAGATGCTGGTGGTTTCAGGCCCACGCTAAGCCCGCCTACTGACTATATGTACGCTGGCTTGTGTGGGAGCTGGCTTGCCTGCGATGGCATCACCTCGGTGCTTCAGATGTACCGTGCCGATGCCATCGCAGGCAAGTCAGCTCTCACATATGCTTTTCACATAGATCAAGCCCTCGGCTCGCCCTACCAACAACCTTTTTCCAACCGGAACAAGCTGTTACTGTACCGATCATAAAGCCCAAGCTGCCTGGATCGGATCCCTGATTTGAAGCGTCCCCTCCTTCTACTAATAAGTCTGGCCTTGAGCTTTGCCGCGAACGCGACGATTACCGAGAGCCACGGTTACACGCAGTTCGGCGTACTCAAATACCCGGCCAAATTCACCCACTTCGATTGGGTAAACCCCGCAGCGCCGAAAGGCGGAACCTTGCGGGTCATGGCCTTTGGCACCTTCGATACGCTCAACCCCTACACGTTCAAGGGTTCCAGCCCGGTTTCCACGCCCAACTTCCTGCAATACGGCGTCAATGAGCTGAACGAACCGTTGATGGTCGGCACCGGCCAGTACGCGCCCTCCGGCGATGAGCCCACCTCCAGCTATGGGCTGATTGCCCAATCGGTGGAATACAGCGAAGACCGCAGTTGGGTGGTGTTCAACCTGCGCCCGGAAGCACGCTTCCACGATGGCCACCCGATTACCGCCTATGACGTGGCATTCTCCTATCGCACCCTGTTGACCGAAGGCCATCCGCAATACCGCACGAACCTGCAAGAGGTGGCGCGGGTCGACATCCTCAACCGCCATCGCATCCGTTTCGTGTTCAAGCGCGCCGGCAATCCGCTGCTGATCCTGCGCCTGGGCGAGTTACCCGTACTGCCCCAGCATTACTGGAAAGACCGCGATTTCAAGGCCACCACCTTCGAGCCACCGCTGGGCAGCGGGCCATACCGCGTGACCAAAGTCACCCCGGGCCGGCAATTGGTGTTCGAACGGGTCAAGGATTATTGGGGCAAGGCCCTGCCGGTCAACCAGGGCTTGTATAACTACGACAAGGTCGAAGTCGAGTTCTACCGCGACAGCGATGTGGCCTTCGAAGCCTTCAAGGCCGGCGAATTCGACATCTATATCGAGCACCAGGCCAAGAACTGGGCGACCGGCTACAACTTCCCGGCGGTCAACCGTGGCGAGGTGATCAAGGCGCAGATCGCCCACCAGATCCCGACCCAGAGCCAGGGCCTGTTCATGAACACGCGGCGCCCGACCTTCAGCCAGGCCAAGGTCCGCGAAGCCCTTGGCCTGATGTTTGACTTTGAATGGACCAACCGCACGCTGTTCAGCAGCGCCTACAAGCGCACCCTGAGCTACTACCCCAACAGCGAATTCTCGGCGACGGGTGTACCGATCGGGCATGAATGGCTGCTGCTCTCGCCCTACCGCGACCAGTTGCCGCTTGACCTCTTCACCCAGCCGTTCAGCCTGCCGCAGACCGACGGGCGCGGCATCCCCCGCGACACCATGCGCCACGCCCTGGCCCTGCTCGGCGAGGCTGGCTGGAAGCTGTCCGGCCAACGCCTGCTCAACGCGGACGGGCAACCGCTGCGCTTCGAGATCCTGCTGGTCAACCCGAACCTGGAACGCATCCTGCAACCCTATGTCGAGAACCTGATCAGCATCGGCATCGACGCGCGCCTGCGCACCGTCGATCGCGCCCAGTACAAGCAGCGCCTGGATCAATTCGACTACGACATGATCCTGATCACCCTCAACCAGACCTTGAGCCCGGGCCTTGAGCAGTGGCAGTACTTCCACTCCAGCCAGGCCACGATCAAGGGCAGCAAGAACTACGCAGGCATCGCCAACCCGATTGTCGATCACCTGCTGGAACAACTGCTGGCCGCGCAGACCCGCGACGCGCAACTGGCCGCCGGCCGCGCCCTGGACCGGGTGCTGCTGTGGCAGCACTACAGCATTCCCAACTGGTATCTCAACTATCATCGCCTGGCGTACCGCAACCGGTTCGCCTTTGTCACCACGCCGCCCTACAGCTTGGGCTTGAGCGCGTGGTGGCTGAAAGCTTCGGAGAAAGCCCAATGATGTCTTTGCGACCTGCACTGTTCGCCGGCCTGCTGCTTTGCAGCGCGGCCCACGCCGCCCCGCAACATGCGTTGACGCTCTACAACGAACCGCCCAAATACCCTGCAAACTTCAAGCACACCGACTACGTCAACCCCGACGCCCCCAAGGGCGGCACCTTCCGGGAATCCAGCCTGGCCGGCTTTGACAGCTTCAACCCGTTCATCAGCAAAGGCGTGCCTGCCGACAACATCGGCCTGATCTACGACACCCTCGCCACCCAAAGCCTTGACGAACCGTTCACCGAATACGGCCTGGTCGCCGGCAAGATCGAGAAGGCCCCGGACAACAGCTGGGTGCGTTTCTACCTGCGCCCCGAAGCGCGTTTCCACGACGGCCACCCGATGCGCGCCGATGACGTGGTGTTCAGCTTCCAGACCCTGATCAAGGACGGCACCCCGCTCTATCGCACCTACTACGCCGATGTCGACGAAGTGGTCGCCGAAGACCCGCTGCGCGTGCTGTTCAAGTTCAAGCGCACCAACAACCGCGAACTGCCGCTGATCCTCGGCCAACTGCCGGTATTGCCGAAACACTGGTGGGCCACCCGCGACTTCACCAAGGGCAACCTCGAATTCCCGCTGGGCAGCGGTCCTTACAAGGTGGCCGAGGTCAAGGCCGGGCGTTCCGTACGCTACGAGCGGGTCAAGGACTACTGGGGCAAGGACCTGCCGATCAACAAGGGCCTGTACAACTTCGACCAGCGCATCACCGACTACTACCGAGACGCCACCGTCGCACTGGAAGCGCTCAAGGCCGGGCAATTCGACTACTGGGCCGAGTTCAGCGCCAAGAACTGGGCGAACGCCTATAACGTCCCGGCCGTGACCGAAGGACGCCTGATCAAGGAACAGATCCCCAACGGCAACCCCACCGGCATGCAGGGCTTCGTATTCAACGTGCGCAAGCCAATGTTCCAGGACGTGCGCGTGCGCAAGGCCATCAGCCTGTTGCTGGATTTCGAGTGGAGCAACAAGCAGCTGTTCAACGGTGCCTATACGCGCACCCGCAGCTACTTCGAAAACTCCGACATGGCCGCCACCGGCCTGCCCGGCCCGGATGAGCTGGCGATCCTGGAACCGCTGCGCGACAAGATCCCGCCGCAAGTCTTCACCGAGGCCTTCGAACCGGCCAAGACCGATGGCAGCGGCATGATCCGTGCGCAGCAGCGCGAGGCTTACCAACTGTTACAGGAAGCCGGCTGGAAGATCGTCGACGACAAGATGGTCGACACCAACGGCAAACCCGTGGTCATCGAGTTCTTGCTGGCCCAGACCGAATTCGAACGCATCCTGCTGCCGTTCAAGCGCAACCTGGCGGACTTGGGCATAGACCTGGTGATCCGCCGGGTCGACGTCTCCCAATTCGTCACCCGCCTGCGCTCGCGGGACTTCGACATGCTGGTGGGCAGTTTCCCGCAGTCCTCCTCGCCAGGTAACGAGCAGCGCGAGTTCTGGAAGTCGACCAGCGCCGACAAGCCCGGCAGCCGCAATTACATGGGCCTGAAAGATCCGGCCGTCGACCAGTTGGTGGAGCAACTGATCGATTCCGACACCCGCACCAGCCTGATCGCCCACGCCAAGTCCCTGGATCGCGTGCTGCAATTTGGCTACTACGTGATTCCCAACTGGCACATCAAGACCTTCCGCGTGGCCTACTGGAACAATCTCGGTCATCCAAAGGTTTCGCCGCTGTACGACGTCGGTATCTCCACATGGTGGAGCAAACCGAATGTGCAACCGCCCGTTCCCCCCCAGACGAGCGCCGATCCGGCGAGCGGAGGCGATTAAATGTTGGCCTATATCTTTCGCCGCCTGTTGCTGATCATCCCCACGCTGTTCGGCATCCTGCTGATCAACTTTGTCATCATCCAGGCCGCCCCCGGGGGCCCGGTGGAGCAAATGATCGCCAAGCTCGAAGGCTTTGACGGCGCCACCAGCCGCATCGCCGGTGGCGGTGCCGAAGTCGCCGTGGCCGGTTCCAGCTACCGCGGCGCCCAGGGCCTGGACCCGGCGCTGATCAAGGAAATCGAAAAGATGTACGGCTTCGACAAATCGGCGCCGGAACGTTTGTGGATCATGGTCAAGAATTACGCGCGCCTGGATTTCGGCGACAGTTTCTTCCGTGACGCCAAAGTCATCGACCTGATCAAGGAAAAGATGCCGGTGTCCATTTCCCTCGGGCTGTGGAGCACGCTGATCATGTACCTGGTGTCGATCCCCCTGGGGATCGCCAAGGCCACGCGCCACGGCAGCCACTTCGATGTGTGGACCAGCTCGGCGATCATCGTCGGCTATGCGATCCCGGCGTTCCTGTTTGCGATCCTGTTGATCGTGGTGTTTGCCGGTGGCAGTTATTTCGACTGGTTCCCGTTGCGCGGGCTGACCTCCAACAACTTCGACGAGTTGAGCTGGGGCGGCAAGATCCTCGACTACTTCTGGCACCTGGCCCTGCCGATCACTGCACTGGTGATCGGCAACTTCGCGACCATGACCCTGCTGACCAAAAACAGCTTTCTCGACGAGATCAACAAGCAGTACGTGGTCACCGCCAAGGCCAAGGGCCTGACCAACCACCGCGTGCTCTACGGCCACGTGTTCCGCAACGCGATGCTGCTGGTGATCGCCGGTTTCCCTTCGGCGTTCATCGGCATCTTCTTCACCGGCTCGCTGCTGGTGGAAGTGATCTTTTCCCTCGACGGCCTCGGCCTGATGAGCTTTGAAGCCGCGATCAACCGCGACTACCCGGTGGTGTTCGGCACGCTGTTCATCTTCACCCTGCTGGGCTTGATCGTGAAACTGATCGGCGACCTCACCTACACCCTGGTCGATCCGCGTATCGACTTCTCCAGCCGGGAGCATTGAGATGAACCTATCCCCCCTCAATCGCCGCCGGTTCGAACGATTCAAGGCCAACAAGCGTGGCTGGTGGTCGCTGTGGCTGTTCCTGATCCTGTTCGTACTGAGCCTGGGCGCGGAACTGATCGCCAACGACAAGCCGCTGGCGGTGCACTTCGACGGCGGCTGGTACTTCCCCGCGCTCAAGCGCTACCCGGAGACGACCTTTGGTGGCGAGTTCCCCCTGGAAGCCAACTACAAGAGCCCGTACATCCGGGAGCTGCTCAAGGCCAAGGACGCCTGGACCTTGTGGGCGCCGATCCCGTTCAGCTACCAGAGCATCAACTACGACCTGAAAGTGCCCGCGCCGGCGCCGCCATCCAGCGTCAACCTGCTGGGCACCGATGACCAGGGCCGCGATGTGCTGGCGCGGGTGATCTACGGCTTCCGCGTGTCGGTGCTGTTCGCCCTGACGCTGACCATCCTCAGCTCGATCATCGGCGTGATCGCCGGGGCCTTGCAGGGCTTTTACGGTGGCTGGGTCGACCTGGCCGGGCAGCGTTTCCTGGAGATCTGGTCGGGGCTGCCGGTGCTGTACCTGCTGATCATTCTCGCCAGTTTTGTGCAGCCCAACTTCTGGTGGCTGCTGGGGATCATGCTGCTGTTCTCCTGGATGAGCCTGGTGGACGTGGTACGTGCCGAGTTCCTGCGCGGGCGCAACCTTGAATACGTGCGGGCAGCCAGGGCGCTGGGCATGCAGAACGGCGCGATCATGTTCCGCCATATCCTGCCCAACGCAATGGTCTCGACCATGACCTTCATGCCGTTCATCCTCACCGGCGCCATCGGCACCCTGACTGCGCTGGACTTTCTCGGCTTCGGCTTGCCGGCCGGTTCGCCGTCCCTGGGCGAGCTGGTGGCCCAGGGCAAATCCAACCTGCAAGCGCCGTGGCTGGGCATGAGCGCGTTCGCCGTGCTGGCGATCATGTTGAGTTTGCTGGTGTTTATCGGCGAGTCCGCTCGCGATGCCTTCGACCCGAGGAAATGAGATGAATCAGGACAATCTGATCGAAATCCGCGACCTCAGCGTCGAGTTCGTCACCGGCGAACACGCTCACTGCGTGGTGAACAACGTCAGCTTCGACATCAAGCGCGGCGAAACCCTGGCCCTGGTCGGCGAAAGCGGCTCCGGCAAATCGGTGACCGCCCACTCGATCCTGCGCTTGCTGCCCTACCCGCTGGCGCGGCATCCGTCTGGCACCATTGGGTATGCGGGGCAAGACCTGCTGACCCTGAAGGAAAAATCCCTGCGGCATATTCGCGGCAACCGCATCGCGATGATCTTCCAGGAGCCGATGACCTCGTTGAACCCGCTGCACTCGATCGAGAAGCAGATCAACGAAGTGCTCGGCCTGCACAAGGGCCTGCAAGGCAAGGTCGCCACCCAGCGCACCCTGGAGTTGCTCGAGCTGGTCGGCATCCCCGAACCGCACAAGCGCCTCAAGGCCCTGCCCCACGAGCTGTCCGGCGGCCAGCGCCAGCGGGTGATGATTGCCATGGCGCTGGCCAACGAGCCGGAGCTGTTGATCGCCGATGAACCGACCACTGCGCTGGATGTGACGGTGCAGTTGAAAATCCTGGAATTGCTCAAGGAGTTGCAGGCCCGCCTGGGCATGGCCTTGCTGCTGATCAGCCACGACCTCAACCTGGTACGGCGGATTGCCCACCGCGTGTGCGTGATGCAAAAGGGTTGCATCGTTGAACAGGCCGAGTGCGAAACGCTGTTCCAGTCGCCCCGGCATCCCTACACCCAGGAATTGCTGGCGGCTGAACCAAGTGGCGGCCCGGCCACCAATGTGGTCGGCCCACCCCTGCTGGAAGTGAATGACCTCAAGGTGTGGTTCCCGATCAAGAAAGGCTTTCTGCGCAGCACCGTGGATTACGTCAAGGCGGTGGATGGCATCAACTTCAGCCTGCCCCAAGGGCAAACCCTGGGCATCGTTGGCGAAAGCGGCTCGGGGAAATCCACCCTTGGCCTGGCGATCCTCCGGCTGATCGCCAGCAAGGGCGGCATTCGCTTCGAAGGCCAGCAACTGGACTCACTCACCCAACAGCAGGTACGCCCGCTACGCCGGGAAATGCAGGTGGTGTTCCAGGACCCGTTCGGCAGCTTGAGCCCGCGTATGTGCGTGAGCGAGATCGTCGGTGAGGGCCTGCGCATTCACAAGATGGGCACGCCGGCCGAGCAGGAAGCGGCGATTATCGCGGCGCTCAAGGAGGTCGGGCTGGACCCGGAATCCCGGCATCGCTATCCCCACGAGTTCTCCGGCGGCCAGCGCCAACGCATCGCCATCGCCCGCGCCCTGGTGCTCAAGCCACGGTTGATCCTGCTGGACGAACCCACCTCGGCGCTGGACCGCACGGTGCAACGCCAGGTAGTGGAACTGTTGCGCAGCTTGCAGGCCAAGTACAACCTGACCTACCTGTTTATCAGCCATGATCTGGCGGTGGTGAAAGCATTGAGTCATCAGTTGATGGTGGTGAAACAAGGCCAGGTGGTGGAGCAAGGCGATGCAAAGGCAATCTTCGCCGACCCGCAACACCCCTACACCCGACAGTTGCTGGAAGCCGCCTTCCTCGTACCGGCCTGACCCGTACGGTTCAACATTTGGCAGTTGGCTTGTGTGGGAGCGGGCTTGCCCGCGATTGCAGTGTGTCATTCGACAGATTCGGCACTGACAGGACGCCATCGCGGGCAAGCCCGCTCCCACATTTGACCGTGCCCAACCTGAACGACAGCCTCAACGGCGGCGATTCGGCACGGGTTTCTATGGCGAGCCCCGCAGCCTGCAACGGGCGACCAAATGGGACTTCTGACCTGAAGCCAATACCCCAGGGCCGACGACCTGCACCGGATGACACTCGCGCAATCTTGAAGCCTTGAACATTGCGCGATTTTGTATAACGCTGCCGGTCCGCCTATTCGGTTCCTCGCCAGGGAATGCCCGCCATGACCCCTTCCACCGCCCCGCACTTCTGGCGTGACCCTGCGCTGGCGTTTATCGAAGCGCGCACCATCGCCGACGGGCGCAAGGTCACCTACGCGCGGCACGCTCATGAGCATTTTTCCATCGGCGCGATCACCAGCGGGCGCAGCTATTACCACTACGGCACGGACACCTTCGAGATCAGCGCCGGTACGGTGGTACTGATGAACCCTGGCGATGTGCACGCGTGCAATCCGATCCGTAACGAGGCCTGGTCCTATCAGATGCTGTACATCGATACGCCCTGGCTGACCGAATTGCAGCACCAACTGGGCTTCAGCACCGACCAGGGCTACCGGCCGTTCGACATCCCCTACGTGCGCGATGAAGCGCTCTACGCTGGGCTGTTGGAGCTGTACCGGGTCCTGGTGGATACCCAGGCCGAGCACCTGCACAAGCAAAGCGCGCTGGTGGGTTTCTTCACTGAGGTGCAGCAGCGCCTGAACCCGTCCGACGCACCGTTGCGCGAGGTCAACCACAAGCTGGAGCGCGCCGCCGAGTACATCCGCGCGCACTGCACCTGCGCCTTGAAACTGGAAGACATCTGCCTGGCCGCCGAACTGTCGCCGTCCTATCTGATCCGTGCGTTCAAGCAGTATTACGGGTTGACGCCCCATGCGTTCCTGATCAACCAACGTATCCAGTTCGCCCGCACGCAACTGCGTCAGGGCGAACTGATCGCCGATGTGGCCCTGGCCGCAGGTTTCGCCGACCAGGCGCATTTCCAGCGGGCGTTCAAACAGCATTTTGCGGCGACGCCGGGGCAATACCGCGATGTGCTCAAGCCATCAGCAAATAACCCACACTGGCCACCAGCAACGCGGCCATTGAACGGTTGAACACGCGCACGCCCTGCGGGTTGCCCAGGTAGCGCCGCAAAAAGGTCCCGGCATACGCCCAGCAGGCCACCGACAGGTAGCAGATCACCAGGTACAGCGCAGCAAACAGCCACACTTGAGCGGCGTCGCCATCCGCCACAAACAACCCCATCCCCGCCACGCAGGCCAGCCAGGCCTTGGGGTTGAGCCATTGCATAATGGCGCCGTACAGCATCGACGGCGCGGTGGCGGCGTTATCGGCTTGCAGGCGGCCATCGTCGCACGCCAGTTTCCAAGCCATCCACAGCAAGAAAACCACCCCGCCCCACTGGATCAACTGGGTCAGCAACGGCCAGCGCACCAGCACTTCGTGCAAACCCAGGCCGATCAACACCAGCAACAAGGTAAACCCTGCGGCGGCGCCGAATACATGCTTCTGGCTGGCGGCAAAGCCAAAGCGCGCACCGGAGCTGAGGGCCACCACGTTGACCGGGCCCGGTGTGATGGAGGTGGCCAGGGCGAAGGCGGCCATGGAAATGATCAAGCTCATTGCAATTCCCTTTTTCTGTGACGGTG
This sequence comes from Pseudomonas sp. AF03-9, assembly GCF_020515815.1. Taxonomy (NCBI): domain Bacteria; kingdom Pseudomonadati; phylum Pseudomonadota; class Gammaproteobacteria; order Pseudomonadales; family Pseudomonadaceae; genus Pseudomonas; species Pseudomonas sp. AF03-9. The sequence goes on along the minus strand of NZ_JAHPJF010000019.1, from coordinate 64,433 downwards.
AGGATGACGTCACGGTAAAGGGCGGCACGCGCCAGGTATTGAACAAAATGCCCCTCGGGGCGTTACGGCGCAGGCGCTTGGGTGACGACGTCGTCAACACCCAGCACGCGGCCGTCCTCAGACACGATCTCGACCTTGCGCAGCGGCTTGAGCGAATGCGCATCCAGCAGCCGCGTGCCGAGCAGTTGCGGCTGAGTGTGGGCCTCACCCCATTGCGCCAGCGTCACCAGCACCGGCATCAGCGCGCGCCCCTTGTCGGTGAGTTGGTACTCGTTGCGCGCGCCGACTTCGTTGAGCTGCAACAGGCCCTGCTCAACCATCTCCTTGAGCCGGGCGGCGAGGATATTTTTTGCTACGCCCAGGTGTTTCTGGAAATCACCGAAGCGCGTCACGCCGGCAAACGCGTCGCGGATGATCAGCAGCGTCCACCAGTCGCCCACCACGTCAAGGGCACGGGCCACCGGGCAGCAGTCGCCTTCCAGGCATTTGCGTTTCATGGTCAGGCCTCCAGCCAGTTGAAAAATATGGTTGCATTATAGGACCGATAGCCGCAGGATAAAAACGGTTTCATCATTAAACCTATTTTGCAGCGTGGAGTTCAGCATGGACATTCGTGGAAAAGTGGTACTGGTCACCGGCGCCAATCGTGGCCTGGGCAAAGCGTTCGTCACCGCGTTGCTGGCAGCGGGTGCGGCCAAGGTCTACGCCGGTGCGCGTGATCCCGCCAGCGTCGACATCCCCGGCAGCACGCCGATTGCCCTCGACATCACCGATGCCGCCAGTGTGCAACGGGCTGCCGCGCAGTGCACCGATGTGAGCGTGGTGGTCAACAATGCGGGCTTTCTCAAGTACGGCTCGCTGCTGGCCGACGACAGCGTCGAAAACCTGCAACAGCATTTTGACGTGAACACCTTCGGCACCCTGCGCGTGAGCCGGGCGTTCGCACCGATCCTGGCCCGCCAGGGCGGCGGCGCGCTGATCAATGTGCTCTCGGTATTGAGCTGGCTGAGCCCACCGGGCGCCGGGGGCTATAGCACCTCAAAATCCGCCCAGTGGGGCCTGACCAACGGCCTGCGCGGCGAGTTGCGCGAACAGGGCACCCTGGTCATCGGCGTGCACCCCGCCTACATCGACACCGACATGGTCGCCGACGTGCAGGCCCCCAAGAGCACGCCCCAGGAAGTGGTCGCCCTCACGCTGCAAGCACTGGCCGAAGGCCGTGAAGAAGTGCTGGTCAGCGACACCAGCCACGGGGTGAAGGCGTCGCTGTCCACGGACAGCCCGGTGTATCTCAACCATTGATCAACGGAATGTGCGGGTTGCCTTAGCGCTGCGCCGGAATGCGGATGTCGCCGTCGCGGCATTGGCTTTTGACGCTGCGCGGGCAACCGGCGAACGCCAGATCCTTGGTCAGGCACACGCGCACTTCCGACAACACCTTGCCCTTGCAGATCACCGCCAGGCCATGGTTGCCCAGGCGCGGGTTGCTCTCGCGAAACAACGCCTCGATCTCGCGGGCCGGCAACGCCGGTGGCGTGTTGAACGGTTGCAATTGCGGCGGAATCACCACCACGCCCAGCGCCTGGTCGGTCTTGGCCAGGTAGTCCAGCGGCTCAAGCCCGGAACAGGTGCCATGCTTGGCCCATTCGTGCTTGAGCAGCGCTCGTGTGGGAAACAACGCCGCGCCCTTGTCCAATTCCTCGCGGCTCAAGCGCGACTGCGGCGCACACGACGCCGGCCAGCCGCCCCGCGCGTACTGCGGCCACAAACCATGCAACACAAAGCCGTAGCCTTTGCCCGAACACTGCTCGTTGTCCGGGTGGGTCAGGCAAAACGTCGGCGACCACGACAGCGATAACACATAAAAATCAAACTCCCCAGGCGTGCCTTGGCTACGCGCAGCCGCGCCTGCGCTTGTGGCGAGGGCCAACCACAACAGCATCCAGTATTTCATCGGTGTGCTTCCTTGAAAAAATAAACCCTATCGTGCTTACCCAGGGTGATGGGGGTTGCGTTGTAGCACCGCGTCCAGGATCCGGTCGGTTTTCAATGCCTCGATCGCCAACGATGGATGCAGCGCCTCACCACGGATATGCGCGTTCATGGCCAGCACGTGGTGCCACTGGATATGTGCGTGGCACGGCACCTCCAGGACCTCGCACGTATCCCCCTCAAGCCGCAAGGGTTGGTCATCGAACACCGAGAACTCGATACGCCCCTGACTGCCGATCAACACGACACGATCTTCACGTCGGTCCGCGACAAAATTCCAGCAGCCCATGCCCAATGCGCCCGAGGCAAAACGCCAGCTGGCGGTCACCGCATCCTCCGCGGCATAACGGCCGGCCTGGCGCGAGGTAAAACCGGCCACTTCGATGATGTCGCCAGCCAGGTACTGGAACAGGTCGAAGCCATGGCTGGCCAGGTCGGCAAAGTAGCCGCCACCGGCAATCGCCGGGTCGGTGCGCCAGTTGTCGGCGTGGGCGTCCGCAACGGCCTGCGGCTTGCACAGGGTCCAGGTGAGGTGACGCAACTCGCCGATGCGTCCTGCTTGCAGCCAATCGCGTATCTGCTGGAAACGCGGCAAGGAGCGGCGGTAGTACGACACAAACAGATGCAACCCGGCGCGCTCGAACGTGCGCTGCATCAACTCGCTCTGCTCGGCATTCATCGACATGGGCTTCTCGACGCAGCAGTGCTTGCCGGCCGCCGCCACCATCAGGCTGTATTCAAGGTGGCTGGCAGGCGGCGTGGCGATGTACACCGCGTCCACCTCGGGGTCGTCGATCAGCGCCTGGGCGTCGGTATAAAAACGCGCAATGCCGTGGCGTGTTGCATAATCGCGCACCGCCGCTTCACGGCGCCCCATCACGGCCACCAAGGCCGAACCTGGCGCTTTGTAGAAAGCGGGTCCACTCTTTAACTCAGTGACACTGCCGCAACCGATCATGCCCCACCGCACGGTGTTCATCTGTTTTCCTCGTCCGTTTTCATCAAGGGCGCAGTATCCACATACCCCGAGGCCCACGCCAGCCGCACTTAGCATGACAATTGCATTACACTTTTATGACAATCATCCACCTGCGGGGGCACAGACGATGAAAATTCGCGCAACGGTCATTTGCGAACACGAGGGGCATATCCTCTTCGTGCGCAAGGCCAGATCAAAATGGGCACTGCCTGGCGGCAAGGTCGAACGTGGCGAGCGCCCGGTCGGCGCAGCCGCGCGGGAGCTGGAAGAAGAGACCGGCTTGAACGTGGACGGGTTGCTGTACTTACAGGAACTCAAGGCCCGCGACACCCTGCATCATGTGTTCGAGGCCTCGGTAGTCAACGTCGCCGATGCAAAACCTTGTAATGAAATAGTCGATTGCCTCTGGCACGCCTATGCCGCGATGGATCAACTGGACACCACCGACGCCACCCGCCATATCGTCAAATCCTTCTTGCGACGCCTGTAGTCTTCATTTCTGTTTGGCTTTGGCCTGCCCTCGCGAATACAGTGCTTCCACCAGTTTCTGCCGCTCGTCCTGGGGCAAATTGCCCGCGAACTCAGCCAGCGTGGCATCCACCAACGCCCGCAATGCCGCATCGGCCTCACGCGCCTTGGCCAACTCACTCACCAGCCTCTCGCGGTCCAACGTCGGCGCTTGCAGTTGCTGGATCACCCCCAGCCGTGCTTCGCGACCGGCCATGATCAACGGCTGGCTGTCGGCGCGGTTGTGCCGCAACAGTTGACGCAGCTCCCTGCGACGCTCCGGCGGCAGCTTGAACATCGCCTGGCGCAACCCATGCTGGTTGACCACGGCCTCGGCAGGTTTGGCCATGGCGATCCAATGGTAGAGGCCACCGCCCACCCCACCGAGCAAAAACACGTTGAGCAACACCGAGACCAGCAACCACGGTTTAAGCGACTTTGAGGTCATTGCTCGGCTTCCTCGGCGTTGACGGAAAACACCACTTCAGCATCGCCCTGATCGAACACGCTGGGCAGCACCTCCGAGGACAGCATCGGCAGCGGCACGCTCATCGATGCCACGAGCACGCCGGCGACGATGCCCGCGATACCCGCGCCCACCAGGCTGGCGGATGACCACCAGTTGGCGTAACGCGACAGCAATGACGCCCGTGGCGGTGCGGATCGGCGGATCTGCCGCGCCAGCGCCGGATCGGCAGGTGCCAGTTGATGGGCATCCAACTGCCCGTCGAGCCAGCTGGCTTCACGCAACACTGCGCGGGCGTGGGCGTTGCCACTGTCGAGCAGGGCCTGGGCGGCCGTTCGTTCAGCGAGCGGCCAGCGGTGCAGGCTGGCGCCGTAGGCGTCGGCCAAGTGGGCGAATCGTTCGGGCGTCATGGTTTTTCCCTTCCTGGGCGGGCAAGCCCTGGTGTGTCGGCAAGTCTATTGCGCAACTGACGGCGAGCCCGTGACAGCAGGCTCTCCAGTGCCTCGACGCTGATGTTCATCAGCGCGGCGGCGTCGATGTTCGACAGCTCCTGGTAATACTGCAACACAATCGCTTCGCGCTGACGCTCGGGCAGCGCGGCCAACGCGGCGGCCATCTGCGTGCTGCGGTCGGCGGCTTCGAGTTGCTCCTCCGGCGACGGGGCGCTGTCGGCCAGTTCCAGCGCCTCATCCGCGTCCAGCGGGCGCTCCTTGCGCCGGCGCAAGCGGTCCCGGCACAGGTTCAGCGCTACCCGGTGCAACCACGTGTCGAACCGCGCTTCGCCCACTCGCCAGTTGGCTGCCTGGCGCCAGATCCGCAGGAAACTCTCCTGGGCCACGTCCTTGGCCTCGTCGGCATCCCCCAGGATCCGGCTGGCGAGCGCGAGCAAACGCGGGAGTTTGCGCGTCACCATTTCGTTGACGGCCGCAGGTTCGTTGTTGCCGATACGCGCCAGCAGCTCTACGTCCGGATCAGTGTCTTTCAATCGGGTAATTCTCGGTCCGCAGGCTAAGTGGCAGGTTTCAACGCATCCAACGTCCTTCACGCCAGACCCAGTTCGGCCCGCGGGATTCCCAATGCCCTGGCTGCCAACGTGCGTTGCGCATCACCGGCTGCCAGTGGCCCGGTACCCAGGCGTAGGCGCCGCGTTCCCATCGCCAGTGGCCACGGTCCCAGGCATAACCGGGGCGCCCGGCGGGAATCACCTCGACCCGCTCCACCGGCGGCGCCTGGCGAATGATGATCTCGGTCTGGGCAAACGTCGGGGTGCTGACAAACGCGGCGAACGTCAGCGGGATCAGCAAGGCATAACGCAATCGGGCCAGTGTGCTCATGGCAACTCCTTCAGGTGACGAACGAAAATGTCCGCTGCTGATGGGTTGAACGGCACGTGCTGCAGAATCCGTCGCAGGACACGCAGGTTTTTTCCGCACAGTGCGTAAGAGGAAGTATTGCCCACGGGCCGGCAACGCTGGATGAAATGTTTGAAAGGTGTGCGACGGATGTGTGCCGGTGGCGACGTTCAATAGATGACGCACCCCACACCAAGAGGAAATGCCATGTCCCGTCGCCTTTACATGCTCGTTGCCGCCCTATTGATCGCAAGCCTGAGCGGCTGCGTGATCGTGCCCGAGCACCGGCATTGCTGCTGGCGCTATTACGGCGCGGTGTCGACCACCACCGCCAGCGTCAACAGCTAACCCACCGCCGCAAAACCGCGGCGCCCGGCCTTGAGTTCAGTGCGCAGCTCACCGATAAGGTTTGAGATGGAACGGATGCTGTCCAGACCTTCGGGGGACACGCAGGTCAGCAGCAACTCGACGCGACCGGAGACCGGCTCGAACACGCTGATGCGCAGCGAGCCATCGCTATTGAGGGTGCACTCACAGGAAAGCGGTACAAAGCCTGAAGCCATGATGCGATTGAAGTCGGCGATTGAGATCATGATAAGCCCCCTTCCCTGGGTTCTACCCTGCTGTTCGATGGCGCAAGCGTAGATGAGCTTTTCGGCAGCGCCAGGCAATTGCTTCAAAGTGCCAGCCACGTCTCATATTTTCCCGCCAAGCGCTGGCGGGCCGGCGCCAGAAAGCCAGCACGTGACCTCTCGTCTGTTGCCCTGACGAAAACTTGACTCCCACCCGCGATCACCAGACGCTCTGGCTTTATGCCACTCCCCGAGCAGCCGATCATGAGCATCGATCCCCCGAGCCCGCCCGACAGCGACGTTTACAAAACCCTGCTGGAATCGACCAAGGCGATCCCTTGGCGGATCGACTGGCAGAGCATGACCTTCAGCTACATCGGTCCGCAGATCGAAACACTGCTGGGCTGGACGCCGCAAAGCTGGGTCAGTGTGGATGACTGGGTCGCGCGCATGCACCCGGACGATCGCGAGTACGTAGTGAATTTTTGCGTGTCGCAATCGCGCGCCGGCGTAGACCACGAGGCCGATTACCGTGCGCTGACGGTGAACGGCGACTATGTGTGGATCCGCGATGTGGTGCATGTGGTGCGCAAGGATGGCGAAGTGGAGGCGCTGATCGGGTTCATGTTCGACATCAGTGAGCGCAAGAAGACCGAGGAACACCTGATCCGCCTGCAAAAGCAATTGGAGGAATACTCCTTCCAGGACGGCCTCACCGGCATCGCCAACCGCCGGATGTTCGATACCGTGCTCGAACGCGAATGGACCAGCGCCCAACGCAGCCAGTTGCCGCTGTCGTTGATCATTCTCGATATCGACTTTTTCAAGCAGTACAACGACCACTACGGCCATATCAAGGGTGACGAATGCCTGCGCCAGGTGGCCAATACACTGGCGCAGGCGGCCAACCGTCCACGGGATTTCATCGCACGGATCGGCGGTGAAGAGTTTGTGTGGCTGTTGCCGGAGACCGATGCAACCTCGGCCAGGCTGGTGGCGCAACGCTGCCTGCACCTGATGCGTCAACGCCAGATCGAACACGGGTTTTCGCCGGTGTCCAGGCTGCTGACCTTGAGCCTCGGGGTTGGCACTCATATCGTCAGGCCTGCCAGTTCGATGCTGGGGTTTGTCGAGCAGGTCGACAAATTACTCTACAAGGCCAAACACAATGGACGGATGCGCGCAGAGTTCGCCGATATTGAAGTTTGACGCCGAGGTCAAATCGCGGGCAAAAAAAATCCCAAGTAGCTGATGGAAACTTGGGATTTAAAAATGCATAAACCGTGGGAGGTGAACGCCCGACTATAGTAGCGATTGTAAAAAGCTGTAACAAGACTGTTTTAATCCTTTCGTCGGATTAAAACAGTCGTAAGTCATTCAATAACCACACATTTTTTAAGGCGGCCGACATACAAATGCCACTTTTTGGTGCAAGTAAGCGTGATACTTGCGACCTATATTCCCCCTTATAAAAAATGGTTATTAACTAAGGCGCGGTGACACTCTCTGGCGCTTGTGCACCCAATTGCCTGCAACTGTCGCCCAGTTTCATAGCGTCGGTCATCGTCGCGCTGGCGACTCGCTCCATTTGCCGACAAAGCAGCAGACGCTCGGCCGCCTCGGCCCGATGGCGATCGGCGCTGGCGTTGATATGCATAAAGTAGCCGCCCAACAGCACCGCGACACACAGCACGCCGACCGCATAGTGGCGCAAGCTGTCTGGCGATGAAGGCTCTGGCTGGTACATGGCCCCGTGACGACCTGTTCTATCTGCGACGAAGCGTGCAATTGTATGCAAATAGAAACACAGCAATTGTCGTGGTTTTGTAAAGCGCCGGTCTTACACAGACACAGGCTTTTCGTTGGCGCTTGCATGCCCCTTCAACAGCCGATACACCGGCAGGCACGCGGCCTGGATCAGCAGCATTCGGATCACCTGCATCGCCGTCACCAATGTAACCGCCAGCCCCAGCGCCTCAGCGGTCAGGCTCATCTCCGGTGCGCTGCCGGGCATCATGCCCAGGGCCAGCGACAACCATGGCATCTGCAGCCACGTGCCCAACGCCCACGCGGCGGCTGCGGTCGCAACCAGCGAGCCAATCAACAACGCTAGCACCTTGACGAGAAACCCCGGTGCGCGGCGGAAAAAATCCCGCTCGAAGGCGGCGCCCAGCGCACACCCGATCAGCAACTGGCCGACACCACTGAGCCAACCGGGCATGCTCATCGACAAATTGTTACACCCTACCCCCACCGCACAGATCAGGAACGGACCGAATGTCCAAGGGTTGGGCAGGTTGCAGCGCTTGAAGCCGATAGCGGCCAACAGGCTCATAGCCAGCAGAAAGATCAACCAGGGCCAGATCACCGGCAATGGCGCAGCCATCACAGGATGAGCCAGGCCAAGGCTGGCCAGCGCAGGCACGGCCAGCAGGATCAGCAGCAGCCTTAGACTATGGGCGGCGGCGATAAAGCTGGTGTCCGCCTGGCGCTGACGACCGAGGTGAACCATCTCCGTAGAGTTGGCCGGCATCAGCGCGAAGAACGCCGTGCCGAAGGCGACGCCAGAGCGGTTCAGCAGCCACACCGAGCCCAATGCCAGCACCAGCGTCAACAGCACCGCCGTGACAATCAGCCCCAGGTGCGCCGCCACCTGCTGCATCACCGGCAGCGTGAAATAACAGCCAATCGCCACCGCGACAATCAACTGGCCCGCTTGGCGCCCATGGGGAATTTGCGCCATCCTCGCGCCGCCGCAGCGGCCGATCAGCACAGCCAGCAAAGCACCTATCACCCAGGGCAGCGGCCAGCCGAGCCACTGCGCAAAACTGCCGCCCAAGGTGCCCGCGATCAGGGTGACAAGCCAATACTGGCGAAGGTTGAAGGTCATGTTGAGATCCGGCATGGAGAAGTGTGCCGACAGGTTATAGACTCGCGCTCATCACAAAAAATATCCATTTGTGAACATCAACATCACACATTTTTATGCGAGAGCCGATGAATCTGAAAGCCCTGGAATACTGCGTCGAGATCGCCCGCCAAGGCAGTTTTACCAAGGCCGCGCAGGCGTTGCATGTGGCGCAACCGGCGCTGAGCATGGCAGTCAGCCGCCTGGAAGATGAGCTGGGGGTGGCGCTGTTCAACCGCGCCACACGGCAGATCAGTGTCACGGCGGAAGGCCAACTGTTCCTCACCCGCGCTGAAGCCTGCCTGCAAGGCTTGGCCGGGGCCCGCCGCGAGTTGCAGGACCTGACGCAATTGCACAGCGGTGAAATCCGCGTCGGCATCCCGCCGATGTACGGCATCCGGCATATCCCGGAGTTGCTGATGCAATTTCGCGCGCACTACCCCGGCATCGCCATGCATGTGGTGGAAGGCAGCGCCGATGACATCAGCGCACGCCTGGCAACGCGGGATATTGATGTAGCGTTGCTGGAGTCACGTCGCGTCGACCCGGACTGGGAGTCGGTCTTGCTGGGCAGCGATGAGATGGTGCTGTGCATGCATGAGCAGCATCCATTGGCGAGCGCGGCGTCGGTCACGGCCGAGGGTTTGCGTGGCGAGCAGTTGCTGGTGTTCGACAATACCTTCCTGCAACGGCACTTGCTCGACGCCTTTTGCGACGCTGCCCGCGTGCGCTTCAACATCGCCCTGGAAAGCAACTTCGTGCCGCTGGTCATTGCCGCCACCCGCAATGGCATGGGGGTTTCCACCCTGCTGCGCTCGGTGCAACAACAGGAACCGGGCGTGGCCGGGGTGTCGTTCGAACCCGCGCAGTTCATGCACTTCAACCTGTGCTGGAGAGGCAGCGAATACCTGTCCCAGGCCAATCGACGGTTTATTGAAACGGCGAAGGTGTATTTCCAGGAAGACGTCAGCTCACCGCTGTCGCACTGAGCCGGTCATTTGCGCGCCACTTTGTAGCGCACGCAATCCTGATAGAAACTTTGGCGAATCGCTTCTGGCTTGAGCCGGGAGCGACTGTCGTAGGTCTGCTCGGTGATGCCCATGGCCATCATGCGCATCCACGACTTGTTGAATTTGAGGGTCTGGATTTTCTGCCGCGCCGCATACAACGACACACCCGAGAGCTTCAACTCCTGGGCCCTGGCGGCCGTGCCCGCGCCCCAACTGCACATGTACTTGTCACCTTCACGCAGCTCCCGGGCCTGCACGGCAGCCGCGCCGCCGGCCAACGAGCAGGCGACAAGCATGATTCCAACAGTGCGCATTTGCATCCCCACCTAACCACCTGAAAATAAAAGCGATTCTGGCGAGGATTTGGTTACAGAGGGGCCATTAAATTGCCTTATCACCACTGATAAGTCGCACTCGCCTGTACCGTGCGCTGTGAGCCATACCAGCACCACGAGTAGGAATAGCACGAGGCGACGTACTCCTTATTCGCCAGGTTGGTGGCGTTGAGCGCCAGGCGCAGGTTGTCCTTGAGGTTGGCGAGGTTCGGGATGTCGTAGTGCACCGCCGCGTCGAACAAGGTGTAGCCCGGGACTTTCAGGGTGTTGGCCGTGTCGCCCCAGGACGAGCCGACATAACGCGCCCCTGCCCCGACGCCGAAGCCCTTGAGGTGGCCGTCGCGGAAGGTGTAATCCGCCCACGCCGACGCGGTATGGCGTGGCACACCGTAGGTGCTGGTGCCTTTGGCCGGTAGGGCCGGGCCTACACCGATGTCGGTGACGGGCGTGTATTGCACGGTGTTGTTGGATTGGCTGATGCGGTTATCCAGGTAGGCATATGCCGCGCTGATGTCCAGGTTATCGTTGAGGCTGGCCTTGCCTTCCAGCTCAAAGCCACGGGATTGCACTTCGCCGTCCTGGCTCTGGCAGCGGCCACTGCCACACAGGTGCGTGGGGTCCGGGTCGGTGGTCAGTACATTGGTCTGGCGCAGGTCGAAGATCGCGGCGGTGATAAAGCTGTTGCTGCCCGGCGGCTGGTATTTGATCCCGACTTCATACTGCTTGCCCTCGGTCGGTTTGAACACCGAACCGCCGTAGCCGGTACCCGACTGCGGGCTGAAGGACTCCGAATAACTGGCATAGGGTGCCAGGCCGTTGTCGAACAGGTAGACCAGGCCAATGCGGCCGGTGAACGCCTTGCTGTCCAGGGACGACTGGCTCTTGGCGCCGCTTCTCAGGGTTTTGGTAGTGCTGTCGGTACTGGCCCAGTCATAGCGGCCGCCCAGCAGCAGCACCCAGTTGTCCCACTTCATTTGCTCTTGCAGATAAACGCCGGTCTGCTCGCTGCGGGAGGTACCGTCGGTGGTGTAGGCCGGGGTCGCGACCGGACGGCCATACACCGGGTCGAAAATATCCTGGGTCGGCCCGGCACCGACACGGGACGAGCCTTGCAGGGTGTCGGTGCTGGTGTTCTGGTAATCGACGCCCATCAACAAGGTGTGTTGCAGCGGGCCAGTGTCGAATCTGGCCTGGGCCTGGTTGTCGAGGGTGTAGGCGTCCAGGTTGACGTCACTGGCGATGGTGGCGCGCTGCATGGTGCGGTAATCGCTCAGCAGGTTGTTGCTGTAGAGACTACGGTAGCGGCCCTCGCTGCGCAGGTAACGGGCGTTCTGGCGCACGGTCCACACATCGTTGAAGTGATGTTCGAAGGCGTAGCCGATGGAGTAGTACTCGCGATCGCTTTTCTCGAAGTCTTTTTCGCCGTCATAGAAATCCACATCGATCTTGCGCCCGGTGGGGCTGCGCAACACCGAGCCCCAGGCGGGCACCGAGCCGTAGGACGCGCCCTTGGGGTCCTTCTGGAAGTGCCCCAGCAGGGTCAGCGAGGTGGCGTCGTCCGGGCGCCAGGTAAAGGCCGTCGACAGCGACTGGCGACGCGTTTCGGTGTGTTCCACCTGCCCGTCGGCGTCGTCGAAAAGCCCGGCCACACGGTAGGAATACACGCCCTGATCATCAATCGGGCCGCTCAGATCGAAGGTGGTGCGCTTCTTGTTGAAGGTGCCATATTCCACACCGACCTCATGAAACGGCGTGTCGAGCGGGCGCTTGCTGACCATGTTGATCACCCCGCTGGGTGTGCCCTGCCCGTACAGCACCGACGCCGGGCCGCGCAGCACTTCCACGCGCTCCAGGTCGAAGGCGTCCTTTTGCGGCGAAGCGTCACGGCTGGAGGGCATGCGCAAGCCGTCGAGGTAGGTGGCCGGCGAGAAACCCCGGATCGTCAACTGGTCCAGCCGCGAAGCCGTAGCGCCACGGCTCTCCGGGACCACCGCGGCGCTGTAGCGCAGGATCTGGTTGAGGCTCTCGGCGTTTTGCGCGCGCATCTGGTCTTTGGTGACGATGGAGATCGACTGCGGGGTTTCGATCACGGCGGTGTCGGTCTTGGTGCCGGACAGGCTGCGGGTGGCCACATAACCCGCCACCGGCCCCACGGGGCTCTGGGCCTGATAGCCGCCGCTGATCGTGGTGGCCTGCAACTCCACCGCCCCGCTGTTATCGGGGAGGGCCTCCAGGCGATAGCGGTCATTGGCGATCTTCAGCGCCTGCAAGCCACTGCCAGCGAGCAATCGGGTCAGCGCCACCTCAGTGTCGTACTGCCCGCTCAACGCAGCGCTGCGTTTACCACGGGTCAAGCCCGCATCGAACGCCAGCACCAGGCCTGCCTGCTCGGCCAAGTTGTTGAGCGCCTGGCTCAAATCACTGGCGGGAATCGAGAAGCTGCGCACGCTGCTGCGGCTGTCTGCGGCAAAGGCGGACGGGGTATTCAGCAGCGGCATAGCGGCAAAAGCCATCGCCACTGACAGGGCCAGTGGGTGCAAGGGACGAGCAAGCGACATGGGAGGTCCTGGGTAATAGAGGTTCTATTAACCATGACGGGCAGCTCGGCAAATCGGGCAAGAATGAGAGGCGTTTTTATTCGCCGGGTGCTGCCGCAAGCGCTTGGATCGACTTTTTGCGTGGCCTTTCACCCCCACACAGCGCGATCACCCCCACGCAACGACCAACAACCCCAGCCCCAACACCAGACACAACGGCGAATAAACATAGGTATCCAACCTGGCAAACCGCGACCCGCCGACCTTTTTGAAAAAACCCACCAGCTCCGAGTCCCCAATCGCCCGGGCAAACATGACCAGCGCTATCGCACTGATGCCCCATTGCAACGCGCCATGGGACACCGCGGAAAAGTACAAACCGGCGCGCAGGCACACGAGCAAGGCAATCGCCACCAGGCCCATCGCTACGAGGAATGTCATCAGTGCCGACGGTATGAAAGCCGGTCGCGGCCCGCTGGCGAATTCGCCGGGCAGCTCGGGAATGGCGGCCTGGAACCCGAGTTTGCCACCCGCCGCCCAGTACAGGTGCACCATACTGATACCCGTGAAAATACCGACGATCCATCGTGCAATGACAAAGCTCATGGCTGGCTCTCCCTGAAAATGTGCGAACAAGGATAGTCGCCCTGCGTTTTTTTGCAGGTATTTCGTCGGTGGCTGATGGTAAAGTGCCGCCCCATGAAATTCGCCCGCACCGACCGCTCGCTCATTGCCTGGATGCTCTATTGCTGCGTCCTGTTCAATGTGTTCGCCTGCAGTATCGGTCACGGGCAGATGGTCGGGATGCAACTCAACGGCATCGGCGGCCAGTTCTGCACGGTAGACCCGCGCACCCAGGCGCCCACGCCTGCCAACTCCACGGATGAGAGCCTGCCGACGCTGTCCAAGGCGTTCGGTTGCCCGCTGTGTTCCAGTGGAGGCATGGGCCCGGCGCTCAATTCCAGCCTGAATGTGGCGGTGTTGCCACAACCCCACGCGCCACCACCGGCCGTGGTACTCGCCGCTGACATCCCTGCCCGCTTTACCTGGCCCACGGCGCATCCCCGCGCGCCGCCCGCTGTTGCCTGACACCTTCGCTATCTGATCAGCACTGACCACCGCATCCCCAAGGGGTGACGGACAGTCGTGCATTGTTTTCAAGCCAAGTTTTTCAGGATTCAACCATGAAACATTTACCCCTGTTGGCGGGCCTGTTCGGCTGCCTGCCCTTCTGCGCCTGGGCCGTCGAGCTGGCACCGACCACCATCACTGGCGAACCAAGCGCCGACCCCGGCCTGACCCTGGATCAATCCAGCGGCATGGCCTCGCGGCTCGGGCTGAGCGTCCGGGAAACTCCAGCATCGGTGGCCATCGCCAAGCGCAACGACATCGAACGCCACGGTGCCAAGACGTTCCGCGATGCGGCCAACACCCTGCCCGGCGTCAATGCCAGTGCACCGCCGGGGTTTGGCGGGTTTGTCTCTTATCGTGGATTTACCAGCAGCCAGATCACCCAGATGTTCAACGGCATCAACGTCGCCACCGGCCTGGCACGCCCGGTGGATGCCTGGATCTATGACCGCGTGGAACTGGTCGGCGGCCCCTCCTCGCTGATCAACGGCGCCGGCTCCGTGGGCGGCTCGCTCAATTACGTGACCAAGCTCGCCGGCCGGGAAGAACAGGCCGCGCAAGGCCAGCTCAGCTACGGCAGCTACGACACCGCTGGCATGGCCCTGGGCCTCAACCACGCCCTAACCGAGCCAGGCAGTGAGGTGCAGCACTACGCGCGCCTGGATGTAAGCCGCAACACCAACCACAGCTACATCGACCGTGATAAACGGGACGCCTGGAGCATGGCGTTTTCCCTGCTCAGTGACCTCACGCCGGACCTGTCCCACACCCTGGCGGTGGAATACCAGGACGAACATGAGGACAGTCCCTACTGGGGCACTCCGGTGCTCAACCCCAAGGCCGGCGAGTTGAAGATCGACAAGCACAACCGCTTCAACAACTACAACGTCGCCGACGGACGTTACGAGCAACGCACGGTGTGGCTGCGCTCGATCATCGACTACCGGCTCAACGACAGCACCACGCTGAAAAACACCCTTTATCACCTCGACAGCCAGCGCGATTACCGCAACCTGGAGACCTATCAGTACAACGCCGATAACAGCGCGGTAAACCGCTCGACCGCCTATCAGGTGCGCCATCAGGGCGAGCAGCAGGGCAACCAGTTCGAGTTGCGCCACGACGCCAGCGTCTTCGGCCTTTCCACCACCTGGTCTGGCGGTTTCGAGTACAAGCTCAACAGCACCACCAACAGCCCGCTGCGCGCGGCGGGCAACAGTGCGGTCGACCCGAACAACTTCGATCCCGGGCATTTTTATGCCATCCCCGGCACCAGGCCCGGCTTCAACAAAGACAAGACCAATGAGGTCACCACCAAGGCGCTGTTCGTGGAAAACCGCCTGGGCCTCACCGACAAATTGTCGCTGCTCACCGGCCTGCGTTATGACGCCATCAACCTGGACGTGACCAACCACGGCACGCTGACTGCCACCAGTCCACGGCATTTCAAGCGCAGCTGGGAGCCGCTCACCGGGCGCGTCGGCCTGACCTACCAGTTCATCCCGTCAGCGAATGTGTACGTGCAATACAGCACCGCCGCCGAGCAGCCAAGCACCACGACCCAGGTGTTCGATGTGTCGACCGGCAAGCAATGGGAAGTGGGCAGCAAGTTCGACTATATGGATGGACGTGGCGCGGCCACCGTTGCCGCCTACAGGATCGAACGCAAGGACTTCGCCGTCACCGACCCGCTGGACCCGACCAACAGCATCCCGGTGGGTGCGCAGTCGTCCAAAGGCATTGAGTTGGCCAGTTCAATGCGCATCACTCCACGGCTGCTCGCCGAAGGCAATTTCGCCTGGGTGGACGCCGAATACGACGAGTTCAACGAGAAGCTCGCCAGCGGTGCTGTGGTGTCACGCAAGGGCAATACGCCGACCAACGTCCCCAAGCGCGTGGGCAACCTGTGGCTGACCTACGATATTGCCGAGGACTGGCAAGGGGGTGTGGACGCGCGGTATGTCGCCGAGGTTTATGCGGATAACGCCAACACCCAGACAGTGCCAGCCTACACGTTGTTCGGCACGTTCCTGCGCTACAAGGTGGATCAGCACACCTCGGTGACGGCGCGGGTGCGCAACCTGACGAATGAGGTGTATGCCGAGTTTGCCCATGTGTCACCGGCGTATTACCTGGGGTCGCCAAGGACCTTCGAACTGGCTGTAAACACTCAGTTCTGAGCCCGGAACACAGGCCAATACGGGAGGGGGCCAGCCCCCTCCCACACTTACTTCAGGCTTGCCTCGACCTTCTGCGCCACCTCTTCGGTCAACCACGCCTTCCACACCTCAGGGTGCTCCTTGAGGAACGCCTGGGCCACGTCCCGTGGAGGCGTGTGGTTTTCGCTCATTTTTGCCAGCGCCTGATTGAGTGGCCCGATGGGAAACTCGACCTTGCTGAAAAACGCGGCAATCTGCGGATGCTCTTTCTGGAACGGCGTCGACACGCCAATACTCAGCTTGGACGCCAACGACCGTGTCGGTTTCGGCTCGGGATTGTCCGCATCCGTCAGCGTCTTCCATGCCTCGGCATCAAATGGCGGTTCTTCCAACTGGATCAACTTGTAGCGCCCCATCAACGGCGTCGGCGACCAGTAGTAGAACAGCACCGGCTTGCCCCGGCGGATCGACGAAGCAATCTCGGCGTCCAGCGCCGCGCCTGAGCCACTGCGGAAGTTCACGTAGCTGTCGCTGAGCCCGTAGGCCTTGAGCTTCTGTGCGTTGACCACCTCGGACGTCCAGCCGATCGGGCTGTTTAGGAAGCGCCCCTTGCCGGGAGACTCCGGGTCCTTGAACACGTCCTTGTAGCGCGCCAGGTCCTGCACGCGCTTGAGGTCCGGTGCCACGGGCTTGAGGCCTTTGGCGGCGTCGCCCTTGACCACGTATTCCGGCACCCACCAGCCTTCGGTGGCGCCCTTGACCGTATCGCCCAGGCCCACCACCTTGCCTTCGGCCTCGGCCTTGACCCACACCGGGCTGCGACCGGCCCACTCTTCGCCAATCACCTGGATGTCGTTCTTGGCCAGTGCGGTTTCCAGGGTAATGGTGGTGCCGGGCAAGGTGTCGGTAGGCAAGTCATAGCCCTTCTCGACGATAACCCGAAGTACTTCGGTGATCAGGCTGCCGCTCTCCCAGTTCAGGTCGGCGAAATGAATCGGCGCCTGGGCCGCCGACACCGGCAATGCTGCAACTGACAGGCCCAGTGTCGCCAGCGACACGGCCAACAGCGATCTCAATCCTTTCATGCCTTCGCACCTCATGTTTAACAGCCATAGCGGACGGCTTTGCTGCCAACGCGCGAAGCCTCTGAATAGTTAAGTCAACTCAACTGTAGTAGAGGTTCCGGGAGAAACGGATTACACATTGCGTTTACAAACTACTCGCTGGCCTTGAAGGTCACCAGCTCACCCTTGCGCCACTTGGCGGCCTTGCCGGTCACGGCCTTGAGGGTTTTGGTCAGGCCTTCCTGCAATTGTTCATTGGCGGCAAACACCAGCATGACGCTATGGCCTTCCTTGAACACGATACCCTGGCCTTCAGCCGACGAAACAAAGGCGTAATCGCCCAGGCCATATACCGTCAACTTAATGTCGCGGAACTTCAATTCAAACTTGCCGCCTTCACGGCTGGGCAGCACGGCCGCACGAAAATGGTCGCCGACCTTGAGTTCCAGGCGCGGTTTGTCATCGACAACCAATGCGGTTTCGGTATCGATTTCGGCGATGTAAATACCTTCCGGCGTTTGTTCAGTGATGTAAACAAAACGGGATTGAAACTGCTTGACCAACTTTGCGCGTAAATCACCCAGCACGAATAACGCGTGCATATCCAGATTACTGACTGCCAAGGAAACGCCCCCACATCAAAAGAAGTGCTGACCGCCACAGCGGGCAGCACAAAAATCCGGCCGTTACGGCACGATCACACAACACATTCATTGAAAAACTGAAGAAGATCCCGCTGCTGAGCCATACGGCTGGTACAGACGTACCCAATGAACCTCGGGCGAGGACACCATGTATCACAGCAGATCACAGGTTTGACGGCTCGAGAATAGAGACCGCACCGCTTCAGAGAATAACCCAAATAAAAAACGCGGTTTCCGACAGCCCACCTTAAACAAAATACCCAGGTGGGGAACCAGACATCGTTCGCCGACGACAATACTAAAACAGCAACACGGGTCAAAACCACCCGAAACGCTGCAGTTGCATCAACACAATCGATCGACAGGAGCTGACCATGCAACGACGTCAACACGATGCTACGTCTTGCCACACTCGCTCGACACTGCATGACGAGCGCCAATACTACTGCGTGCAAGGCCTATACGGGTACTCGAATTCAGTTCTTTACCAAGTTGTGCCGGCGGGGCGTAACTTCTTTCATATCCGCGAAATCACCAGCGGCCGTGTGCTGGGGTTTCGCAGCGACCATATCAAGGCCTGCCAACTGGCCAAGGAACTGGAAGCCACACTGCAACGGGGCGGCCTCGTTTCGTCACCTGGATGACTTTACCGCGCCGCCACCCACCAACAACTGCCATACTGGCCCGTCGATTGAAGTTTGCCCCTCTGCGGGTCAGGTCTCATCTGTGCAGTTACCTTGAAGGGAAGGCTATACGTGACGGAATTTGATATTGGCGAGTTTTTCATCCATGGCGATGCGAGGGAAATAGACGGAGAATTCCAGGCGGTCATCGTGATGCGCGCCAAGCCACCGCTGAAAACGGTCACCACGCATCAGGTGGAAAAGGACCGCTGGTTCAAGACTGCAGAAGCTGCCGCCGTCGCGGGCAAAGAATCCGCCCTGGCCCTCAAGACTGCCGTCGATTCAGGGGCATTGACCTCCTGAACCCCGCTCGACGGCCCCCTCCCCGCGCCTACACGCCTTCCGGCCTGTAGCCCAGCCGCAACCCACCCCAGTGCCGGCCCTTGACCATGATCGGCACTGACAAGTCATGCATCAATTCGCCGGTATCGCGGGTATACGTCTGTAGCAGCACCGCTTGCTGGTGGCTGCCACAGCGAATCCCGGTGCGGTCGTCAAACTTGCGCTTGGTGCGGTTCTGCACCGCATCCACCTGGGCATCCCCGGTCAAGGCCTGGGAAAACGCCTTGTTGTGCGTCGGCACATAGCCCTGGGGAGTGCAGGCAATAGCGAAGACCAACCCCTCGTGACGCGGCAACAACGCCTCCTGAATCCCCGGCAACACCTGATCGGTATAACCGTCAAACCGCGTGTGGTACTTACTCGGATGGGTATTCGGGATCAGCGTGTAACTACGGTCGAACAGGTCATCCAGGCTGATGCGGTTTTGCTCCACATCGGCCTCGAACTGCGCGGCAATGCGGCTGGCGCCTTCACGGGCCAGGTCGTAGACGCGCTGGTGATAGTCATCCAGCCCGACCTCGGCCAAGCGCTCACTGATGATTTCGGCCTGGCCTTCCATCTGTACGGCGGCGTCGGCCAGCTGACGGGTTTGCTGGTCACTCACGGTCAGGTCGCTGCGCATTTGTTCCACGGCATGGAACAGGCTGTCCAACTGGGCACGGTTGGTGTCGGTGCCCTGGGCGATCTCATTGACCTGCCCTTCCACATCCGCCGCCAGGCTGGCGATGCTCGACAGCTGTTCACCGGCATGCTCGACCTGCTCCACACCCGTATTGAGGTCGGTCGACAGTTGGCGAATCTGCTCCACCACCTGGGCGGTGCGTTGTTGAATATCGGCGACCATCACCCCGACCTCATCGGTCGCGGTGGCGGTCCGCCCGGCCAGCCCGCGCACTTCATCGGCAACCACGGCAAACCCGCGCCCGTGCTCGCCGGCACGCGCGGCTTCAATGGCCGCGTTCAAGGCCAACAGGTTGGTCTGGCTGGCGATGGACTGAATCACCAACGTCACTCGCTGGATTTCCTCGCTGCGCTGGCTCAACGCTTCGATCAACTCGCGACTGGCGTTGGCCCGGTCGCTGAGCTGATGCATGCGCGTGATCGACTGCGCCAACACCTCACGCCCTTCGGTGCTGCGTTGATGGGCCTGGCTGGCTGCACCGAGCGCCTGACGGCTGAGCTGTGAGGTGACCTGCTCCGTGCCGATCATCACTTCGGCGCTGCTGACGATCTGCTTGGCCGCACTTAACTGCGATTGCAGGCGCGCAGCCAGTTGCTTGACCGCATAGGCCACGCCGGCGGCAGACAGCGCGTTATGGCTGGTGGTGTGGGACAGGTCACGCGTGAGCTCACCGATGGCGTCGCTGTCCGTGGAAGGTGCGACCGCAGGCGTGCGGGATTTGAGGCGAGGCAGCCAGATCACCAGCAAGGCCAGCGGCAGGCAGAGGTATATCGACAGGCCGGCAAACGCCAGGCCCAGCAGGACCAGCACCAGGGCGGTGCTCTGCAAGAGCGGCGTCAGCCAACCGGGCAGCCCGCGCACCACCGTCTGCGGTGGTACTGCTGCGCCCATCAGAGATCCGTCTCCAGCCATCTTCGTCACCCCACTGCTTGTCATTATTGTCACTGCATTAGACGCCACTATCAGGCCATTATCCATGGGCCTTTAGTGGGGTGCGTTGCAGCAGATCAATAGACGGGGCGTAACGGGTATCGCCTGGAGGGACGCAGGCGCGCCCCCCAGCTTCAGCGCATCAGGCTTGGCGCTGGTGCTTGTCAATCTGCTCGTGGCGCTCTTGCGCTTCGATGCAGTACTTGGTGGTCGGGCTGATCAGCAGGCGCTTGAGGCCGATAGGCTCGCCGCTGTCGTCACACCAGCCAAAGGAGTCTTCCTTGATGCGTTCCAACGCGCGTTCGAGTTGCGGCAGCATGCGCTGGTCGCGGTCGATGGCGTTCACCAGCCAGGTACGCTCTTCTTCGACCGAAGCGGCGTCGGCCGGATCCGCCGGGGTGTCCAGGCTTTCAATGGCGATACGGTTCTGTTCAATGCGCTCGTGGTGTTCCACTTTCATGTCTTGCAGCAATTGCTCAAAAAAAGCGTGCTGTTCGGCATTCATGTAGTCATCCGCCGGCATGGCCAGCAACTTTTCCTTTGTCATTGATTTCTCTATAAAAAATACGTGCATTAAGGCGAATAAGGGAGCGTTCCGGCCGACCTCTGCAGGTCTCGGAAGGGCGCCGTCCATTTCAAGCGCCACCCGGCACTCAATTTACGAGGGGCGGCAGTCTAAGGCCGACTTGAGGGCGCAGCAACTGAAAAGACAGGCAATTTTTCCGAGATAACCCCTAAAAGCACCAGGACGGGCTTGGCGATTGGTTATCGGAGTGCGTTTATAGCAAGAAATTCAGTGTTGTGGAGCTATATAGAAGACAAACGGTTGGAACGGATCAGCGATAGACCCCATGTGGGAGCGGGCTTGCTCGCGAAAGCGGCGTGTCAGCCGGTACATTCTGTACTGAGACACCGCTTTCGCGAGCAAGCCCGCTCCCCCATTTAACCCCGCATCCAGGTCAGCGTTTGAGCTTGCGCTTGTTGCGGTATTGGTCGATCACCACGGCCACCACGATGATCAGCCCCTTGATGATGTCCTGGATGTACGCATCCACACCGACAAAAGTAAACCCGCTGGCCATCACGCCCAGGATCAGCGCGCCGATCACCGTGCCGGTAATGCGCCCTACCCCGCCCGCCAGGCTGGTGCCGCCGATCACGGCGGCGGCAATCGCGTCCAGTTCATAGGACATGCCCATCCCGGCCTGCCCCGTGGCCGCACGTGCCGAGGCAACCACACCGGCCAGGCCCGCCAGCAGGCCGGCGATGCTGTAGACGATGACCAGATGCCGCTTGACGTTGATCCCCGAGGTCCGTGCCGCCTGCATGTTGCCGCCGATGGCGTAGGTGTACTTGCCGTACTTGGTGTAACGCAGGGCAATATGGAAGATCACCGCAACCACCAGGAAGATGATCACCGGCATCGCACCATGGCCGATGGCCGTGTACGAGTCCGAGAGCATGCTCACCGGCTGGCCTTCGGTGTAGTAGCGCGCCAGCCCACGGGCCGACACCATCATGCCCAGGGTGGCAATGAACGGCGGGATACCGGTCACGGCGATGATGCTGCCGTTGATCGCCCCCGCCAGCAGCCCTACGCCCAGCCCCATTGCCACCGGGATCCACACCGGCAAATCCGTGAGACTTGGAAACACTGCCCGCGAAAAGTCTGAAGTTTGCGCCAAACTGGCGGCGATCATCGCCGACAGCGCCAACACCGAACCGGATGACAGATCGATACCCGTGGTAATGATCACCTGGGTCACACCAATCGCCAGCAGGCCAATGATCGACACTTGCAGGATCATCAGCACCAGGCGCTGGGAGTTCATCAGGAAGCTCTGGTCACGCACGATCCAGCCGAACAGTTCAAACACCAGGCCGATACCGATCAGCACCAGGAAGATGCTCAGCTCGGTCGGCATGCGCCGGCGTGTCTTGGTCGGCACAGTGGCCGGTTTGTTATCCGTTATTGCGTTCATAACCCATCACCTTTTTTATTCTGTACGTCAGTGGACTACGGTCATACCGGAAGCCAGCTGCATGACTTTTTCCTGGGTCGCCTCGGACCGATCCAGGGTGCCCATCAGTTCGCCCTCGTGCATCACCATCACCCGGTCGCTCATGCCCAGCACTTCGGGCAGCTCCGAGGAGATCATGATCACCGCCATGCCTTCGCTGGCGAGGAAGGAAATCAAACGGTAGATCTCGGCCTTGGCGCCCACATCGATGCCACGGGTCGGCTCATCGAGGATCAGCAAGCGTGGATTGGTCATCAACCAGCGCGCGAGCAAGGCTTTTTGCTGGTTGCCACCGGACAAGGTGTCGATGCACTGTTCAAGGGACGGGGTTTTCACCCGCAGCTTCTTGCACATGTCTTCGCACAGCGCACGCAGGGCTTTCTGCTGGATAAAACCGTTGCCGCTATAGTGCGGCAGCACGGCCATCTCCATGTTCTCCAGCACCGACAGGCACGGGAACAGGCCGCTGAGCTTGCGGTCCTCGGTCAACAGCGCAAAGCCCTTCTCGATCGCCATGTGCGGGTCGGTAATGCGCACCGCCTTGCCGTCGAGGGTGATCTGGCCGCTGCTGCTGGGGGTGATGCCAAAAATGGTTTCGGCCACATTGGTGCGGCCCGAGCCCATCAGCCCGGCGATGCCGAGGATTTCCCCGGCATGCAGGTCGAACGAAACGTCCTTGAACACGCCATCCAGACTCAGCTCGCGCACCGACATCAGCAGCTCACCGATGGGCGTCTCGCGCACCGGGAACAACTGGCTCAGCTCACGGCCGACCATCATCGAGATCAGGCTGTCGCTGTTCATGCTGTCGGCGCGTTGCAGGCCGATGTAATGGCCGTCGCGAAACACGGCCACTTCGTCGGCGATGGCAAACACTTCGTTCATTTTGTGCGTGATGTAGACGATGCCTTTGCCCTGGGCCTTGAGGTCGGCAATGATCGAAAACAGGTGGGCCACTTCCTTGTCGGTAATGGCCGAAGTCGGTTCATCCATGATCAGGATGTCGGAGTCGTAGGACACCGCCTTGGCAATCTCGACCATCTGCCGCTCGGCGATACTCAGGTTACCGACGTGTTCTTCCGGGTCCAGGTTGATGCGCAGGCGTGCCAGCAACTCGGCGGTGCAGCGGTGCATTTCGCGGTGGTTGACCATGTGCAGGCCGTTGAGCTGCTCGCGGCCGATCCAGATGTTCTCGGCGATGCTCATGTGCGGCATCAGGTTGAGCTCCTGGTGGATCATCGCGATCCCGGCCTTTTGTGCCGCCAGTGGGGTTTCAAACACAATCGGCTTGCCGCGCAGGCGGATTTCCCCGGCGTCGGGCTGGTAGATGCCGGCGATGATTTTCATCAGCGTCGACTTGCCCGCACCGTTCTCGCCCATCAGCGCCAGCACCGTACCCGGGCGCACTCGCAGTTGCACATCGGCCAGGGCCACGACGCCGGGAAAGCCTTTGCTGATATTGCTGATTTCCAACAGGTAGGGTTCTTCCAGTTCTACTGGCTGGATACCGGGAGGCTGCGAGAGAGTGGCTTGAGCAAGCATAGGGAGGTACTCCATCGGCAGGGCAACCGCACAGCTGCCCTGCTGGCTTATTGTTGTTATTTGAAGTCTTTGACGTTTTCGGGGGTGATCAGCTGGAACGGGATCACCACGTTCTGCTCGATAGGCTCGTTCTTAGCCATCTTGCGCGCTGTCTCAACCGACTTGTCCGCTTGGCCCTTGGCATCCTGGAAAGCCGACACAGTCATGTCACCCTTAGTGATCGCATTCAAACCATCCGGCGTGCCATCGACACCGGCGATCAGCACGCCTTTCTTACCTGCCGACTTCAGGGCCATGGAAGCACCAATCGCCATCTCGTCGTTGTTCGAGAGCACCGCCTGGAAGTCGCGCCCTTGGGTCAGCCAATCGTTGACCAGGGTCATGCCCTTGTCACGCAGCCATATCCCGGTCTGCTCCTGTTCGATCTTGATGCCAGGGTATTTGGCCAGGACTTCCTTCACTCCTTTGGTACGGTTGGAAGTGGAGTTATTCGCCAAGTCACCCAGCAGGATCACAATATTGCCTTTGCCGTCGAGCTTCTCCGCGATGTACTGCATTTGCAGCTTGCCCGCCTCGACGTCGTCGGAGGTTACCGCCGCTACGCCGGGGGCCAATGTTGCGCTGTCAGGGCGACGGTTGACGAATACCAGCGGGATTTTCGCCGCAGTGGCAGCCTTGATAATGTTCGCAGTCGAGGCTGTATCAACCGGGTTAACGATGATTGCATCGACTTTTTGGCTGATAAAGTTCTCGACCTGACTAAGTTGCTTCACCACATCGGCGCGGGCATCTTCAAACTGCAGTTGCACGCCGTCACCCTTTGGGTAGGACTTGGCTTGTTTGTCCATGTCTTCGCGCAGGTAGGTAAGAAAGGTGTCGTCGAAGGCGGACATACTCACACCTATCTTGAGATCGGCAGCCGAAGCAGCACCACTGGCCAGCAACAGCGACAGGGCTAGCGCGGTAAAACGGATCGGGGTCTTCATGAACGGTCTGTCTCCACTTTCTTGTTGGTTTTTTGGACGTTGCGTTTATCAGAGCTCGGCAGGCAGCCGGACGACGGGTGCACCTGGAATGCAGCACACCAGCGCGCCTTGGTTTTCGACGCACAACACATTGAGGAAAGAGAAGTAGAACGGCCGGGCGCGGGGCAGACCGCGTGGCATGGAGGCTGGGCGTAAAACTCGCAGTACAGCGTTGAAGATTTTCATCTGACGGTACCTGGTTGTTTTTGATCTTGTTTTTGTTGAGTCGTCGGGGTCGAGCCCAAGACGTACTTTATGCAACCTGGAAAAGACTTTATTGGAAAATAATTTCCATATCAACCTGTTTTAGAATTTTATTCTATTTTTGTTGAAACCACCTGCTGACGCCCCGCGCTAAGGCGTGCGGCGTCCAATATACGGGTGGTTTCCAGCGCGTCATAGACGTCCACCGGCAGTGCTTCCTGGCTGTCCACGGCACGTTGCAACTGGCGATAGAACTGCGTCCAGCAGCCCTTCTCCGCTGGCACCCGCTCGCGCTCCTCGCCTTGTTCGAACCAGCCCCAGCGCCGATGTTCTTCGGCGCCCCAGTGCTCGCCTTCGGTCTTCGGCGATTTGCCGGCCAACAGCGCCTCCTCCTGGCCGTCCAGCCCTTCGACGGTGTAGCAACCGAGGGTGCCACTCACGCGAAAACGCGGGGCCTGGCTGTTTTGCAGGGCACTGCCCCACAAATGGGAAATCACCCCGTTGGCATGGGTCAGG
Organism: Pseudomonas sp. AF03-9; assembly: GCF_020515815.1. Classification (NCBI taxonomy): domain Bacteria; kingdom Pseudomonadati; phylum Pseudomonadota; class Gammaproteobacteria; order Pseudomonadales; family Pseudomonadaceae; genus Pseudomonas; species Pseudomonas sp. AF03-9. Next base: position 38,832 of record NZ_JAHPJF010000019.1, on the reverse strand, counting down.
GACACAAAGAAGCCGTGATCGACGGTCGGGTGTTCGTGGCTGAACTGCAATTGCGCAAACACCCGGTCCACCGGGCCGAACAGTTGCAGCGCCTGGTCCACCAGATGGCTGCCAAGGTCACGCAACCAACCGCCGCCGCTGGCATTGCCGACGGCGTGGGGGGCGTAGCGTTCCACGCGGGATTCAAAGCGGGTAATGGTGCCCAGGGCACCGGCGTCGATCAGTTTGCGCAGGGTCAGGTAGTCCGAGTCCCAGCGTCGGTTCTGATAAACGCTGAGCTTCACCCCATGGCGCTCGGCGGCGGTGATCAGCGCCTGGGCCTGTTCGGTGTTGGCGGCGAAGGGTTTGTCGCTGACCACCGTCAGCCCGTGCTCGATGGCTTCCAGCACCAGCGCCGGGCGGCCCTTGAGGGTGGTGGAGATGACCAGGGTGTCGACGCCGGCTTCGACAATCTGGCCGATGGAGTCAAACGCCTTGAGGCCGGGATGATCACTCGCCAACTGCTGGCGGCGCTCGGGGGAGCGTGTGACGACGCCGACAAACGTGGCGCCGGGCAAGGTTGCAATCAGCGGCGCATGAAAAAAGCGCCCTCCGTGGCCGTAGCCGACTAGTCCGATTCGCATACAGACACTCCTTTTTCAAAGTGAAAGCCCAATTTAAATGTGGGAGCGGGCTTGCTCGCGAATGCGGTGTGTCAGCCAAAATTTTGTATCTGAGACACCGCATTCGCGAGCAAGCCCGCTCCCACATTTTTGACTGCATTCCACCTTTGGGGTTGGGGTTAGCCGTAGAAGTGCGGGCGATCAGGCAAGCTGACTTTCACAATCTGCTCACTGCTCTGCGCTTCGATACACGCATCCGCCGCCACAGCCGCCGCAAAGCCATCCCACGCCGACGGCCCTCCCACCTGCCCGGCACGCACGCTGTCGATAAACGCCTGCAACTCCACGTCATAAGCGCCGATAAACCGATCCTTCCAGTCCATCAGGATCGCATTGGACAACTTCGCTTCACTGCGCAGCTGCACCTGGGACGGCTCCGGCAGCTTGGCAATGCCGGTCTCCCCCACCACTTCGCACTGGATGTCGTAGCCGTATTGGCAGTTCACAAACACCTCCACGTCGATGCGCGTGCCCTTGGCGGTTTCCAGCAGCACGATCTGCGGGTCGCGCAGGTGCGCGAGGGCCTTGCTCGACTTGCGCGGGAACACCACTTGCACCGACACGTAGTCGTCGTTGAGCAACCAGCGCAACACATCCAACTCGTGGATCAGGGTGTCGGTGATCGCCATGTCGGTCTTGTAGTTCTCGCCCACTGTCGGGTTGCGGTGCGCGCAGTGCAGCATCAGTGGCTCGCCGATCTGGCCGCTGTCGATCACCGCCTTGAGTGCGCGATAGCCTTCGTCATACGGACGCATGAACCCGACTTGCACCAGGCGCTTGCCGTAGGCGACTTCGGCGTCGACGATCTTGCGGCAGCCGGCAGCGGTGACTGCCAGGGGTTTTTCGCAGAACACCGGCTTGCCAGCGGCGATGGCGGCGAGCACGAATTCCTCGTGGCTCGGGCCCCAGGACGTGACAAGCACCGCCTCGACCTGCGGCGAGTTGATCAGCGCGTGGCCGTCGGGGTACACCTCGGCGTCCAGCTTCAAATCGGCCACCACCTTGGCGGCCTGCTCGAGATTGATGTCGGTCACCGCCACCACCTGGCTGTTGAGCAGGGTCTGGCTGCAACGACGGATATGGTCCCGGCCAATGGCCCCAGTACCGATGACTCCAAGCTTCAACGACATGTAAAAACTCCTCTTGTTATTAGTACTGCCGGGCCTTCGCCAGCTGTTCATTGAGTTTCTTTGCCGCGGCATTCGTGCGTTCGCTGGTCGATACCTGCGCCACGCCGACCCGCCACCACGACAGGTAGCCGTGCACCATGGTTTTTGGCAGCACCTTGATGTCGATCAGCGTCGACACCGTTTGCGTACGCGCATCGGCCAGCGCCGCTTCAAGTTGCGCCACGGTGCTGACCTTGTAGGTCTTGCAGCCATAGGCCGCCGCGCTCATGGCAAAGTCCACCGGCACCAGGCCGCCGTCGAGCTTGCCGCTCTCGGGGTTGCGGTAGCGGAACTCGGTGCCGAAGCTGTCCATGCCATTGCCGATCTGCAAGTTGTTGATGCAACCAAAGGCCATGTTGTCCAGCAGCACCACGTTGATCTTGCGCCGCTCCTGGATCGAGGTGGCCAGCTCCGAGTGCAGCATCATGTAGGAGCCGTCGCCGACCAACGCATACACCTCCTTGCTTGGCTCGGCGAGTTTCACCCCCAGCGCGGCGTTGATCTCGTAGCCCATGCACGAATAGCCATATTCGACGTGGTAGGTGTTGACGCCCTTGCTGCGCCAGGCGCGTTGCAAGTCGCCGGGCAGGCTGCCGGCAGCGGCGACGATGATCGCGTCGTCGGCCAGGGTCTGGTTGAGTACACCGAGCACGCGGCTCTGGGTCAGGCACGAGCCGGTCAGCTCGATGAATTCACGCAGCACGGCGCGGTCGAGGTGGTCGTCGACTTCGGGCACGAAGCCGTCGCCGCTGTACTCCACCTGATGCACGCGCTCGACTTCGGCGTCGAGCTGCGCCTTGGCCTCGCGCACCTGTTCGCCCCAGCCGCTGCGGTAATCGCCCAACGCATCCGCCAAGGCTTCAAGGGCCAGTTGCGCATCGCCCAGCACTTGCACCGCGTCGAGTTTCAACACATCGCACGGGCTGATGTTGAGGTTGAGGAACTTGACATCGGCATGCTTGAACAGCGATTTGGACGAGGTGGTGAAGTCGGTATAACGCGTGCCGATGCCGATGATCAGGTCGGCCTGCGGTGCCAGCAGGTTGGCCGCCAGGCAGCCGGTTTCGCCAATGCCGCCGACGTTCAGCGGGTGGCTGGAAACCACCGCACTCTTGCCCGCCTGGGTTTCGGCAAAGGGAATCCCGAAGCGCTCGGCGAACGCCTGCAACGCAGCATTCGCGCCGGAGTACTTGACCCCGCCACCGCAGATAATCAGCGGCTTGCGCTTGCCACGGAACGCGGCCAGTGCATCGCCGATCATTGCCGCAGTGGCCGGGCGACGGTCGATACGGTGCACGCGTTTTTGCAGGAAATAGTCGGGATAGTCCCAGGCTTCGGCCTGCACATCCTGGGGCAGCGCCAGGGTCACCGCGCCGGTTTCGGCGGGGTCGGTGAGCACGCGCATGGCGTGGATCGCCGCCGTCATCAATTGCTCAGGGCGGTTGATGCGGTCCCAGTATTTGCTCACGGAACGGAACGCGTCGTTGGTGCTGATGCTCAGGTCATGGAACTGTTCGATCTGTTGCAACACCGGGTCAGGCTGGCGGCTGGCGTAGACATCGCCGGGCAACAGCAGCAGCGGGATGCGGTTGGCCGTGGCAGTGGCAGCGGCGGTCAGCATATTCGCCGCGCCGGGGCCGACCGACGCGGTGCACGCGTAGATCTTGCGCCGCAGGTGCTGCTTGGCAAAACCGATGGCGGCATGGGCCATGCCCTGCTCGTTGCGGCCCTGGTGCACCACCAGGTCGCCGCTGTCCTGCTCCAGCGCCTGGCCGAGGCCCAGCACGTTGCCGTGGCCGAAAATGGTGAACACACCGGCGACAAACTTGCTCTCTACGCCATCGACTTCGATGTATTGGTTGTCCAGGAACTTCACCAGGGCCTGGGCCATGGTCAGTCGGGTTGTGGTCATGTCGCGCCCCTTAAAGGTCCAGTAGCCAGCTGTGCTGCGGGTCGTTGTGGAAATGCCAGGCGCGCTTGGGGCCGGCCATCACGTTCAGGTAATAGGACTCGTAGCCGTACGGCACGCTGACCGGGTGATACCCCTTGGGCACCACCACCAAGTCGCTGTTTTCCACGGCCATGGCCTGGTCGATGCTGCGGTCGTCGGTGTACACGCGCTGGAACACAAAGCCCTGGGGCGGGTTGATCTGGTGGTAATAGGTCTCTTCCAGAAAGCTCTGGTGCGGCAAGTCGTCGGTGTCGTGCTTGTGCGGCGGGTAGCTCGACGAATGCCCGGACGGCGTACGCACCTCCACCACCAGCAGCGAATGGGCCGGCTCGCTGTCCGGCAGGATGTCGCACACGTAGCGGGTGTTGGCGCCCTTGCCACGCACACTGCGCTTGCACTGTTCGGGGCGGATCAGGCGCGGTTCGTAACCTTCGGCACCGGGGGCGGCGCACACGGCAATCTGCACATCGCTCAACGCGGTGACCTGGGCCACGGTGCCGGGTGGCAAGTAGGCGGCGAACGGCGATTTGTCTTCAAACACCGACTGGCGATCACCGAGGTTCTGCCAGTTGAAGCCCTCGCCCTGGATATTCACCCGGCCGCTGAGCAGCACCAGGCACAGCTCCTTGTCCCCGGCACTGACCGGCAGGGTTTCGCCCAGGCTCAAGCGGTAGGCTTTGAAACCCACGTACTCCAGGCGTCCGTCTTCGAGGGCGACCATGGTTTGCCCGCGTTTGTGGCTCTTGACCAACAGGCTCATGCTTTTGTCCTCTCGGTGAGCAGCGCACGCAGGGTGTCGTAGCCCTTTTTCGCGTAGATATAGCTGGGCGCGACGGCCGGGTCCTGCTCGGCTTCGACCACCAGCCAACCTGCGTAGCGGGCGGCCAGCAGCACGTCGAGCAGCTCGCCAAACTCAATGTCGCCATCGCCGGGCACGGTAAAGGTGCCGTTGACGATGCAATCCGGGAAGCTCCACATCTGGTTGCGCGCCAGTTGCACCACCGGCTTGCGCACGTCCTTGAAGTGCACGTGGCAGACACGGTCGATGTGTTTTTTCAGGACTTCCAGCGGCTCGCCGCCCCCCATGTAGCAATGGCCCGAATCGAACAGCAGGCCGACTTCCGGGCCGGTGCGTTGCATCAGCTGGTCGATGTCTTCCGGGGATTCAACGTAAGCCCCCATATGGTGGTGGTACGCCAGGCGCACGCCCTGGGACAGGGTAAAACGCGCCAGCTCAGTGAGCTTGTCGGCGTAGTCCTGCCAGGCTTGTTCGCTGTGGAACCGCGGGCGTTCGATCAAGCGGATACGTGACCCCTGGATCGAATCGGCGACTTCGCCGTACACCAGCACCGTGGCGCCGTTTTGTTTGAGCAACTCGACGTGCCCGGCGATGGCCTCGATTTCTTCTGCCACAGAGCGCCGCGCCAGGCGGCTGGAGTACCAGCCGGAGACCAGCGCCAGGTCATACGGGCGCAGCACATCGCCGACGCCCTTGGCGTCCTTGGGGAATTTGCCGTTGAGTTCAAAACCTTCGTAGCCGATTTCCTTGCCTTCGCTCAGCGCGGTGCTCAGGGGCGTTTCACCGCCGAGGGCCGGCAGGTCGTCGTTGCTCCAGGAAATCGGGTTGATGCCAATTCGGATTGCGGGCATGGCTGCACCTTTTGTTTTTATCTAACTTAAGCCGGGTGAGATTTGCTTTATGTGGGAGCGGGCTTGCTCGCGAATGCGGTGTGTCAGATAAAGATGCTGTGACTGATACACCGCTTTGGCGAGCAAGCCCGCTCCCACATTTGATTGCATTCCACATTTGGAACTGGGTTCAGGTTCGGGCACTGCGCCAGGCATTGATCAGTTGCTCAAAGGTCGCCTGGACGCGCTGAATCAATGTCTCATCATCAATATCCCCGGCCAGCCACGCGCGGCTCGGCTCCTGGAAGATCGTGCGGCCCACGGCGAAACCACGGCAGGTGCTGCTCTGGCTGGCCTGCCGGAAGCCATCGGCGAGGCATTCGGCCGACGCATTCAGCCCCAGCAACACCACCCCACGGCAATACGGGTCGCGTTCCTGGATCAGTTCGTCGAGCTGTTTCCAGTCCTCGGCCGATTGCGCCTCGATCTTCCACCACGCCGGGTAGATGCCCAGGTTGTACAAGCGCTTGAGGCTGCGATACAGCACGTCCGGGTAAGTGGACGGGTGATCCTTGGGCGGGATGACTTCCAGCAACAGCTCATGGCCGCTGACCACGGACGCGTCATACACCGCCTTGAGTTGCGCTTCCTGCTCCAGGCGCAGCAGCGGTTCGTCGTCCGGGTGGTATTGCACCAGGCACTTGATGATTTGTTCCTGGGGCCAGGCGATCAGGTTGCTGCCGAGCGAACGGCCGTGTTCCAGCGCCAGGGGCCGCGAGTTCTGCACTTCCACCGGACGCGCGATCCACCAGCCGCGACCGCTGGCGGCGTTGAGCGCATCCTGGCCGAAACGTTGGTCTGCCAACAGGCCCACATCGGCGTCGACGCCCTGCTCGGCGAGCTTGCGCTCCACGCGTTCGATGGCCTGGATAAACAGTTGCTTGATCGCACTGATGCGCGTGGTGTCCTGGCCGCCGCGTTGCGCCAGGTCGACCAATTGCCAGCGGTGATCGAAAGCAAAGATGAACAACTGCTTCCAGGCCTTGCGCGGCACCGTGACGCGGTGCAGGCGTTGCAGGGTTTCGTCCTGGTCGGGACGGGTAATCGGCACCGGGCTGTTGAACAGGTATTCGAGTTCGGCCGGAGTCGGCATGGCCGGGGCGCAGGCGTGGCGCGACACCACAAGGCCGCCGCAGGCGTTGGCCAACTGGCTGCAACGTTCGTCGCTGGCGTCATTGATCCAGCCGCTGAGAAAGCCCGACATAAACGCATCGCCGGCGCCGAGGACATTGAGCACTTCAACGCGCACGCCGGGGTAGATCGCACCGTCTTCCAGGTGCGCAGGGATCGCCCCGTGGATCACCGTGCAGCCCTGCGGGCCAAGCTTGACCACCAGGGTCGCCGGGGTCAGTTCACGCACTCGGCGCAGCGCAGTGAGCAAATCTTCACTGCCGCCGGCGATCAGGAATTCTTCTTCAGTGCCGACGATCAGGTCGAACCGCGGCAGGATTTTCTGCACATGGGCGCTGACATTCTGGTCGGCAACAAACCGCGTCTCGCCATCGGCCTTGCCCGCCAGGCCCCACAGCACCGGGCGGTAGTCGATGTCGAGCACACGCTTGACGTTGTGCTTGGCCGCGTAATCCAGGGCCTGGATGCTGGCCTTGTACACACTGTCGGTGGAGAAATGCGTGCCGGTGATCAGCAAGGCTTTGCTGGAGGCGATAAAGGCTTCGTTGATGTCTTCGGCGCGCAGGGCCATGTCGGCGCAGTTTTCGCGGTAGAACACCAGGGGGAAGGTCTCGCGATCCTTGAGCCCGAGCAACACCAGCGCGGTGAGACGTTCCGGGTCGACCTTGATGCCGCTGACATCGCAACCTTCACGGGCCAGGGACTCCACGAGGAAGCGACCCATATGGTCATCCCCGACCCGGCTCAACATCGCTGACTTGAGCCCAAGCCGTGCGGTGCCGAACGCAATATTGGCGGAGGAACCGCCGAGGTATTTGGCAAAGCTGGACACGTCCTCAAGCCGCGCACCCACTTGCTGCGCATAGAGGTCGACGCCCAGGCGCCCGAGGCAAATCAGATCCAATTGACGCCCACTGGCAAAACGAGTCTGGCCCATGCTGGCTCCTGTTATTTTTATCAGCCTGCGTTGTGCCGCCGTGGCGACGGCAAACGCTCTTGGTGGGTGCAGACTAGAACGTCCGCTGGCATCAATCAATATTTATTCTAGAATTATTTTTAGTGGAATATTTTTTCCAATACGTCAGCATAGGGGCACGCCAGCCACCGTGCATCGTTTCAGCAGGCCACGCAGGCCGTGATGCCGGGGTATTTTTTTGCGCCTACCCTGTAGACTTGCGCCACCCATCAGCGCAACAGACGAACAAGACAGAAGGATTGCCCATGCCCGAGACCCCTTCACAAGACGCTCTCGCCAGCCCTCCGATCAATGCCGAGCGCCTGTTGCAGCTGATCACCGACGAATACGAAAGCCTGCCGCGCCAGCTCAAGCGCATCGCCAGCTATATGAGCCAACAGAGCGACCGCATCATGGTGGACCGCATCAGCGACATCGCCCGCGAATGCGAAGTGCACCCTTCAGCCATCGTGCGGTTTTCCCAGCGTTTTGGCTTCAGCGGGTTCAGTGAGATGCAGGCGTTGTTCCGCGAGGCCTACACCCACAAGACCACGCCGGTGCAGAACTACCAGCAGCGCATCCGCAGCATGATCGCCAACAAATCCCAGAAGGCCAGCGGCGGCGACCTGGCGCGCGAGTGCGTCAACGCGACCTTGTCCGGCATCGAGCGCCTGGGCCTGGAACTGGACGACGCGGCCTTCGAAAAAGCCGTGGACCTGGTGGTGAATGCCGACAACATCTACGTGGTCGGCGTGCGCCGCTCGTTCGCGGTGGCCGATTACCTAGTCTACAACCTGCAGCACACCAACAAGCGCATCCACCTGATCTCGGGCCTGGGCGGCAGCTACCGCGAGCAAATGCGCAGCGTGCGCGCCAATGACCTGGTGATCGCCATCAGCTTCACGCCCTACGGCAAAGAGACCCAGCACTGCCTGCGTATCGCCCAGCACCATCAGGCCAAGACGTTGATCATCACCGACAGCAACCTGTCGCCTCTGGCCAAGCGGGCGAACGCGGTGCTGCTGGTGAATGAGGGGTCGTCATTTGCCTTCCGCTCATTGAGCGCGACGTTGTGTTTGTGCCAGGCGTTGTTTATTGCGGTGGCGTATCGCTTGGAGTTGAAGGTGGATGAGATTCATGAGCAGGTTGGGTTCGACGATTGACCCTGGCGATACTGCAGCCTGACTGCAAGAAGATATTGCACCTCCCCGCAGTCAGCGCAAGAACGTCATTTGGGATCATAGATATCGAATTGCGTCTTCATGGAAAAGCGAGTGCCGTCAGACAGCTCGAATGATGCGTCGAAACTACCCGCTGACCTATCGTTTTCTGGGCGCGAGGTAAAGCTCAGGACCCCAGATATACTTCGGGCGAAGAGTCGGTCTGCAATACGATGAATCTCGATCCGCGCCCCGCCGGGTTGCGCAAGATCAAATGTATCGCCTAGTGCATCCGTGGAGAGGAACACGCCGACAAGGGTGTTATAAACCGGTAGGTCCTGATCAAATTGCCTGGCCTTTGTCCAACTGTAGGGAGGAAGGGGAATATCTGGGTCTCCCTCCAGCCGGGATATTTGCACCTCATCGGACCTGAAACTCAGGCTCGGAAAGGGCCCGCCTGAAAAGTTGCCATGCATCTGGCCCACACCTAGAACGGATGGATCGCCGAAGGGAAGACTCACGACCGACCTTGTCAAACCGGCGAGATCCAAGGTGCCGTTCTCACTCGCGATCACCTCATTATTCCACCGCCCTTTTACGCCAGTGAAACTGCCCCTCAGACGATTATTGTTGTCCAGGTCTACCGTGACGGTGCCTTCATAGAACGTATAGATCTTCAGCTCACCCAGATAAGTGGCCGAGTAATCACCTTTCACCGACGTCGAGTCTGAAAAATCATATACCCGACTCCCTCCTCCGGGGATCAAGCCTGAGAATTCAAAGAAGAACGTGTGGGCACTAAACAGCCCTGCTGGAAACACTTGACGGCTTAGCACGGTGAACGAATTACCCGATTGCCATAAAAAATTTTGCCCGGTGGTCGAATCGAAATGGTGACTGCCCGGAGGGACTTGAAGATTTTCAACCTGAGCTTTGACAAAGCCCGAAGTTTCAAGTGATTGAGCAACGCTGGACTGGTTCATGGGATTAATCTCACTGTTCCGGAGCATTGGAGTTTCATCTCCAACCTATCAACAAGGTCCGTGCGTGCCTACTGTCAACTCTGACAGGTATGATGAGGTGTATTTCCGCGATACCGCCCATGGCTTCCTGGCCTGGGCCGTTGCCACGTTGGTGGCCGCAACGCTGATCGTCGGTTCTGTCAGCAGTGTCGTTGGCGGCAGCGTGCAGGCCGGCCAGGCGGACGCCGAGGCGCGCATCGACAAGGTGTATGGCGATGCCCGTAAAGCCGTTGAGGATGCCAAGCTCAAAGCCAAGCAGGCCGAGGATACTGCTGCGAAGGTGGCTGCCTATGCCTCGCTGTGGACCTTCATTACCCTGCTGATGGGCGCGTTCATGGGCTGCATCGCTGCCTTTGGGTGCGGAGGGGGCCACGCAGCCTTGGAGTTATCACCAGTGATTCAAACGGCCATTCCCAAGTGCACGAAATCCAACGTACAACGGTTTGTTAGTTCAATGGGTAGTAAAAAATCTTCTTCTCATACCTTTCATAGTTAGCAGTATTCAGAGGTTTCCGCAGTCCCTATAGTCGAGCAGAAGTTGCGGATTTAAGTCTCTCATAAGCGAAGTGTTGATATGACACAGGCAGCCGCGAGTGAAACAAAGGGTTCAGCGCCTGAAAGGGTTGATGTCGGCGGCGGCGCTCGGCGTGATCATACGGTTCTACCCAAAAAACCGGGCTGAATGATACGCGAACTTGTATGCAGGGTGGCTTATAACTGGCGCTCGAGATAACCGATAGGTTTATACCTGTCAATGTTGACAGTGTCTTTTGATTTTCTTTGTGGGGTATTGTTGATCTGACGTGTGGACGACACATCATTGTTTAACCTGATAGAGGACGTATGAGATGACGCAGTCAACGAACCAAAAGGGAGGACAGACAATAGGTCTAGTCACCGCGGACGTTCACAGCCCCAATAGTATTCCGCCTTATTTCAAGTTTAAATCGGGTGCGGAAGTGAGCATGTATCGTGACAATGAAAATATAAACATATTTGTTATTGAGCGCTTTTCAAGCGGTCACTTGGAGTCCCATAGTATTTACATTGAGGTTCCCGATATGCTGCCCGGCGGACAGGCCACTTATGACCTTTCAAACTCCACCGACGTCAGGGCGCGTTACGCTGCTACTCGGGGTGGGGTGTATAAAACATTTAGGTTCGAAGAGGGCACGTTGAGCGTTGCACTTGATCCAATCGACACTTTAAACGGTAATTTTCAGGGTGTGGCTTATTGGAATGAGGAACACGCTGTTTTTACCTTTGGCCAGATAAGTCTAAAGGGTTTTATCACGCCTGATTCAGCGTTCGGTTATCAAGGCGCCGCTCTTCTTGGTACAGGCACTATGCACGGCAGCGTGGGAGGTGGCCCCTTCCCTCATCCCAGCTTTACGGCCACTGACGTTGAACTGAAGTACTGGCCGGAAACTTCTTTGCCTGAAAACAAGGCGCGGTGGACCATAACCGGGCAATGGAAAAATGCCTCCTTTCCCCACGCAGTGAATTCTATCGCTATTAAACTCGACGCTGATCAAACTGGCAGTTCGTTTGATTTATCTCCCAATGACAAGGTATATGTTTCTTACCTTAACTGGAGCAATTCATACTATGACCAAAGTTCCAGTGGAATGCTCAATTTTGTCACGCGCCCCGAAACCGGCACAGCGGAAGGCACGGTTGACTGCACATTAAGCGGGGCTGGCTATCCGGATTTTTCGGTAAAATTCACGTTTAAAATTTCATAAGGCCAGTTTGATACTTTTACCGATCACCCCGAGTTATCCTTCATGGCAGTAAGTCTGCAATGGGGTGGGCTCCTCGGTCCTATAATAGTTGATGATCATGGCCGTTTTTCAATGGGGCTGCGTCGGATTGTTGTGCGCTAGCAATTGCGGATATGGCTCAGGGGGGGGACGCGGCCGTTTGACTTTTCGGACCCTGCTCAGATGGTTGGTCATTACTACGTTAAGCGCGATGTTTAAGGATGGGCCAGGTTGGGGTCAGGTTTCAATGCGACCCAGGTATACCGGATTTATGAGCCTGGCTTTCCTACGAAAATTCAAAGCCAGACGTTTATTGATTGAGGACGATCAATTCTCGAATCCCACCTGCTCGTGAATCTCATCCACCTTCAATTCCAAGCGGTACGCCACCGCCATAAACAACGCCTGGCACAAACACAACGTCGCATGAACAAGTTGGGTTTGATGATTAATTCAACGGGAGACGACCTCCCGGCATCCTTAAGCACCGCTGCCATAAAAACCAAATGACTACCGGACTAAGAATTCTGCAATCACTTGATAATCAGTGGCGGCATTCCCACGCATGCGGCAATCGAAGGAACCTCGAGCTTCCCCCGTTCCAGGGAGAGCACTGAATTTCAAAACACCCGTGTACGCCGAACCAATAAGGGACTGGCTGTGAATGGTATAACTGACACTCGCTTTGTCATCACTGGATAAATCGTATTCGGGATCGTCCTGACCCTCAACGAGTGTGATAACGATGACGCGCGTGACAGCGGGTTGCCCGGCAACCCAAAACCCGCGAACTAGCCAGTAGGCCGGCTGAGAACCCCACTGGGGCACGTAAATCCGCTCCACATCAGTGGCTATAAAATCAGAGACACTATCCGGGCCTCCATCGATAAAACCCGCTATGTACCCTTCTCTGACGACTGATCCAGACGGAGTCATTCTACTCGACGGCACTGCTTCAAAACCTTTCAGGTCCAAGTCGCCAGCTGTGATCGTTACCTCATTGCCCAATCCTGAGTAGGCCTTGCCGGAAAACGTCGCCGTCAAATGATCACCGCTACTGGCAAGCGAAACCGTCATCGTTCCGGAGGCGAACGTGTGGGGTTTACTGGATTGATGGTTATTGACTGTGTAGGTGGAAAAAATCTCAGACGGGTTTGAAAAATCAAACGTTACATTAGTTTCCCCGGGATTTAAGTCGCGAAACCTAAACGTCAAAAAATGACCCGTCATACCAATATGCGAAAGGCTTTGCCGAACACTTATATAAATTCTTCCATCACGCCTCCACATCCGTGTATTAGTACCATCATCTTTAAACTTATAGGTGGGAGGCAAAATTTCAATATTGTGTATATCCGCCTCTGCCGTTCCGATGGTTTGATTATTCGTCACACTCGCTGAATGAGTCATCTGCGCCTCCGTTACCGCCAGTAAGTTACCTTTGTGTAGGGGACATCACCCTACGGCCCATGCTAGTAGCCCCCCGTAAAACGTGTCTACTGTGAAACCTGACAGGTATTACAGCGGCACATCAGGTGTACGCTGCTGGAATGACAAATTGCGCAGCTGATCGAGAATCCGTGCGCGAACCCAGTAGATCATCGGTACTGGGATCAAGCTCAGCGATGCGCCATGGCGTAGGGCCAGGGCCTGATAGGTATGACAATTTGAATGTCGTTAACATCCCGCCAATCACGGCGCGCAAGCTGGTCCAAGTGAATCTTGACCCCCTCTTAACAGTTGAGCTAACGCATCGCCGTGAAAACGGATCTGCGCCAGCGTCAACGCGGTGTAGCCGATGATCACCGCTGGTGGCAATGCCGCTTCATGACAGAACTTGCCCAGCGGTTGCAGTGTTAAACCCGCCTCGGCAGCACGTGTGCAAAACACGCCCTCCGGCACACCCGTGGGCAACCACAACACAAAGTGCAACCCTGCCTGCTGGCCGCTGACCGTACAATGCTCCACCAGGCACGCGAGCAGCGCATCGCGCCGCGCCTGATACGCCTGGCGTGAAGCACGCAAATGCCGCACAAAGGCGCCGCTGCGCAGAAACTCCACCAACCCCAACTGATCCGTGGCCCCCACCGAATGCCCGGTGAGTTGCAACGTGCGCAGCAGCGAGCGGCGCAGTCGCTTGGGCACCACCATGAAGCCGACCCGCAACCCAGGGAACAGGTTCTTGTTGAAGCTGCCGCAGTAGATCACCCGGTCGCCACTGTCCAGGGACTTGAGTGCCGCCAGCGGCGCGGCGTTGTAGTTGTATTCGCTGTCGTAGTCATCTTCGACCACCCAGGCATCGGCGCGGGCGGCCCAGTCCAGCAGGGCCAGGCGCCGCGAGACTGACAGGGTCATGCCCAGCGGCGCCTGATGGGCAGGCGTGACGTAGGCCAGGCGTGCCGTATCAGGGAGTTGGTCGGTGTCGAGACCGTCGTTGGTAACGGGAATGCCGTGGACATACGCGCCCGACAGACCGAACAAGCGTCGCGCCGGCGGATAACCGGGGTCTTCCACACACGCGGTGTCACCCGGTTTGAGCACGGTGCGGGCAATCAGGTCGAGGGCATGGCGAATACCGCTGGTGACAACCACTTCATCCGCCTCGCACTGCATGCCGCGATAGCTGCGCAGGTAGGCGGCGATCTGTGCGCGCAACTCAGGCAGGCCAGCGGGATGGGCCGCTTCGAGCACGCCCGGGCCCGCCGTCAGCACGCCACGGGAAATGCAGCGGGCCCAGGCCTTCAAGTCAAACAGGCTGGCATCCGGGCGCCGGGCAACGAAGGGCACATGGCTTTGCACGCCGGCGTCCGGTTGATCGGGCACCGCCTCGCGGCGCGGCGCGGCACTCGTCACGGGGGCTGCAATAAATTGCTCCGGGATCACCGCACACACCCGCGTGCCAGAGCCGGCCAGCCGCTGCACATAGCCTTCGCTGTGCAGCCGATCAAATGCCGCTTCCAATGTGCCACGGGACACCAGCCAACGCTGCGCCAGGCTGCGGGTGGACGGCAAGCGGCTGCCGGCCGGCAACTGCCGATTGAGGATCGCCGCGCGCAGGGCGTCGTAGGCGCCCTGCTGTTTCCCGGTGTCCAGGCTGTCGGGGCGCGGCAGGTCCAGGGCAGGTGCAGCTTTTCCGCGGCTCATAGTGGTCCAGTCAGTTCAGCCGTAAGTGGCTCTCAGGATTAAACCACAATGCCGCTAGAGTTTTAGTCCTCCCCCTTGCGAAGAAACCTCCCATGACCCAACGCGCCCTTTCCACCAGCTTCTGGCTGGTGCTGCTGACGGTACTGATCGCCCTGCCGCGCATCACCCTGGACATGCACCTGCCTGCCCTGCCGGCCATGGCCGACTACTTCCACAGCAGCGACAGCCAACTGCAACTGACCTTGACCCTGTACACCCTCGGTTCGGCGATTTCCCTGCTGGTGGCCGGCCCGCTCACCGACCACTTCGGCCGCCGCCCGGTGCTGCTGGCGGGGCTGCTGCTGTATGTCGTCGCGACCGTGGCCTGTGCCCTGGCCGACAGCCTCACGGTGCTGATCATCGCCCGGCTGTTCCAGGCCCTCGGCGGTTGCTGCCCCACGGTGATCGGCCGCGTGATCGTGCGTGACTACTTCGACCGCCACGAGCAGGCGCGCTTACTGGGGTTGATCTCCATGGCCATGGCCGTCTCGCCGATGGCCGCACCGGTGCTGGGCAGCCTGATGCTGCCCTTCATCGATTGGCGCGGCTTGTTTGTGCTGCTGGCCGTGATTGGCGCCGTGCTGTGCCTGGTGGTGTATCGCCGCCTGCCCGAGACCCGTCCGCCAGCCGT
Organism: Pseudomonas sp. AF03-9; assembly: GCF_020515815.1. Lineage (NCBI taxonomy): Bacteria > Pseudomonadati > Pseudomonadota > Gammaproteobacteria > Pseudomonadales > Pseudomonadaceae > Pseudomonas > Pseudomonas sp. AF03-9. Next base: position 23,516 of record NZ_JAHPJF010000019.1, on the reverse strand, counting down.
CGCCGCCGCGCCGCCGAGCAATCTGTTGCGCATTTACAGCCAACTCCTGCGCGACCGATATTTCCTGCGCTATTCCCTGGCCATCGGCTGCGTGTACAGCACATATTTCCCGTTCATTGCAGAGTCATCGGCGTTGTTGCAGCGGGGCTACGGCCTGTCTGCCACGGCCTATGCCCTGGTGTTTGCGGCGACCATCAGCGGCTACATGCTCGGCGCGAACCTGTTTCGCCGGCTGGTGCTACGGTTCGAACCAGACCGGTTGATCGCAGGCGCCATCGCGTTGAATGTGCTGGGCAGCATGATGCTCGCGGCGGCGACCACCGTGTTGCCGGGCGAATGGCTAGCGATCGTGTCGCCGATGGTGGTGATAATGGTGTCGGTGGGGATGGTGATTCCAGCCTGTCAGCTGGCGGTGTTGCAGCCTTACGGCGCGATTGCCGGGACGGCGTCGGGATTGTTCTTTTTTACCCAGATGTTGTTGACGGCGGTGAGCAGTTGGGCGACGGGGATGTTGTCCGATGGTACATCCAAGCCCTTGGTGATCATGACCGCTTTGGCGAGTGCACTACTGGTGGTCAGTTGGCTGACCCTGCGCAAAACCCAATGTGGGAGCGGGCAAGCCCGCTCCCACATTTTGAGCGAGTAAGGCTCAGGATTAGTGCATGAAAATCGCAATCAGGATGATGACCGGGATAGGCACCCCGAGGAACCACAGCAGTAATGAGCGCATGATGTTCTCCTTGAATTAACGGACAAAGTGTTCGGTTTCGACGTACACCACGGCATCGCGACGGCGACCGCCGTAGGTGGCAGCGAAGCTGGCAAAGAACGCGCCGATCAGCAGGGCAATGAAGGTCCACAGCGACGTGTAGGCAGCGACTTTGGCGGCAGTATCAGCGGCCTGCTTGGCTTTGAGCTTGGCATCCTCGACGGCTTTACGGGCATCGCCATAGACCTTGTCGATACGCGCCTCGGCGTCCGCCTGGCTGAGGTTGGTGCGCTGGCTGATCAACTGGGCCAGGTAGGCACGGTCTTCGGCGGCGAGCTGGCCGTCGTTGCTCAGGGTGCGGGCGAAGATGCGCGCTACCACGCCGTGGGCCGCGTCATCGCTGACGGCAACCGGGCGGTTGTCGCGGAACAGGCTGTCGACGTAATAGCCGAAGTCGTCGCCCTTCACCGCCGTACCGACCGCCTGGGTCATGCCCGAGGCCACGCTGGCACCGGCTTTCACGCCACCGCCGACGACACTGCTGACGGAGCCGACGATCAAGGTTGCCGCCACCAGAGTGGCGACGGCCCAGGACAGGAAGCCATGGGCGGTATCGCGAAAGTACACCTCATCGCCATGCATATTGGCCCACTTCACACGCAACCGGCCGGCGATGTAACCGCCCAGGCCCGACGCGACGATCTGGGTAAAGGCCAGCCAGATAATCGTGGAAATGCCCAGTCCCTTGGCACTGATACCGCTGTCGGCCCACGGCGATACCGCCGAAAAGCCCAGGCCGAAGCCCAGCAGTACCAGGATCAGGGACAAGGCCGCCGCAGCAGCGGCCCCGGCAAAGATCGCGCCCCAGGAAACCCCGGAGCGCGTGCTCGATTCTTGCAACGTGGATGAGGATGTGATCATTGTTGTTTTGCTCCCGGCAGGAAAAATGGTGTTACATGTCTCGGGAGGGACAGTGCAGGCACCATGCCAGCCGCCTGAAAATTAAATACCTAATATATTCAACAAGTTAAATAACTTGAACTTCCTAGGACCATGCAACTTGCAAGAACAGCCTCCTCCGGGCAGGCGTTATGCAACCTCCAGCCGAACTCGGTCTGTGTGGGAGCGGGCTTGCTCGCGAATGCGGTCTTTCGGAAACAAGTGTGTTGGCTGGCAGACCGCTTTCGCGAGCAAGCCCGCTCCCACATTGACCAGCGCCAGCCAGTAAAAAACCTGTTGGTTGCGCCAACATGAAGTTTAATTTAGGAAGCGTTCAGGCATTTCTTGGCAAAATGTCCGCACTTCTAGTGTGAATCGCTCACCAGGTAATCCTATGACCCGCATTTTGACCATCGAGGATGACGCCGTAACAGCCCGCGAGATCGTTGCCGAGCTGAGTAGCCATGGACTGGACGTAGATTGGGTAGATAACGGCCGCGAAGGCCTGGTCCGCGCCGTGAGCGGCGATTACGACCTGATCACCCTCGACCGTATGCTCCCGGAGCTCGATGGCCTGGCCATCGTCACCACCCTGCGCACCATCGGGGTGTCGACGCCGATCCTGATGATCAGCGCCCTCTCCGACGTCGACGAGCGTGTGCGCGGCTTGCGCGCCGGCGGTGATGACTACCTGACCAAACCTTTCGCCTCCGATGAAATGGCCGCCCGCGTCGAGGTGCTGCTGCGACGCAAGAGCACGGTCAAGGAATTCGAAACCGCACTGCGCGTGGCCGACCTGGAGCTGAACCTGATCAGCCGCGAAGCCAGCCGCGCCGACCAGCCGTTGAGCCTGCTGCCCACCGAATACAAGTTGCTCGAATTCCTGATGCGCAATACCGGGCAGATCCTCTCGCGGATGATGATTTTCGAGGAAGTCTGGGGCTATCACTTCGACCCCGGCACCAACCTGATCGACGTGCACATCGGCCGTCTGCGCAAGAAAATCGATCCACCGGGCCTCACGCCGCTGATCCGCACGGTACGAGGTTCCGGTTATGTCATTGCTGAACCCCTCTAAGGGCTGGCGCTCGTCCAGCAGCCGCTTGCTGGCGCTGTACAGCTCGCTGTTCGTGGCCTGGAGTTGCATCCTCATGGGGGTGCTGTATTACGAAGTGTCCGGTTACCTCAGCGACTTGTCGCGCCACTCGCTGATGCAACGCCAGCACCTGTTCCAGCGCTTCGACGGTGAGGAACTGGTGGAAGCGCTGACCACCAGCATGACCTTCGACATGAAGGGCGTGGACGCCTACGGCCTGTTCGACGAGCAATTCAACCCGCTCAGTGGCCCGATCCGCGCCGTGCCGCCCGACCTGCCGCTGGACGGCAAGATCCACACCCTGGCCAACTGCGTCGACTCCAACGACCCCAAGTTGCCCAAGGACAGCTGCGACGCCGTCGCCACCCACACCGACGACGGCCGCTGGCTGGTGCTGGTGCGCGCCAATGGTTCGCTGTTTGGCGTGACCCGGATCATCTGGCATGCGCTGCTATGGGCGCTGTCGTTGACCATCATCCCCGGTGCCGCCGGCTGGCACCTGCTGCGCCGCCGCCCGTTGCGGCGCATTCGCGGCATTCAGGCCAGCGCCGAGGCCATCGTCGCCGGCGACCTGACCCACCGCCTGCCGCTGTCGAATCGGCGTGACGAACTGGACATGCTTGCCGCCATCGTCAATGCCATGCTCGACCGCATCGAAAAGCTGATGAACGAGGTCAAGGGCGTGTGCGACAACATCGCCCACGACCTGCGCACCCCGCTGACCCGCCTGCGTGCGCAGCTTTATCGCATCCGCCAAGAGGCCGAACAGGACTCCAACTACGCGGTAAAACTGGACGATGCGATCACCGAAACCGACACCCTGATGGCGCGCTTTCGCGGCTTGCTGCGCATCTCGGAGCTGGAAGACCACCAGCGCCGCTCGGGCTTCCTGGTGATGGACCCGCTGCCGCTGCTGCGCGAACTGCATGACTTCTACCTGCCGCTGGCCGAAGAAGGCGAGCTGCAACTGGTGCTCGATACGCCGGAGTCGCTGCCGTGGATCACCGGCGACCGTGCCCTGTTGTTCGAGGCCCTGGCCAACCTGCTGAGCAACTCGATCAAGTTCTCCCCGCCAGGCGGCGAAGTGATCTTGCGTGCGCTGAACGACGCCGGCAGCACCCGCATCGAAGTGCACGACTCCGGGCCCGGCATCCCGATTGCCGAACGCAACGCGGTGTTCCAGCGCTTCTATCGCGTGGATGAAAATGACCAGCAAGGCGGGTTTGGCTTGGGCTTGTCGATTGTCGCGGCGATCATCAACTTGCACGGGTTCAAGTTGGAAGTGGGCAGCAGTGAAAGCGGCGGTGCGCGGTTGGTGCTGGAGTGCCGGCAGCAGCTCATGCCCGAGTAACCCGGGCACCACAAAACCCTGTGGGAGCGGGCTTGCCCGCGATAGCGGTGTGTCAGTCAAAGATATATTCACTGAACCACCGCAATCGCGGGCAAGCCCGCTCCCACATTGGACTTGCAGCGCCAGCTAGATCAGGTCAGAAGTTCGCCCGCAGCGCCTCAACCCCACCCTTGTAGACACCGGCAAACAGCTCTTCCACCTCGGCATCCGTCACACCGTCCACCGGCGTGAACACACCCGACCAGGTGACTTTGGCCGACGCGTCAGTCAAGGCTTCAACCTGCAACGTCGCCAGGTAAGCACTGACCGGGAACGGCGATTGTTCGATGGTGTAGCTGTAGGTACGCCCGACGTTATCAAACGTCTGCATACGCTCCACGATCACGCCACCGTCGGCGGTCGTCAGGTGACGCAGACGCCCGCCTTCACTCGGCTCACTCTTGACGATCAACGGCAACCAGTCCGGCAGGCTGTTGAAGCCGCCGACCAATTGCCAGACCTGATCGGCCGATACAGGGATTTCAATCACAGAAGACGCTGTTGCCACGATAAATACTCCAGAAAATGGAAAACAATTCAGATCGCCATGCTGACGCCCCCACCGCCGTCGCCCCGCAACGCGGCACCGGTTGTCGCAAAAAAAACCGTGAAGCAATGTACGCCACACGATCGGCGACTTCACCCACATTCGTCGCCCGCAGGATTGCAGGGCTGGCTCGCGGGTTTTCGAAGCGAACCTGTGGCGGTGGGTGGAGAGGTTCCGCCAGGCACTCACCGAGCCTTGTGGCAACTCGTCCTGTACCTGTCAGAAGTGACAGTTGTGCCGCCTTCGATCCGGGCGTTTACTGGCGTCGAAGGGACTGCGGGGTTTCCCCTCAGTAGATGATTCTTTCAGCCAGGGAAGGACGGATTATGCAACGCTCGTTCAGACAACGGATTCTACCGATGGTGTTGAGTGTTGGCGTAGTGATGTGCGGACACGGAGTGATCGCCAATGCAGCGACTTACGTCAGTTCAGGTCATGCCGCCGGAGTGCAATGCGAGACGGTTGGAGTCAACGACAGTGGGCAGATCGTGGGTGGCTGCAGTTCGACCACGCCCAGTGCCAACACCGGACCATGGTACTCGACAACACTGGGAGGCCCCCAGCAACAACTGGCACCATTGGCCACAGGAAAACCCTGCCAAGTATCCGCTATCGCTAACAATGGTTCGATAGTGGGCACCTGCGCGAGCAACGCCGGTATCTTCTACGCCGTTTTTTGGAACGCGGCTACGCCAGCCGCGCCCCCAATAGCTATGAACCCGCTGCCAGGAACCTTGCTGTTCCCGCTGTTGCGCCCGGCTGACAAACAAACGATGCCCACCGCACAAAATCAGAACGGCGTGGTTGTGGCGCGGAGCCTGAGCGCAAACGGAGCCCCAACGGTGGTGACCTACACCGCTGGCAGCGCAACACCAGAACGGGTGTCAGGCTGGGGCGACAATTGCGCGGGAGTTGATTTGACCGACACCTTATTCGATGGTCGCCCGCTTATTCTGTTGAATTGCCCAGGACCAGACGGGCCGCCCGTTATCAAGGTTGCTAAGTGGAGCGGTGGAGGATACAGCCTTCTTGTACCGGCATTACCGGCAGGAGCCACTTACTGCTTTGCCGTAGACATGAATAATCAGGGCCAATTCGTCGGTACCTGCGTGTTTCCGGGAACGGCCTCGAACACAGGGCAAACCGCATTCTGGAACACGCCAAGCAGCCCCCCTTCGCTCCTGACGATGCCGTTGAATGCACTGAACAACGCCGTGGCAATCAATGATCTTGGGCATGTATTGGCGTATGGCAAGGACCCGACTGGATTCGAGAAGCCTCTTTACTGGCCAGACCCTACGAACTCCTTCACCGTCCAGTCCATCCAACCGCTGCAAGGTAACAATCTGATCAGTGCCGCGGGTTTTGCCAACAACAACACCGTAGCCTTGAACTGCGTGAACGCCAGCCAATACGAGACCGGGTGCTTTTGGACTCCCTCGGGAGGAACCGTTGCTATACCGCCGGTGACGCCTGGGCTGACCAGCTATTTGAATAGCATTTCACCTTCGGGCACCTATGTAGTGGGATACGCGACCGATGCCGCGCTCAATTTCGATTCGGTAGGAGCTACGTTGCCATGAAGAGATTTATTCGCAGACGCAATTTGCGTGAGCTGTGCCTTGCAGCATCAATCTGCTTTGGAGGAGTAGCGTTATCGGTGCAGGGTGTGCCGCTTCACCCGGGATATTTCTGCGAATCGGCGTTCGAGAGAGATAACAGTCCTTTGCAAAGTGCGTTCAGATACATAGACCCCACCCCCTATCTGGACTGGTGCATAGCCGCAACCAATCCCTGTATGATTGCAGCCGCCTACGTCCAAGAAGCAAGACGAATCGAGGTTCATCTCACGCTGCCATCGTCCTGTATGCCATAAGGCTGACCAAGTGTCCTGATGCGCCCTCCACAATGTGGCATCTCAGCGCACCATCCCAGTGAACCCCTAAGGCGCCAAGGTTAAAACACGGTCAAAAACTGTGGGAGCTGGCTTGCCTGCTCCCACATTTAGAGTGTTGTCAGGCTTGGGATTTGAGGAAGGTCGCCATAAGCTGGTTCACCTGTTCAGCCGCCTCCAACTGCACCATATGCCCCTGCCCCGGCAGCACTTCCACCTGCGCCTCCAGCCCCTGTGCATGGCGCACCGGGATGATTGCATCATCACTGCCCCAGATCACCAGGCTCGGTTGGCGACCGACCACATGGCGCAGGTCCACCTTCTGCCGCCCGCCGTCAAACAGCGCGCCGTTGAGTTGGCGCAACGCCTGATCCACACCCTCCAGGCGCTTGAACTTGAGCATGTCCTCCAGCATCTGCCGCGTCACCAGTGCGGGATCGCTGAACAGTTGAGTCAGTTGCGGCTTGAGCGCGTTGCGATTGTTCGCCTCGGCAAAGCCTTGCAGATACTCACCATTGATGTCCGTGCCTAACCCAGCGCTGGCGATCAGCGCCAGCGAGGCAATGCGTGCGGGCGCGCGGTCGGCAACCGTCAGTGACACCAACCCGCCCATGGAATGCCCGGCCAGGTGCACGCGGTCCAACCGCAGATGATCGAGCAGGTCGAGCACGGCCTGGCTCAACTCCTCGGCGTCCCCTGTGTGCAACTGCTTGCCCGACTCTCCGTGCCCCGGTAAGTCCAGGGCGATCACCCGGCGCTCGGCGGCCAGTGCCGGTTGGTTGAACAACCAGTTGTTCAAGTCGCCGCCAAAACCGTGCACCAGCACCAGCGGCGTGCCGCCCTCGCCCAGGTCTAGATAACGCAGCAGGCGCCCGCCGATCTCGACCTTCTGCGCACTCGGCCCCGACGCTTCGGCCTCGGCCGCATTGGACACAAACCCGGCATTGAAGCTGTCGATCACCGCGTCGATCTCCGCTTCGCTGGCGTCACCGTCCACCACAATCCCCAGCAACGCGCCCACCGGCAAGGTCTCGTCGCTCAGCGCCAGGACCCGGCGCAACACGCCACTGAACGGCGCCTCGACGCTGCTGGAAATCTTGTCGGTCTCCACATCGAGCACTTCCTCGCCCTTCTCTACCCGGTCGCCGGGTTGCTTGAGCCAGACGTCGATACGCCCCTCGGTCATCGACAGCCCCCACTTGGGCATGGTCAAGGTATGGATCATGCGGCATTCCTCTTGTCGGCGATCTTCAGCACGGCGGCTTCGATCTTCGCGGCGTTGGGGATGTACAGGTCTTCCAGCGCATCGGAGAACGGCACCGGCGTGTGTGGCGCGGTGACCATTTCAATCGGCGCACGCAGGCAAGAAAACGCGCGCTGCGCCACCAACGCGCTGATATCGGTAGCGATGGAACAGCGTGGGTTGGACTCATCGATCACCACCAGTCGCCCGGTTTTTTCCACGCTTTCGAGGATGCTGTCTTCGTCCAACGGGCTGGTGGTGCGCAGGTCCAGCACTTCGCAGTCGATGCCCTGGCGCGCCAGGTTGGTCGCGGCTTCCAGGGCGACATGCAGCATGCGCCCGTAGGTCACCAGGGTGACATCCTTGCCTTCGCGTACAAAGTTGGCTTCGCCGAAGGGCACGGTGTAGAGCTCTTCCGGGACTTCACCTTGCAGGCTGTAGAGCATCTTGTGCTCAAGGAAGATCACCGGGTCGTTGTCGCGGATTGCCTGGATCAACATGCCCTTGGCGTCATACGGCGTGGCCGGGCACACCACCTTCAGGCCAGGGATGTGCGTCCACATCGAGGTGAGCATCTGCGAATGCTGGGCCGCCGCGCGCAGGCCGGCGCCGTACATGGCGCGGATCACCAGCGGCGTGGTGGTCTTGCCGCCGAACATGTAGCGGAATTTGGCCGCCTGGTTGAGCAGTTGGTCGAGGCAGCAACCGATAAAGTCAACGAACATCAATTCGCACACCGGGCGCATGCCTCGGGTGGCGGCGCCGACCGCCATGCCAACGTAGCCGACCTCGGACAGCGGCGCGTCCAGCACGCGCTCGGGAAATTCCGGGTACAGGCCCTTGGTCACCCCGAGCACACCGCCCCAGGCGTCTTGTTCGCCGGGCGATCCGGTGCCACCGGAAACGTCCTGGCCGATGATGAACACGCTCTTGTCACGGCGCATTTCCTGGGCCAGGGCTTCGTTGATTGCCTGCTGGTAGCTGATTTTGCGAGCCATAAGATTCTCTCCACGGATTATTGTTATTAGCGGTAGGCGACGTAGACATCACTGAGCAGGTCGGCGGCCTGGGGCTTGGGGTCGGACTTGGCGCGACGCACGGCGTCTTCGATCAGTTGCGCGACTTCGCCGTCGATGCGCTCCAATTGCGCTGCTTCCAGCCAGCCCTCGGCGGTGCAGCGTTGGCGGAACAGCGCCAGGCAGTCGGCGGTGTCGCGCAGGTTCTTCACTTCATCGGGGCCGCGATAGGTTTGCGCATCGCCTTCGAAGTGGCCGTAGAAGCGGCTTAGTTTCACTTCCACCAACGTTGGCCCCTCGCCGTTACGCGCACGTTCGACGGCAACGCCGAGGGCGGCGTGCACGGCGAAAAAATCATTGCCATCGACAATCACCCCCGGCATGCCAAAGCCCACGGCACGCTCGGCGATGTCCTTGCACGCCACCGACCAACCGGAACCGGTGGCCTCGGCATAACCGTTGTTTTCGGCAACGAACAGGCATGGCAACTTCATGATCGCGGCCAGGTTCATCGCTTCGAACACCGCGCCCTCGTTGGAGCCGCCGTCGCCAAAAAAGGCCACCGCCACGCCCTGGCTACCCTTGAGCTTGGACGCCAGCGCGGCACCGGCCGCCAGCGGCGCACCCGCGCCGACGATGCCGTTGGCGCCGAGCATGCCCTTCTCCTGGTCGGCAATGTGCATGGAGCCGCCCTTGCCGCCGCACACGCCGGTTTTCTTGCCGTAGATCTCGGCCATCATGCCGAACACGTCCACGCCCTTGGCGATGCAGTGACCGTGACCACGGTGGTTGGAGGCGATGCAATCTTCATCGTTGAGGTGGGCCATGACCCCGGCGGCACTGGCCTCCTGGCCGGCGTACAGGTGCACGAAACCGGGGATCTCGCCGGTGGCGAATTCCACGTGCAAGCGCTCTTCGAAATCACGGATGGTGCGCATCACGGTGTAGGCATGCAGCAATTGATCGGTGGACAGGTGAGTGGACATCTTGTTGTTCTCCAGGTTGTCTCGACACACAAAAGGCTGAGGGTATTCAGCTACAGGGCCTTCAGCACAGCCTGTGCCAAGGCGCGAAAAAACCTGGCAAAGCCTTGATCCAGAGCAGTTGTGGCGGTGCGGCAAGCCACCGCAGAATGAGACGGCAGATTGCACCGCGCAGCTCGCGTCTCAGGCTTGCTGAGACGCCGCGTCTCATCCCGGGCTGTTGGTCAGGCCGCGCTTGTCCGACCCGACGCATGCGCGCTTAATGGCGGGCATAACAACAAAGATCGAGAACCGGAGGCCTTATGCTCGCCGCGAACTCCAGGGAACACGTCGACTGCGTCAGTCGCGTGGTCCGCAATGCCGACCGCCTGCCCGAGGCGCCGGTGCCGTCGCTGATCTTCGATTCGTGGCGGCGCTCCATGGAACAACATCACCTCGACCCCGGTTCCTTGCAGGGGCCACGCATCCTCAGTGAACCCTTGCTCAAGGAATGCCGCGAGCGCGCCGAACTGTTCATGCGCATCGCCGCTGAAGCCGTCGGCCAACTGCACCACCGTGTGCGCCAGGCCGATTATTGCGTGATGCTCACCGACGCCCAGGGCCAGACCATCGACCACCGCGTGGACACTTCGATCCGCACCGACTGCCGCAAGGCCGGCCTGTATCTGGGCACCTGCTGGTCGGAAGCCGAAGAAGGCACCTGCGGCGTGGCCACGGTGCTGACCAGCAAGGCGGCGGTGACGGTGCACAAGCGCGATCACTTCCGCGCGGCCTTCATCGGCCTGACTTGCTCCGCCGCGCCGATCTTCGACCCCCAGGGCAACCTGCTCGGGGTCATGGACGCCTCGGCGCTGAAATCCCCGGATGACCGGCGCAGCCAGCACCTGGTGCGGCAGTTGGTGGCGCAAAGTGCCGAGGCCATCGAAAACGCCTTCTTCATGCACAGCGCCCGCGAGCATTGGGTGCTACAAGCCCACAGCACGCCGGGGTATGTGGACAGCCAGCCCGATCTGTTGCTGGCCTGGGACCGCGACGGGCGCCTGCACGCCTTGAACAGCAAGGCGCGCCAGGCGTTGCGGCGACGCTTTGGCCAGGTGCCGGAACATATCGGCGAGGTGTTTGACCTGGATGCATTGCGCGCCGTCAGCGAGCAATCAACCCAACAACTGCAGCTGCTGGGGGAACCGGGCGCGCTGCACGTTCGCATCAACGCGCCGCGGCGCAAACCGACACGGGCAGCGATTGCCCCGCAGGTCGATGCGCGCGTGGAAGAACACCTGCGCCTGGCCGTACGGGTCAAGGACCGCAACCTGCCGGTGCTGGTGCAAGGCGAAACCGGCGCCGGCAAAGAGGTGTTCGCCCGCCAGTTGCATGAACGCAGCGCCCGGCGTCACGGGCCGTTCGTGGCGGTGAACTGCGCGGCGATTCCCGAGAACCTGATTGAAAGCGAGCTGTTTGGCTACGTCGCCGGGGCCTTCACCGGCGCATCCAGCAAGGGCATGCCGGGGCTGTTGGTGCAGGCCGACGGCGGCACCTTGTTCCTCGATGAAATCGGCGACATGCCCCTGGCGCTGCAAACGCGCCTGCTGCGGGTGATGGCCGAAGGCGAAGTGGCCCCACTGGGCGCGGCGAAAACCCGCGCGGTGGACATCCAGGTGATCTGCGCCAGCCACCGCGACCTGGCGGGGTTGGTGAGTGAGGGGCGCTTTCGTGAAGACCTGTACTTCCGCCTCGGCTGCGCGCGTTTCTGCCTGCCGCCCTTGCGTGAGCGTACCGACAAGCTGGCGTTGATCAATCGGTTGCTGGAGCAGCAAGCGCAGCCTGTGGGTATCGCCAGCACCGCGCTGGAGTTACTGCTGGGCTACGCCTGGCCGGGCAATGTGCGGCAACTGCGGCACGTGTTGGCGTATGCCTGCGCGGTGTGTGACGGCGACACGCTGCAAGTGACGGACCTGCCAGTGGAAGTGCGTGGGGAACAGGTGGCGGTGGGGGTTGAAGAAAGCGTCAGCCCGCAGCGCCAGTTGGTGCTCGATGCGTTGATCCGCCATCGCTGGAAGCCGCTGCCGACGGCGCAGGCGCTGGGGATCTCCAGGGCAACCCTGTATCGCCGAGTCAACCAGCTGGGTATCGACATGCCCAACAAAACCACCTGACACAATGGGATCAAAATGTGGGAGCTGGCTTGCCTGCTCCCACATTAGACCGAGCCCACCTAGAGGCTTAGCGGTAGACCAGGCCGCCGTCGATCAATGGCGCCTGGCCGGTCATGTAATCCGCGTCCGGCCCAGCCAGGTAGGAGACCAACCCCGCGACATCCTCTGGCGTTTGCGCCCGGCCCAATGCAATGCCATCCACATACTTCTTGTACGTCGCCCCGACTTCGGCGCCAGTGATCTGCGCCATGCGCTTGTCGATCTCCACCCACATGTCCGTGCCCACTACGCCGGGGCAATACGCATTCACGGTAATCCCCGCGCTCGCCAGTTCCTTGGCCGCCGCCTGAGTCAGCGCACGCACCGCGAACTTGGTCGCCGAGTACACGCCCAGCAGCGCGAACCCTTCATGGCCTGCGATGGAACAGGCATTGATGATCTTGCCCTTTTGCTTGAGTGCCTTGAATTTCTTGCCGGCGGCCTGGATGCCCCACAGCACGCCCTGCACGTTGATGCCCAAGGTGCGCTCGACCTGCTCCGGGCTGACCTCCAGCAGCGAATCAATCTGCGCCACCCCAGCGTTGTTGACGATGATGTCAAAGCCTCCCAGGGTCTGGTGCGCGTGCTCCACCGCGGCCACCACTTGCTCAAGCTTGGACACGTCGGCGACGAATACCGACGCCTTGCGGCCCAGGCCCACGACTTCAGCGGCAACGGCTTCGAGCTTGGCGCCGTTGATGTCCACCAGGGCGATGTCGGCCCCGTCCTGTGCCAGGCGCAGAGCAATGGCCCGGCCGATGCCCTGCCCGGCGCCGGTGACCAGCGCAACTTTTCCAGCGATACCCATGACAATCTCCTGCAACAGTGAGAGAAGCCTTGTCTATCGCAGCTGTGCACGCCCGCTGTCGAGGTCCAGCTGGATCGGCGTGAGGGCTGAGACGGGTTGTCTCAAGCCGCGAATCATTCTCGAAGCCTTGTAAAAGTGTGCACTTATGCCTAGCTTATGCGCCCCCCGCCCCGCGCTTTAAGGCCCTGCCCCCATGGTTTTGCGTTTTCGTCCCGTCGTCACTTCACGTTTCGCCCTCGGCCTGCTGCTCAGTGGCGGCATCGGCAGCAGCCTCGCGGCCGAGCTGGAGCTGCCGGCGGTGAACGTTCTGGGCCAGGATGAAACCGGCTATCGCAGCGAAACCGCGTCGGTCAGCGGCTTCAGCGAAGCCGCTCTGCTCGATACGCCGGCGTCGATCGCGGTGATCAACGCGCAGTTGATCAAGGACCAGCAAGCACGCCTGCTCAGTGAGGTGTTGCGCAACGACGCGTCGGTGGGCGACAGCTACGCCCCCATCGGCTACTACGAAAACTTTGTGGTGCGCGGCTTCTCGCTGAACGCGGCGAGCAGCTACAAGATCAACGGGCGCACCATCACCGGCGAGCAGAACGTTGCCCTGGAAAACAAGCAGCAGGTCGAGGTGCTCAAGGGCCTGGCCGGTTTGCAGAGCGGCATTTCCGAGCCCAGCGGCGTGATCAACTACGTGACCAAGCGCCCGGAAGATGTGCGTTCGGTGACGGTGTCCACCGATGATCGCGGCAGCGGCTACATCGCCACCGACGTCGGCGGCTGGTTTGGCAGCGACAAGCAATTCGGCCTGCGTGCCAACGTCGCCCATGAAGACCTGCATTCCTATGTGGAACACGCCAATGGCCAGCGCGATTTCCTGTCCCTGGCCTTCGACTGGAACATCAGCCCCGACGCCGTGCTGCAACTGGACGCCGAATACCAGAACAAGCAACAGCGCTCGGTGCCGGGCTACCAGTTGCTCGGCGGCACTGAAGTGCCGAACGACGCCTCGCCGAAAAAACTGCTGGGGCACCAGAGCGGCTCGAAGCCGGTGGGGATCGATTCGCTGAACCTCAACGGCAAGTTCGAGTACCGCTTCAGTGATCAGTGGAAAGGCAACGTCAGCGCGGCGCGCAGCAAGGTGGTGATTGACGATTACAGCTCGTTTGCCTACGGCTGCTTCTACGTGACCGATTGCGGCACCGCAACCTTCGGCCCCACCGGCGACTACGACGTCTACGACTACCGCAGCCCCGACGACACCCGCCGTGACGACGAAGTGCAGGCGGCCATGACCGGGCTGTTCGACACCGGCAGCCTGGGCCATGAACTGACCTTCGGCACCAGCGCCTTTCGCCGGGTGATCGACAAGCGCAAGTCAGTGAACGAATACATCGGCAGCTCCAACATCAATGTGGATGCCCCGACCTTCACCCCCACCGACGTACCGCTGAACGACAAGCACCGGCGCCTCGACAGCCGCCAGTACGGCCTGTTCGTCACCGACCGCATTCGTCTGAACGAGCAATGGCAAACCATCCTCGGAGGCCGCGAAGTGCGCCTGGATGAAAAGGCGTTTGATGAGTTCGGCAACCAGCAACGCCACACCCAGACATACGAATTCCTGCCCCAGGCATCGTTGATCTACAAGCCGGTGGAAAACCTGTCGTTGTACACCAGCTACAGCAAGGGCCTGTCCCTGGGCGGTGAAGCGCCATGGACCACCATCAACGACGGCGAAACCCTGGCCCCCACCACCTCACGCCAGCTCGAAGCCGGGGTGAAATACGACTGGCGCCGCATCAGCTTCGCCGCCGCCGTGTTCCAGACCCGCCAGGCCTACCAGTACGCCAAGCCGGACGGCACGGGCGCGTTCAACTACGTGCAACAAGGCGAGCAGAAAAACACCGGGCTGGAGCTGTCGGCCAATGGCTGGGCCACCGAACGCCTGCAGATTTCCAGTAGCGTGGCGGCGATCCGTGCACGGGTCACCGGCAGCGGCACCGCGCAATACGAGGGCCACCAGGCGATCAACGTGCCCAAGCTGCGCGCCAGCCTGTACGCCGACTACGCGCTGCCGTGGGTCAACGGCCTGGCGGTGCTCGGCGGCGTGCAGTACAGCGCGAAGAAGGCCGCCAACCGCGACGGCACGGTGGAAGTCGGCGATTACGCAGTGGTCAATGTGGGCAGCCGCTACACCACCAAGGTAGACGGCTATGAGACGGTGCTGCGCCTGAGCGTCGACAACCTGTTCGACAAGCGCTACTGGCGTGATGCGGGCGAGTACCTGGGCGATGACTACCTGTTCCAGGGCGCGCCACTGACCGCGCGCCTGAGTGCCACGGTGAACTTCTGATCGAACGCGAGCGCGGGCCTAGAGCCCGCGCTTTTTCAGCCACTGCAAGAAGCCCTTCTTCACCGGCACCACGGGCGTTTCCTGGGTCAGGGCCTGCGCCGCGTGCAGGCGGAAATCCAACAGCGCTTTCATCGCCTCGCTGATGTCATGCCGCGCCTCCAGGCACGGCTTGAGGTATTCCTTCTCGATGCGGTACAGGGTGCAGAAGGTCTTAGCCGAAAAGTCCGCCAGCGCCGCCTGATCCGACAGGATTCCCGCCTCACCAATCGCCTCGCCCGGCCCCATGCGCCCGGCTTCGAACTTGTGGCCTCCCTTGGTCAACATCACCGAGACCACGCCGGACTCGATGATGAACAGATGATCACTGACCTCCCCTGCCGCCAGAATCATCTCGCCGGTGCGATAGGTGTGCAGGGTCATGTTCTGACTGAAGGTGTCTTTTTCTTCCTGGCGCAGGGTCGAGAAAATCGACGAACGCTCCAACAGCGCCCGCGCCGCCGATGCAGTGGCTGGCGTGCTGCTTTCGGTGGCGGACAACAGGCTCACACCCGCCGATTGCAGGTGACGGAAAGCCAGGTCGTAAAGCTGGTTGCGTACCTCGCGCTTGAGGCTCATGGCCGGCACAAAGCCGCTGATTTCATACTCCACGCCCGCGCTGCCGCTGGTTTTGAACGCCACGCTGGGCGCCGGATTCGCCAGCAACGGTCGGCAGCCTTGCATCGCCCGCTCCAGGGCCTCGATCACCGTTTGCGGGCGTGCATGGGGGCTGACTTGCAGGCTGACCGCCAGGCCGAACATATCCGCCGGGCGCGAAAAGTTGATGATCTTGGCCTTGGCCGCCAGGGAATTGGGGATCACCGCCAGGCTGCCCTGGGAGGTTTGCAGGCGCGTGGCACGCCAATCGATGTCGGTGACACGGCCCTCGGTGCCGTCGATGGAGATCCAGTCATCCAGCTGGTAGGGCTTGGTGGTATTGAGCACGATCCCGGAAAACACGTCGCTCAAAGTACTTTGCAGCGCCAGGCCGACAATGATCGCCACCGCACCGGAAGTGGCCAGCACGCCCTTGACCGGCAGGTCGAGCACGTAGGCCAGAGCGGCGATGATCGCAATCAGGAAAATCACCGCGCCGAGCAGATCCTGCAACAACCGCCCGGTGTGACCGACCCGCTGCATCATCAACGCACCAAGCAGCACCGTGAGCGTACGCGCCGCGAACAGCCACCAGCCGATCTGCAAGGCCGTCGCGGCCATGTGCAGTGCGGTGTTGTCGGCGTAGGGCGCAACCAGCATGGGGTTCATGCCATCGTTGAACAGCACGGCGCTGAACACCGCAAAAATCACCAGCCGCGCGGCGAGCTTCCAGTTGGCGAGGTCGGCGGAGATAAGACGCCAGACGGCGATGTCGATAAAGATCAGCCCCAGGGCACAGAGCATGGGGTGATCGGAGATAAATGAGGGCATCCAGGCGACTCCAGGGCGAATGGCGAGAAGATCGCATGAAATGGCAACGCTGGAAAACGAAATGTGGGAGCTGGCTTGCCTGCGATGCGAGCACCTCGGTTTATCTGCTGGACCGAGGTGATGCTATCGCAGGCAAGCCAGCTCCCACAGGGGTTTGGCGGTGGGCGGTTAATCGTGCATCCGCCCAAACCGACCCGAGTGGAAATCCTCAAACGCCTGATGAATTTCCTGCTCAGTATTCATCACAAACGGACCATGCCCCACGATCGGTTCGTCAATCGGTTCTCCACTGAGCAACAACACCTTGGCATCGTCATTGGCCTCCAGGCTGATTTGGCGGCCATCGCGCTCAAACAATACCAACTGCCCCTGGCGTGCGACGTTTTCGCCGTTGACCAGCACCGTACCGCGCAGGATCACCAGCGCGCTGTTACGCCCGACGTGCAGGTCCAGGGTCACTGGTTTACCTGCATTGAGGCGCAAGTCCCACACATCAATCGGCGTAAAGGTCCGCGCCGGGCCTTTGGCCCCGGCGAATTCCCCGGCGATCAAGCGCAGCTGCCCGGCGTCATCCGCCAATGGCAGCAGCGGAATATCCGTGTCGACGATGGTCTGGTAACCCGCGTCGGCCATTTTGTCCTTGGCGGGCAGGTTGACCCACAGTTGCACCATCTCCAGCGCGCCGCCTTTACGGGCGAAGGCTTCGGAGTGGAATTCTTCGTGGATGATGCCTTTGGCGGCCGTCATCCATTGCACATCGCCCGGGCCGATGATGCCGCCGGCGCCGGTGGAGTCGCGGTGTTCGACTTCGCCGTCGTAGACGATGGTCACGGTTTCGAAGCCGCGATGGGGGTGTTGGCCTACGCCGCGACGCTCAGTGGTCGGGGTGAAATCCGCCGGGCCAGCGTGGTCCAGTAACAGGAATGGGCTGATGTGTTTGCCCAGGTTGTCGTAGGAAAACAGCGTGCGCACCGGAAAACCGTCGCCGACCCAATGGCCGCGTGGACTGGTGTAGATGCCGATGAGTTTTTTCATGGTGTTCCTCCAAAGTGGATACACCTTAAATCCGGTAGCAATTGAGCGCTAGACGGCAAAAACAACCTTTACTGTCCTACTGGCGGAACGATAACCCCACTCCCACAGAGGACTGGACCAATTAATATTTCGAGCATAATATTTGTCGAAATATTACGTCCGTAATTTACAGCGACAATCCCCCGGAGCCCGCCATGAACTCTCCTCCCCTGCGCCCTCTCACCGCCCTGGCCCTGCTGATCGTGCTCAGCGGCTGCAACAGCCAGGCCGACACTGCCGCCCAAGTTCCCCAGCCCCGTCCGGTGCTCGCGGCCAAAGTCGAAGCCGCCAGCACTCAGCAAAGCGCCTACACCGGCGTGGTCGCGGCGCGGACGGAAAGCGACCTGGGCTTCCGGGTCAGCGGCAAGGTCATCGAGCGCAAAGTCGATCCCGGCCAACACGTGTCCCGTGGCGACACCCTGCTGGTGCTGGACATCGGCGACTTCGATCTGGCCCTGCGCTCGGCCAGGAACCGCGTCAACGCCGCCCAGGCCCAACTGCGCCAACGCCGTGACGATGCCAACCGCTACCAGCGCCTGGCCACCACTGGCGCGGTGTCGCGGCAGATCTTCGACCAAGCGGCGACCAACCTGCGCGTCGCCGAAGCCGAGTTGGCGTCGGCCCAATCCGACGCCAGCCAGATCGAGAACCGCCGCACCTACTCCGTGCTCAAGGCCGATGGCGACGGCATCCTCACCGATGTGCGGGTCGACCGCGGCCAAGTGGTCGCCGAAGGTCAGATCGTCGCACGCCTGGCCCATGACGGCGCCCGTGAAGCCATCGTCAACCTGCCGGAAAACAGGCGTGACCAAGCCTCCCAGCGCGCCCTGGCGTTCCCCTTCGGCGCGCCGGACCAGGCGGTCACCGCCACCCTGCGCGAGCTGTCCGCGAGTGCCGACCCGGCCACCCGCACCTACCGCGCCCGCTACGTGCTGCATGGCACCGTCGATCGTTTCGCCCTCGGCTCGACGATCACCCTGCGCCTGCAAGGCAACGACCAGGCCGTGCAAACCCGCGTGCCCATCGGCGCCTTGCACGACGCCGGGCAAGGCACCGGCGTGTGGCTGATCGGCGCGGACGACAGCGTCAGCTTCGCCCCGGTCAACGTTGTCAGTCTCGGCCAGGAAGACGCCCTGCTCGACAGCGGCGTGGCCCCTGGCCAACTCATCGTCGCCCTCGGCGCCCACCTGCTGCACAGCGGTGATGCGGTGCGCCTGCTACCCGCCCAGGCACTGGCCCTCAACCACAAAAGGGACCACTGAGCATGCGCGGCATCAACCTCTCCGAACTGGCGGTCAAACACCGGGCCGTCACGCTGTTCCTGATCCTGGCGATTCTGGCCGCGGGGATCTTCTCGTTCGGCAAACTGGGTCGCGCCGAAGACCCGTCGTTTACCGTCAAAGTCATGACCATCACCGCCGCCTGGCCCGGCGCCACTGCCGCGGAAATGCAGGAACAAGTTGCCGACCGCCTGGAAAAACGCCTGCAGGAACTCGACTACTACGACCGCGTCGAGACCATCGCCCAGCCGGGCTTTGTGTCAATGCGCATGACCTTCAAAGAGTCCACCCGCCCGGGCGAGATCCAGGACCTCTTCTACCAAACCCGCAAAAAGCTCAGCGACGAAGCCGCGAAGCTGCCCAAGGGCGTGATCGGCCCGTTGTTCAACGACGAATATTCCGACGTGTACTTCGCCTTGTACGCACTGGAAGCCGAACACCTGCCCCACCGGCAACAGGTGCAAATGGCTGAAGAACTGCGCCAGGGTTTGCTCAATCTGCCGGGGGTGAAGAAGGTCAATATTCTCGGCGAACAAGCGCAGCGGGTATTTGTCGAGTTTTCCTACGAGCGCCTGGCAACCCTGGGCATCAAGCCGGATCAGATTTTTACCGCACTGGCCGCGCAAAACGCCGTGGCGCCGTCGGGGTTTGTCGAGACCGCCGGTGCGCGGGCCTACATCCGTATCGACGGCGCCTTCGACAGCCTGGCGCTGATCGAAAACGTGCCGCTGGAAGTCAACGGCCGCGTGCTGCGCATCGCCGATGTGGCCACCGTCAGCCGCGGCTACGAAGACCCGCCCAGCTACCGCATCCGCCACCAGGGTGACCCAGCGCTGATGCTCGGCGTGATCATGGAAAAACACTGGAACGGCCTGGAACTGGACAAGAGCCTCAAGGCCCAGGAAGCCAGAATCCAGGCAGACCTGCCCTTGGGCGTCAACTTCGCGAAAGTCTCCGACCAGGCAAAAAACATCAGCCTGGCGGTCAACGAATTCATGCTGAAATTCTTCGTCGCCCTGGCGGTGGTGATGCTGATCAGCCTGCTGGCGCTGGGCTTTCGCGTGGGTCTGGTGGTGGCCGCCGCGGTGCCGCTGACCCTGTCGGTGGTGTTTGTGATCATGCTGCTCACCGGCCGCGAATTTGATCGCATCACCCTTGGCGCGCTGATCATTTCCCTGGGCCTGCTGGTGGACGACGCGATCATCGCCATCGAAATGATGGTGGTGAAACTCGAAGAGGGATTCGACCGGGTCCACGCCGCAACCTTTGCCTGGAGCTCCACCGCCGCGCCGATGTTGACCGGTACATTGGTGACGATCATCGGCTTTCTGCCCGTGGGTTTTGCCCGCTCCGGCGCCGGGGAATACGCCGGCAACATCTTCTGGATCGTCGGTTTTGCATTGATTTCATCCTGGCTGGTGGCGGTGGTGTTCACCCCCTATCTGGGCGTGAAACTGCTGCCGAACATCACGCCGGTACCCGGCGGGCATGACGCCATTTATGCCGGACGTTATTACCAGCGGCTGCGCGATTTGGTCGAACGCTGCGTACGACATCGCTGGCTGGTCACTGGTCTGGTGGTGACGGCCTTTGTGTTGTGCGGGCTGGGCATGGGCGCGGTGAAAAAGCAGTTCTTCCCCAACTCCGACCGCTCCGAACTGATCCTGGAGGTGTACATGCCCCCCGG
This sequence comes from Pseudomonas sp. AF03-9, assembly GCF_020515815.1. Classification (NCBI taxonomy): domain Bacteria; kingdom Pseudomonadati; phylum Pseudomonadota; class Gammaproteobacteria; order Pseudomonadales; family Pseudomonadaceae; genus Pseudomonas; species Pseudomonas sp. AF03-9. The sequence goes on along the minus strand of NZ_JAHPJF010000019.1, from coordinate 2,850 downwards.
CAGCGCATTTAAAAGCACTGAAGCGGTGGCCGCGCAGCTGGAAAAAGCCCTGTTGCAAGAACCGCAAACCCGCCTGGTCGACACTTACGTGGGCGGCGGTGCGCCAAGGTTCTTTCTGTCACTGAACCCGGAATTGCCTGACGCGGCATTTGCCAAGTTGATCGTACAGACGGCGGATTCCCACGCGCGCGATGCTTTGAAGCTACGCATGCGCGAGCGAATTGCGGCAGGCGAATTCCCTTCCGCCCGCGTTCGCGTGACGCAATTGCTGTTTGGCCCGCCGGTGCCGTTCCCGGTGGTATTTCGTGTTTCCGGTCCCAACGTGGAGGTACTGCGCAGCGTGTCCGAAGACGTGCGCAAAGTCGTCGCGGCCAACAAGCTGACTAAAGACGCCTTCCTCGATTGGGGCGAGCGCAGCAGTGGCTACCGCCTGGTGCTCGATCAAGACCGTCTGCGCCTGCTGGGTTTCACCCCCAACGAGGTCAAGTCCCAGCTCAACGCCCTGCTCAGCGGCAACCCGATCACCGAAGTGCGCGAAGGCAACCGCACCGTGTCCGTGGTTGCCCGCGCCCAAGGCAGCCAGCGCGAAAACCTTGGCAACCTCAGCAACATGACGCTCACCAACAGCGCCGGCACCGCCGTGCCGCTGGCCCAGGTCGGGCATTTCCAGGCGGTGATGGAAGAGCCGATCCTCAAGCGCCGCAACCGCACCACCACTGTCGAAGTTCGCGCCGACATCATCGACGGCGTACAACCGCCCGACGTGGAAATGGCCGTTTACAAAGACCTGCAACCGTTGATCGCCCAACTGCCTGCCGGTTACCACATCGACATCGGTGGCCCGGTGGAAGAAAGCGCCAAGGCCAACGTCGCCCTGGCCGCACTGTTCCCGATCATGATCCTGCTGACCCTCACCGTGATCATGTTCCAGGTGCGCTCGTTCGGCGTGATGTTCATGGTCTTCGCCACCGCACCGCTGGGCTTGATTGGCGCGGTGCCGACCTTGTTGCTGTTCAACCAGCCGTTCGGGTTCAACGCGATTCTGGGGCTGATCGGGATTGGCGGGATTTTGATGCGTAACACGTTGATCTTCACCGACCAGATTCGCCAGAACCAGCAACATGGCATGGCGATCCGCGAGGCGATTGTCGAAGCCACGGTACGCCGTGCACGGCCAGTGATCCTCACCGCGCTGGCGGCGGCATTGGCGTTTATCCCACTGACGTTGTCGGTGTTCTGGTCGTCCCTGGCCTACGTGCTGATCGGCGGGGTGCTGGTGGGTACCCTGTTGACGCTGTTGTTCCTGCCAGCGCTGTGCAGCCTGGTGCTGGGGCGACAGAAGACGCCAGTTGTCGAAACGTCCCACGCTAGCGCCGGATAAGCTCTACTCCCCTGCCCTGAAATCCTCTGCAGAGTCCCTCGCCTGATTTCACAGTGCGAGGGATTGCAGATGGAGTTTCATGTTGTAAGGGCCGTTTCGTGAACCCGGCCATTGGCAGGCTGGCCCTGACCCCAATGGATGCGAAGACGGTCGATGTCGAGGCCGTCCTACACGATTTTCGCAAATGCCTGAACACCTTTGACGACTGGGCTGAAAGCTTCTGGAGCTTTTCGGCGCTGGAGGTCGAGCAGGTGTTCAAGGTCGGTGATGAAGTGGCGCTGGTTGCGCCAGTCAACCGCTCCATCATTCCCAGCAGCACCCTCGCCACATGCCCGGCCAACGGCACGTTGACCCTGGTGCACCTGTTCCAGAGCACACGGTTCGTGCCCATCGGCAACACGCCGGTGATGCTGCAACGCGTTGACCCCAATGGCGGCCCACTGGGCGAGCCGATTCACAAGACCATCGGCCCCAGCGGTATCCTCGAAATCACCGAGTGTGAGCGTAACCAGCAGTATCGGCTCAGTTTCTACCCCAATATTTCCAAGGATCACCTCAAGGTGCTGTATGCGTCCTACCAGGACGTGATCCTCGACCTGGAAGCGCGCCTGCGCGAAGCGTGGACCAACACATTCGAAGCCCAGTGGAAGGACTACACGGATGCCAGCCCGCTTGCACGCCGCCGGCTGGAAGAAACGGCGTTTCTGACTGGCATGGGCAAGGCGCTTTACAACCTGTGGGACAACATCCCACAGCTGTATGAGCTATTGGCCGACCTCAAGCCCAACAGCGAAAAACTGCTGCACTACCTCTCCCAAACCGAACTCGACGACCTGCTGGCACTGGGCCAAGACCGCATTGCCAAGGGTTTGCTGGTGCTCAGCGATGAACCGCTGCTGTTCATCTACCTGTCGGCGATGGTCAGTTGGATGCGCCTGCTGCCGCCGCAAGAGATGAGCGAACTGATGGGCGAAATCACCAGCGAGGTGCTCATCGCCCTGCTGCTGATCCGGGTCGCCGGTGTGATGGGCGTTGTGGTGCGCCTGGGTGTTCAGGTACTCGGGCACGTCAAGTCTGGCCGGGCGCGCCAGTGGCTGGAGTTTTTGGCCAAGCAGTTGGCAGGATCGAAGCTGGAGGCGCATGTCGAAGCAGCCAAACCGGTGTTGCTGGGCAGTCCCGCGACGCCGATTTCGGGGGTGCCGAGTGCGCAGTTGAAGGCCGGGACCGAGCTGGTTTCCAACCCGGTGACGGCGGTGCGGAGCAAGTCCAGGCAGCACACGACGTTGGTGCGGCAAGAACCTGTCGATGATGTGCCCGCCGCGGGCAAGAACCCCAACGGCGATGCCGCTGCGGCTGCGGATAAAACCACGACCCACGGCTGCCCGGTGTCGATGGTCACCGGCGAAGAGTTGCTGACCCTCACCGACGGTGTGCTGGACGGGGTGTTGTCGTTCGAGTGGACGCGGCTT